>NZ_MCRJ01000067.1 GCF_001720135.1 Methylobrevis pamukkalensis
GGGCGGGCCGCCGGCGAGGGCAAACAGCCGGTAGTCGGCACTGGTGCGCGACACCGACGACAGTTCGCCGCCGAGGCCGAGCAGTTCGCCGTTGAGGGGCATGCCGGAGAGGTGGGCGCCGACGACCGCCACCTCGATCCGGTCCCTATCCGGAGCAGGGGCGGACGTTGCGGAGGCCACCTCCGGATCGGGGATGAGGCTGACGTGGGCGGCGACCACCTTCCAGCCGGCCGTTGTGCGCGCCCAGGTCTGCATCTGCCGTCCCAGCTTGCTGGCGGTGGAGGGCCGGCGGAACAGCGTGGAGGCGACCGCGAAGTCGCGGCCGTAGCTGGTGATCACCGTGCGGTCGAGCGTGCGCTCCAGCCCGGAGGAACTGCGGCCGGCGCGGAAGGCGGCGATCTCGGCAAAGCCGTAGAGATTCTCGCCGCCGCCGTAGCGGATCGTGGTCGGCGCGTTGAAGAACAGCGCGTCGAGCGTGTCGACGTCGTTGGCAATCAGCGCCGCCTCGTAGCGGGCGAAGGCCTCCGCCACTTCGGCGCGCACCTCGGGAATGTCGATCTCCGGAATGTCACTCAAGGGACTGGCACTCTCGGGACTGGCGCTCTCGGGGGTCATGCGGGGCTTTCCTTCTTGTTGACGAGGCGGGGCAGCGGATGCTCGAAACTCTGGCGGCCGGCCTTCCAGCCGGCGCGGGCCTGGGCGATGCGGGCGACGGCGTCGGCCGGCGAGACCGCGTCGAGGAGGACGAGGTCGGCGGGCGCGCCCGGCACGACCCGGTGTTCCTCGCGGCCGATCAGCCGGGCGGCGTCCGTGGAGACCATGCCGAACACCCGGGCAAGGTCGGCCGTGGTGCCGACCTGCGCGACATTGGCGTAGAGATTGGCCATCCGCATCAGGTTGGCGTCGCCGAAGGGCGTGAACGGATTGAGGACGTTGTTGGTCGCGATCGAGGTCGTCACCCCGCGCGCGGCCAGCCGGTGGGCCGGGGCAACGCCGCGCGGCACCAGATGGTCGCGGTCGCGGCCGGTGAGATAGAGGTCGGTCGCCGGCAGCACGGTCACGGCGACGCCGGCCTCGGCCAGTCGGTCGGCGGTGCGCTCCAGCCGCGTCGTCGGCAGGGCCGAAAGCTTGGTCGCATGGCCGACCGCGACCCGGCCGCCATAGCCGCGCATGGTCGTCTCGGCGATCACGTCGTCCAGCGATCCGCCCGCCGGATCGAGGTCGAAATCGAGATGGAAGTCGAGATCGACGCCATGGCGCGTGGCAAGGTCGAACAGCCGGCGGATCTGCGCCTTCGGATCGGTGTCGGTGTAAGGGCAGCCGCCGAGCAGGTTGGCGCCGGCTTGCAGGGCTTCGTCGAGCAACGCCTCGGTGCCCGGATCGTTGGTCAGGCCCTCCTGCGGGAAGACGCAGATCTGCAGGTCGATCAGGTCGGCGAAGTCCTGCTTCAGGGTGGTGATCGCGTCGAACGAGGTGAGGCCGATGCGCGGGTCGATCTCCACATGGGTGCGCATCGCCGTGGTGCCGGCCATGATCGCCCGCTCCAGCACGGCCCGCCCGCGCGCCGTCACGTCCTCGCGGGTGAAGCCGCGCTTGGCGCGCCCGGTCTCGGCGATCGCCTCGGCCAGCGTGCCTTCGCACAATTGGCAGCGGTCGGCGATGCAGGCCTTGTCGAGATGGATGTGGCTGTCGACGAAGCCGGGAAACAGCAGGCCGCCGTCGCACAGGAACTCCGGCGCGACGGCGTCGATGCGCGGTGCGATCGCGGCGATCCGGCCGCCGGCGATCGCCACATCGACCGGATCGGGATGCTCCGGCGTGCGCGCCTGCCGGAAGATCAGGTCGAACATGCCGGCCTCCGCGCGCATGCGCCCCAACGAAGGCGGCCTTGCCCCTGCCGCCGTGCGATGGCAGGAAGACCCGCGCGCGGTGTGCCCGGCAGAGGACCGGACAGCGCGCGGCGGGAGAATGCGGCATGACCATCAGGGCAGTGGCCTGGGACATCGACGGCACGCTGGTCGACAGCGAGCCGCATCACCACGACGCGCTGCGGCGCGTCTCGGCCCGCTACGGCGTGACGGTGGCGCCCGTCGATCCCGAGCATCTCGGCGTCAGCATGGACGCGGTCTGGGACTATTTCCGCGGCTCCTATCCGGAAGACCTCACGCAGGACGTCTGGCTGGAGGAAATCGTCACCGAATATCTTGCCGGGGTCACGGCCCTGACGCCCTTCGACGGCGTCGTCGCGACGATGGAGGCGCTGAAGGCCGCCGGCATCCGCCAGTGCTGCGTCTCCAACTCCTACCGCCGCATCGTCGATGCCAATCTCGCCGCCCTCGGCATCCTGCATCTGATCGACTTCAGCGTCAGCCGCGACGATGTGTCGATCGGCAAGCCCGATCCCGAGCCCTACCGTCTCGCCTGCGAGCGCTTCGGCCTTGCCCCGCAGGAGGTGCTGGCGGTCGAGGACAGCCGCACCGGCGTTGCCTCGGCCAAGGCGGCCGGCCTCGTCGCGATCCACATTTCCGTGGACCTTACCGACCGTGCCGACGTCCTGCGCCATGCCGGGATTGCAGCGGCCGACTGAAGCGGAGATCGCAAGGTTGTGGACGGTCACGGCAGCGTCTCGGCGACGACGGTCTCCGTGGCGCCTGCCGGCAGTCCGCTCGCGCCGTGCAGCGCGGCGCCGAGCGCGGCAAGCCTGCCGTCGGCAAAGGCGGGGCCGATCAGGGTGACGCCGGCCGGACGGCCGTCGCTGCGATAGCGGCCGGGTACGGCGAGCGCCGAGAGGTCGAGCAGGTTCACGAAATTGGTGTAGGTGCCGAGCCGGCTGTTGGCGGCGACGGGCTCGGCCGCGATCTCCTCGAGGGTGCAGATCGACGGCGCGGTCGGAACGACCAGCAGGTCGATCGCCTCCCACACCGGCGCGGTCTGGCGGCGCAGGTCGGCAAGCCGGTAGAAGCCGCGGAAGGCGTCGGTGGCGGTGAGGCCGAGCGCCTTTTCGGTGATCGCCAGCGTCACGGGATGCACGTCGTCGCGGTTGGTCGCCAGGAACGGCTCCAGCACCGCGTGGCGTTCGGCGACCCAGGCCCCCTCGTAGAGCAGGCGCGCCACCTCGAAGAAGGGCGAGAGGTCCACGGGCGTGAAGGTCGCGCCGAGCGCGGCAAGGTCGGCCAGCGCCGCGTCGAAGGCGGCCTCCGCGATCGTGTCGCCGAAGAAGATCCGGGAGGTGGCGTCGGGGATGCCGATGCGCAGGGCAGATGTGTCCGTCGGCAGGGCCGCCGCGAAGGGCCGCGAGTAGGGATCGGCCGCATCGAAGCCGCCGATCACGGAGAACACCGCCCAGGCGTCGGACACGGTGGCGGCGAAGACGGAGATGCAGTCGAGGGTGCGGCAGGCGGGCAGCATGCCGGTGGCGGGCACCGCGCCGACCGTCGGCTTCAGGCCGACGATGTTGTTGAGCCCGGCCGGTACCCGGCCCGAGCCGGCGGTGTCGGTGCCGAGAGAAAAGCCGACGAGGCCGTGGGCAACCGCGACCGCCGAGCCCGACGACGAGCCGCCCGGCACGAGGCTCGGATCGCAGGCATTGCGCGGCACCGGATAGGGCGTGCGGACGCCGACGAGGCCGGTCGCGAACTGGTCGAGGTTGGTCTTGCCGATCACCAGCGCCCCGGCCGCCCTGAGCCGGGCGACCGCGACCGCGTCATGGGCCGGCCGGTAGGCATAGGCCGGGCAGGCCGCCGTGGTCGGCAGGCCGGCGACGTCGATGTTGTCCTTCACCGCGCAGGGAACGCCCCAGAGCGGGTAGAGCGCCGGATCGAAGGCGGGCAGGGCACGGGCGGCCGCAACCACCTCGGCCTCATCGAACAGCGCGATGAAGATGCCGGGATCGTCCACCGCCGCGATCCGGCGATAGACGTCGCCGACCACTTCGGCCGGATCGAGGCCCGCCGCATAGGCTCGGCGCAGGCTGGCGATGTCGAAGTCGAAGGTCGGCATGGGTCCTCGTGTCGCTCGGGCCCGTCTCTGCCGGGCCATGTCGTGTACCGGCGCTGCTGTGGCGCGCCGGCAAAGTCGTCACACATCTCTTATACCGGGCCGATCCCTGTCGCGCTCAGCTGCCGGCGAAGCTTTCCACATAGTCCTCGGCGGCGTCCTTCACCCGGATGATGTGCTCGCGCATGGCATTCTCCGCCTCGTCGCGCTCGCCGCGCAGGATCGCCTGCACCACCCGGTCGTGCTCGGCATAGGAATGGGCGAGGCGGCCGATGTTGCGGAACTGGGCGCGGCGGAACGGCTGCAGCCGCAGCCGCGTCGAGAGCGTCAGCTCGGCGATGTAGCTGTTGTGGGCCCCCGCATAGACGGCGTTGTGGAAGGCCTCGTTGACCTCGTGATAGCGCTGCGGGTCGGAGGTGCGCACGAGGTCGCCGAAGGCGCCGTGCACCCGCTCCAGATCGCGCCGCTCGGCCGCCTGCATGCCGACCGCTGCAAGGCCCGCGCACACGCCCTCCAGCTCGGCCATCGCCGTGAACAGCTCGGTGAAGCGCGTGGCCGAAAACGGCGAGACGACGGCGCCGCGATGCGGCCGCAGTTCGACGAGACCGCTGGAGCCGAGCTGGCGCAGCGCCTCGCGCACCGGCGTGCGCGACACGCCGAAGCGGGCGGCGATGCGGGCCTCGTCGAGCGGCGTTCCGGGCGCCAGCTCGCCGCGCATGATCTCGTCGGCCAGCTGAAGCCGCAGATCCTCCGTGCGGGTCCTGCCCTTGCGCCGGATGGCCGGCCGCTCCGCCTCGCCGATCGTCTCTTTCGCGCTCGTCGCCCGTCTTGCCATGTCCGCCTTCAGCCTGCCCGCCCGCCTTCAGCCTGCCCGCCTTCGGTTCGTCTGGCCACCGGGGCGCTCGTGATCCCGTCCGCCGCCAGCTGGTGGGCGACGCGCAGGGCAATGTCCTCCCGCCAGGCCGGGGCGATCACCTGCACGCCGATCGGCAGGCCGGCGCCCTCCAGCCACACCGGCACCGCCACCACCGGCAGGCCGACGAAGGAGATCGGCTGGGTGAAGATGCCGATGTTGGCGCGGGTCGGCAGTTCCTCGCCGTCGAGCACCACGGTCTTCGTGCCCGATTTCGGCGCGTGGAAAGGGGTTGCCGGCGCGAGGATCACATCGACCTCCTCGAAGACCTTGCGCATCTCCTCGCGGAACCAGGCGCGGAAGCGATGGGCGGCCACCACCCAGGCCGCCGGCACGAAGCGCCGGCGATGAAGCGCGAGCGCGTGTCCGGATCGTAGTCGGCAGCCCGGGTCTGCAGCTGGCGTAGATGCAGCCCGGAGGATTCGGCATTGGTGATCACATAGGCGGCGCCGCGGGCGCGGCGGGCTTGCGGAATCTCGATCTCGCGGGTCGCGCCGAGCGCGCGTGCCACGAGATCGACCGCGGCGGTCGCTCCGGCATCTGCTGGCGGCGGAAATAGCCGCCGGCGACCGCGACCCGCAGGCCCTCGGCGCCGCGGGACAGTTCCGGCAGGGTCGGCAGAACGGGCATGCGGGCCTGCCATTCGTCGCGCGGATCGTCGCCCTGCAGCACGTCGAACACCAGCGCCAGATCCTGCGGCGACCTTGCGATCGGGCCGAGGTGATCGAGGCTGGCGACGAAGGGATAGGAGTTGACCCGGCTGAGCCGGCCGAAGGTGGGTTTCAGGCCGTAGAGCCCGCAGAAGGAGGCCGGCACGCGGATCGAGCCGTTGGTGTCGGAGCCGAGCGAGACCGGCACCATACCGCCCGCGACGGCGCCGCCCGACCCGCTCGACGAGCCGCCGGTCATCCGGGTCGGATCGTGCGGGTTGAGCGCGTTGCCGTCGTGGGCATTCTCGCCGGTGAAGTCATAGGCGTATTCGCCCATGTTCAGCCCGCCGAGCAGCAGCGCCCCGGCGCCGGCCATCCTTGTTACCAGCGCGGCGTCGGCGGTGGCCGGCGGCAGTTCGCGGTTGATCTTCGAGCCCGCGCGCGTCGGCAGGCCCTCGATGTCGAACAGGTTCTTGACCGCATAGGGCACGCCGGCCAGCGGCGGAGTCTCGCCCTTGGCGATGAGCGCATCCACGGCGTCGGCCTCGGCAAGGGCGCGGGCGGCGGTGACGTCGGTGAAGGCGCGCAGGCTCTCGTCCTTCGCGGAGATCGTCTCGATCGCGCGGGTCGCCATGTCGCGGGCCGACACCTCGCGCCGGGTGACGGCGGCGACGATGTCGGCGGCGGTGCCGTTCAGAAGGTCCATCGGCATCGGGTCAGGCCTCGAAGCGGAAGGCCGGCTCGACATGGACGTCGAGCGGGAAGTCGAGCAGATGCGCGGCGATCTTCTGCGTGTTGATCATGTTGGCGACCACCGTCGGCCGCCAGGCCGGATCGATCTCGATCCCCATCACCGTCGCCATCATGTCCACATAGGCGTTCGCATCGAAGTCCTCGGTCATGCCAGCTCCCTGGTAACGGCGGCCTGCAGGTTCGCAAGCGGCGCGGTCCAGCCGACGATCGCCCCCTGGGCCCGGATCATCGCCATCGCCGCCGCCTTGAACTCCGCGAAGTAGCTCTCGGTCGCGTCCTCGATCAAGAGATTCTCGAAGCCGCGGTCGTTGGCCTCGCGCATGGTGGTCTGGACGCAGACCTCGGTGGTCACGCCGGCGAACACCAGATGGGTGATGCCGTGGCGGGCGAGGATGTCGCCGAGTTCGGTGGCATAGAAGGCGCCCTTGCCCGGCTTGTCGATCACATGTTCGCCGTCCACGGGCGCGCATTCCTCGACGATGCCGTGGCCCGGCTCGCCGTGGATCAGCACCCGGCCCATCGGCCCCGCGTCGCCGATCCGCAACGTGGGTTCGCCGCGCAGGCGCTTGGCGGGCGGACAGTCGGAGAGATCCGGGCGATGGCCCTCGCGGGTGTGGATCACCGGCCAGCCGTTGTCGCGGAACACCTTCAGCAGGCCGGCGACGCCGGGCAGGATCGCCTGCAGCCGCGCCACATCGTTGCCGAGCGTCTCGCCGAAGCCGCCGGGCTCGACGAAATCGCGCTGCATGTCGATGACGATGAGCGCCACCCTGTCCGGCGGGAAGGCATAGGGGAAGGGGGCGGCGTCGACGGTGATCATGGGTGGAAGCTCCGGAAGAGCGCGGTGGGGCGCCGCTCGGACGACGGGAAACCAGAACGGCGCAGGGAGGCCGAAGAACCCCTCTCGAAAATCGGCCTTCCGTCCTGGCGAGAGGTCGCGACAACAACGGCCTTCGCCATCATCGTCCCCTCTCCCCCTGTGGGAGAGGGACAGGGAGATGGGTGAGCGACACGGAGCGCATTCGCCGTGCCCACCCCCACCACCTTCTCGAAGCCGAACACCCTCATGGCCGCCTCCTCAGTGATGGCCGGCCATGGCCTGGCCGATGGTGTTGCGGTCGGTCTCGGTGGTCTTTGCCACATAGGTGATCTTGCCCTCGGACATCACCGCGACCCGGTCGGCCAGCTCCAGGATCTCGTCGAGGTCCTCGGAGACCAGCAGCACGGCGGCGCCGCGGTTGCGCTGGTCCATGATCTGGCCGCGGATCTCGGCGATGGAGGCAAAGTCGAGGCCGAAGCAGGGGTTGGCGACGATCAGCACGTCGACCTCGGTCGAGAGCTCGCGGGCAAGGATCGCGCGCTGGACGTTGCCGCCCGAGAGATTCTGGATCGGCTCGTCCGGGGAGGGCGTCTTGACCCGGTAGGCGGCGATCAGCTCGCGCGCCTTCGAGCGCATCGGCCCGGGCGACAGCCAGCCGCGTCCCTTGGAGATCGGCGGCTGGTCGAAGGAGCGGAAGGCCAGATTCTCGGCGACCGACATCTTCGGCACCGCCGCGTTGCGCAGCGGCTCCTCCGGCAGGCCGAACACCTTGAACTTCGCCATCTTGCCGCGCGTCGGCTCGTAGGGCTTGTCGTGGACGAAGAAGCGGCCGTTGGTCAGCTCGCGCTGGCCGGACAGGGTCTCGATCAGCTCCGACTGGCCGTTGCCCGACACCCCGGCGATGCCGACGATCTCGCCGGCGTGGATCTTGAGGTTGACCGCGTCGACCGCCGGCAGGCCGTCGTCGCCGTCGGCGCAGATGCCGGCAAGGTCCAGCACCACGGGTTTCGCCGTGTGGGTGACCCGGGCGGCCTGCTCGCGCAGCTTCATGTCGCCGATCATCATCCGGCTCATCTCGGAGACCGGCACGGCGCCGGTCATGCCGCCGCGACCCGCTGGCCTCGGCGCAGCACGGTGAACTCGTCGGCAAAGGCGGTCACTTCGCGGAACTTGTGGGAGATCATCAGGATCGTCAGGTCGCCGGCATCGGTCATCGTGCGCAGGAGACCAAGGATCTCGTCGGCCTCGCCGGGGGTCAGCACCGAGGTCGGTTCGTCGAGGATCAGGAATTTCTGGTCGAGATAGAGCTGCTTGAGGATTTCCAGCTTCTGCTTCTCGCCGGCGGCGAGCGAGGACACCGGCACGTCGAGCGGCACGCGGAAGGGCATGCGGTCGAACAGGGCGTCGAGCGCCTTCTTCTCCGTCTTCCAGTCGATCACGGCCGGCACGTGGGCGCGGGCGATCACCAGATTTTCCGTGGCCGTGAGCGAGGGCACCAGCGTGAAATGCTGGTAGACCATGCCGATGCCGAGATCGCGGGCGATCTTCGGATTGGCGATGTCGGTCTCCTTGCCATCGACCAGCACCGTTCCGCGGGTCGGCTGGTAGAAGCCCATGATGCATTTCACCAGCGTCGACTTGCCCGCGCCGTTCTCGCCGAGCAGCGCGTGGAACGAGCCGGGGCGGACGTGATCGACACGTCGCCAAGCGCGACGAGCGAGCCGAAGATCTTGGTCATGCCGATGGTCTCGAGACCGATCGCGCGCCTGGCCGGCGCCTCTGACACCGCTGCAACTGCCGTCATGGAGAGACCTCGCCTTCGAGTGAGGAAGATGGGCTGGATGGATGGGCCTGCGCGCGCTGCGCGATGATCGCCACCGGGCCGCCGCCGTCCGGCCCCTGGTGTTCGGCGCCGCCGGACACGAAGATCTCCGCATGGCCGACGAGGCCGGCCAGCGCGCCGGCCACGAAGGCCCGCGCGTGGCGGGTCGACGAGATGTCGGAGTCGTCGAGCATGGTGTGGCGCAGGCGCGCAGGGTGCCGCTGGTGCCGGCCTCCGCCTTGGCGAGCAGCGCGACGAGGCGGCCGCGGTCGCCGGCCGGGATCTGGCCGAAGCCGCCAAGGTCAAGGCGGCCAAGGGCGGCGCGCACCGGCTCCACGTCGATCTGGTCGGCCATCACCGCGTGGTCGACGACGAGCGGCCCGGTCCACGCGGCGCTCATGCCGAGCACGACCACCTCGTGATCGAGAAGCTCGACGCCGCCGGACGTGCTGGCGCGGCCCGACCACAGGGTCGTGTCGCGGCCGATCACGTCGTCGGTGACGCGGGCCGCCTCGATCTCGCCGAGCGCGATGGCGACGCCGAGCGCCGAGGCGCCGCGCGACAGGCCCATGGATTTCAGCGTGTCGCGGGTGGCGACGGTCTGCCCGCGCGCCTCGGCGTCGCGGACGCGTCCGGCGGTCAGCAGCGGGCACTTGATCTGCACGAAATGCACGTCCGCCGGGTCGTCCAGCCCGGCATCGGCCATGGCGGCGCGCACGGCGTCGGCCACCATCAGTGCCTGCGGGCGGCGGCCGAGATGCTCGAAGGGCAGGTCCGGCGAGCGGGCCGAACCGACGGCAAGCGCCGGAGACGGGGACGAGGCCGCGCTCTCGCGGCGCTCCAGCACCAGCATGTGCGGCGACAGCGCGCCCTCGGTGCCGCCGGACATCACCATCGACACCCGGGCCAGCGCGTCGTCGCCGAGATGCGGCCTTAGAGCGTCGGTCAGGGCGCGGACGGCGAAGGCGCGGGTGAAATCGTTGACGCAGCCGTTGCCCTCGGTCTTGCCGAGAATGCCGACGATCCCGGCCGGCGCGATCCGGCCGGCCTCGATCGCCGCGCTCAGCCCCGACACATCGTCGGGAGCCCGCATCGCCAGCCTGTGGACGTGGGCCTGCCGCATCTCAGGCGATCCCCGCGATGAAGGCGTCGGAGGTCGCCACCGCACCGAACACGCCGCCCTGCATCTTCACCATGTCGAGGGCCGCGAGATGGTTCTCGAGCTTGGTCGCGGCGGTGCAGTCGGACAGGAGCAGGCACTCGTAGCCGCGGTCGTTGGCGTCGCGCATGGTGGTGTGGACGCAGACGTCGGTGGTCACGCCCGTGAGCACGATGTTGCGGATGCGTTTCGTCTGCAGCACGAGGTCGAAGTCGGTGGCAAGGAACGAGCCCTTGCCGGGCTTGTCGATGATCGCCTCGCCGGCGATCGGCTGCAATTCCGGAATGATCTCCCAGCCCGGCTCGCCGCGCACGAGGATGCGGCCGCACGGCCCCTGGTCGCCGATGCCGGCGCCGATCCGCTGCGAGCGCCAGCGCTTGTTGGCGGGCAGGTCCGAGAGATCCGGCTTGTGGCCCTCGCGGGTGTGGATGACGGTGAAGCCCTTTTCCCGCACGGCCTCCAGCAGCCGGGCGATCGGTGCGATCGGCGCGCGGGTCAGCGCGATGTCGTAGCCCATGCTGTCGACGTAGCCGCCGGGGGCACAGAAATCGACCTGCATGTCGATGACGACGATCGCGGTATTCTCGGGCCGCAGGTCGCCGTCGAAGGGCCAGGCATAGGGCTCCGAATCGATGGTCCGCCCGCCGGGGACGCGGACGGCCTCGATGCGCTCGTCGAGGGAGGCGGTCATGGATGGGGCCTTTCGATCAGCGTTGCGCGCGTCCTGCCGTGGCGTTCACCCCTCTCCCTGTCCCTCCCCCACAAGGGGGGAGGGGACGCAGGATTGCACGTCCGTCCGCAATGCGACGCTTTGGTTCGGCGAGAGGTCCGAGGGGACACGGCCCTCGCCTTCATCGTCCCCTCTCCCCCTGTCGGAGAGGGACAGGGAGAGGGGTGAGCGGCAAGGCTCGGCCTTCCCACAACCCCTGGAGAAAGCGCACTCCGCACGATCACTCCGCCGCCTCCTTCTTCGCGCTCTCGCCATACATCCGCGTCGGCGCCGGGAAGCCGCAGCTCGTGCCGTCGGTCACCCTGACCTCGTCCTCCCAGGGCAGCCGGTAGGTCCCCGCCACCATGTCCTGCATGAAGGTGTAGGGGCAGTCCTGCGCGCCGCCCTTGACCGCGACATAGCCGCGGTGGCCGAACTGGTAGATGTTGTTTTCCACGCCCCAGTGGATCCGCGCCTCGCGCACGAGATCGGGGCGCACCTCCGCGGTGATGATCTCGTCCGCCCGGCCGGTCTCGCCGTGGGCGATCACCGTGCCGTCGAAGTTGACGATCATGCCTTCGCCCATGGAATCGAAGCTGCCGTCCGAGCCGCACATGCAGACGTTGGCGGTGACCATCAGGTTCTGGAAGGCGTTGGCCTGGTTGGTGAAGCGCCAGCTCTGCCGGATCGGCGCGGTGTAGCCGGCGGTGCGCAGCATGATCTCGGCGCCCTTGTAGGCGCACTCGCGCGCCATCTCCGGGAACATGCCGTCGTGGCAGATGATCAGCGCGATCTTCGCGCCCTTCGGGCCCTCGATCACCGGAATGCCGAGGTCGCCCGGCTCCCACGGCTCGACCGGCACCCAGGGATGCATCTTGCGATAGTAGAGCTTGACCTCGCCCTGGTCGTCGATGATCAGGCCGGTGTTCCACGGATAACCGTCCGGGTTGTACTCCATGATGGAGAAGCAGCCCCAGATCCGGTTGTCGATGCAGGCCTTCTTGAACGCCGCAACTTCGGGCCCGTCCATCCGGCACATGATCGCCGGGTTGGTGTCCATCGACAGGCCGTGCAGCGCGTATTCGGGAAACACGACAAGATCCATCGTGCCGAGGTTGCGGCGCGCCTTGCCGACCATCTCGACGATGCGGGCCGTCTGCGCCGCCAGATCCTCCGGTGTCACGACCACGGGCAGCTTGAGCTGCACCAGACCGAGAACGACGCCGTTCGGCGACTTGTTGAGACCTCCGAGACCATTCATCCTGCCTGCTCCTTTGCGACTGCGGCCCCCCGATATGGCCGTTCGCCCCGATTGACCCTCGGTGTTGTCTGTCCTGCCCCGGATTGCCGGATTGCCCGATGATCGGGTGTGCGGGCGGCGGCTGACCGCCGCCCGCCGGCGTCACTTGGTGATCGACAGCTCTCCCGGCGCGCCCTTCAGCGAGCGCTTCGGCGAGATCGACAGGATCATGATCGCGAGCGTCATCAGGTAGGGCGCGGCGTTGAAGAAGTGGTAGCCGCGCGAGATGCCGATCGACTGCAGCGCCGGGCCGAGCGCGCCGGCCGCGCCGAACAGCAGCGCCGCGCCGAAGCAGGCGAGCGGGTTCCAGCGGGCGAAGATCACCAGCGCCACCGCCATCAGCCCCTGTCCCGACGAGAGGCCCTCGGTCCAGCTGCCCGGATAGTAGAGCGACAGGAAGGCGCCGCCGACGCCGGCAAAGAAGCCGCCCACCGCCGTGGCGAGGAAGCGCACGACGTTGACGTTGACGCCGAGCGCGAGCGCCGCCGGCGCGCTGTCGCCGGTGGTGCGCACGATCAGGCCGAGGCGGGTGTTGCGGAACCCCCACCACAGCACGATCGCCAGCACGATGCCGACGAGGAACAGCGGGTTGACGTCGAGGGCCTGGCGGACCTGCGGATCGTCCGACCACCAGCCGAGCGAGATCGACGGCAGGCGCGGCGCGGCCGGCTGGATGTAGGCCTTGCCGAAGAAGAAGGCGAGGCCGGTGCCGAACAGCATCATGGCGATGCCGACGGCGATGTCGTTCACCTTCGGCAGCTTGCAGATGAAGCCGTGGATGGCGCCGAACATCATGCCGGCGATGCCGGCGACGACCACGCCGAGCCACGGCGAGCCGGTCTGGTAGGAGATGGCGTAGGCCGACATCGCCCCGAACACCAGCGTACCCTCGAGCCCGAGGTTGATGCGCCCCGACTTCTCGGTGAGGCATTCGCCGAGGCTGACGAACAGGAAGGGCGTGGACACGCGGATCGCGCCTGCGATCATCGCGAAGAGAACCGTCGTAAAGCCGGCATCGTCACCCATCACGTCGTTCCTTTCGGTTTGAAGAACGGCAGGCGGCCGTACATGGTCTCGCTGACGAGCAGCACGAGGAACATCATCCCCTGCAGCACCAGCACGGTGGCGTCCGGCAGGTCCATGCGGCGCTGCACGAGACCGCCGGAGGAGGCGATGCCGCCGAGCATGATCGCGACCGGGATGATCGCCAGCGGATTGTGGCGGGCGAGGAAGGACACGAGGATGCCGGTGAAGCCGTAGCCGGCGATCAGCGAGGCGTTGGCCTTGCCGTGGATCGCCGCCACCTCGAAATAGCCGGCGATGCCGGCGAGCGCCCCGGCGAGGGCGCAGGAGACCAGCACCAGCTTGCCGACCGGCAGACCCTGGCCCTGGGCGGCGCGCACGTTGCCGCCGGTGAGGCGGGCGGCAAAGCCGAAGGTGGTGCGGTTCATCAGCACCCAGACGAGGAGGCAGGCGATGACGCCGAAGGCGAGGCCCCAGTGCACCGAGGTGCCCGGGATCGGCCCGATCATGTTCTCCGCCCCGATCGGCGCCGTCGACGGCTTGTTCGGGTCGGAGGGATCGCGCAGGGCGCCCTCGACGAAGAAGTTCAGCACCGACGTCGCGATGTAGAACAGCAGCAGCGAGGAGATGGTCTCGTTGATGCCGCGGTAATGGCGCAGCCAGCCGACGAAGCCGATCCACACGCCGCCGGCAATGGCGGCGGCGAGGAACATCGCCGGCATGACGAGGACATTCGACGCGATCGGCACCAGCGGGATCGCGATCGCGCCGGCCGCAAAGCCGCCGAGGATCAGCGCGCCCTCGCCGCCGATCACCACCATGCCGAGGCGGGCGGGAATGGCGACGCAGAGCGCGGCGAAGATCAGCGGCGAGGCGCGCACCAGGGTGTTCTGCCACGAAAAGCCGGTGCCGAAGCCGCCGCGCCAGACGAGGGAGAAGAATTCCACCGGCGACTTGCCGACCAGCATCAGGAACAGCGAGAACAGCGCCGCCGAGGCGACGAGCGCGAGCAGCGGGATCACCACGAATTCCGACGAGCGGCGAAAGCGGTCGAGGTATTCGCTGTACATCAGACCCTGCCGCGCGGTTGGTTCGATCGAGGCTTCGGCCATGGCACACCTTCGGCGTGATGGGAGCGGACGTGATTGGGACGGAACGGACGTGCCGTCCCGAACGGCGCGGGCGGCGCCGGCCGCCCGCTGCCTGTGTCTGCGGCGACCGGGTCGCCGCCGGCGTCAGGTCACCGAGCGACGACGCCCTCGATGAGATAGTCGGTCTGGTCGAGCGCGGGATCGTAGTTGTCGAGGGTGGCGCCGGCGGCAACGAGGGCCGAGCCGTCCTGCTTGCTGATCGGGCCGACGAAGATCGGCTTGCCGGCCGTGACCTCCGCGCGGGCCGTGTCGGCCGCGGCGATCGCCGCTTCCGTGGCGCCGGCGCCATAGGCGGTCGACTGCACGAAGTCCTTGTCGAAGCCGCCGCCGATGAAGTTCGGCAGCGCCTCGCCGGCGCCGACCTTGGCCGCGTAGTCCTTGTAGATCGTCGACCACTTGTATTCGGCGCCGGTGATGAAGCCCTTGGGCGCGAGCGGGGCCTGGCTGGCGTTGTGGCCGCAGGTCTTGATGCCGCGCCCCTCGGCGGTCTCGATCACCACCTTCGGACCGTCGACGTGGCAGGTGAGCACGTCGCAGCCGGCGTCGATCAGGGCGTTGGCGGCCTCGGCCTCGCGCACCGGCATCGACCATTCGCCGGTGAAGATCACCTGGACGGTGGCGGCCGGGTTCACCTTCTTCACGCCGAGGGTGAAGGAGTTGATGTTGCGCAGCACGGTGCCGATCGGCTTGGCCGCGACAAAGCCGAGCTTGTTGGTGGTGGTGGAGAGGCCGGCGGCGATGCCGTCGACGTAATGCGCCTGATCGAGATAGCCGAAGTAGCTGCCGGCATTCTTCGGGTCGGCGTCGGTCCACAGCGGCGCGGCGTGGCGGAACTGCACGTCCGGATACTTGGCGGCCATCTCGAGGACGAAGGGCTTGTAGTAGCCGAAGGAGGTGGCGAAGATCAGCGACGCGCCGTCGAGGTTGATCATCGATTCCATCGACTGCGAGACCGACACGGTCTCCGGCACGTTCTCTTCTTCCACCACCGTGACGCCGGGCACCTCCTTGAGGGCGGCCGCGGCCACCGCATGGGCCTGGTTCCAGCCGAAGTCGTCGCGCGGGCCGACGTAGAGGATGCCGACGGTGATGTCGGCCGCGAAGGCGGAGCGGGTCAGGAGGCCCGAGGCCGACAGGCCGACGAGACCTGCGGCCGTGCCCTTCAGGAAGGATCGGCGGTCGAAATGGCGCTTGATCATGATGTGAGCTTCCCCTCGGAAATTCCTCGCCCGGAGCTGGTCGCGGGCGGTCGGTGGCTTCGACGGTGGCTGCCTGCGGGTGGCGGCCGGCGCTCGCCGTCCTGCCATCCCTCCCTGTCGCCGTCGCGGCTGCCGATGGTGATCGCAACCGTCGTGCCAGATGGCGCGAAGCGGGATGCCGTGCCGGGGTGTCTGAAAAAAAATTCAATAAAATCAGAAGTATGAAGTTTGGCTGGGGTGGGGAGACGGGGACGAAGCGGGCGCAACAGGGCGTCCTCGACGCGTCATGGGCGCCGATTGCATACAATGGCCGTATTGTTGATCATTTCTTAGGCGAAAGTCATACTGCCTGTGCCGGGTGCAGAGGCAGATCGCCGTCCGGCCATCGATCAGGCCGGTTCCTTGCGCCGAAAATCATAAGTCGCATCAAGCCGTGCGGCGAGATAGTCGGCGCCGGTCACCGGCGCATATTTCGCCGGTGTCTCATCGCTGGCGCAGCCGGGCAGACAGGCGACCAGCGCATCCGGATTGGGGTCGAGGAAGAAGGCGACCGAATAGCGTTCCCGGCCCCCCGCGTTCAGCACCCGGTGCGGGGTCGAGACATAGACGTCGTTGGTCCAGCGCATCAGGCAGTCGCCGATGTTGCAGACGAAGGCCCCGGGTATCGGCGGCGCCTTCAGCCAGGTGCCGTCGCGGCGGCGCACCTCCAGCCCGCCGACGTCGTCGGTCATCAGCAGGGTGATGTTGCCGTAGTCGGTGTGCTCGCCGGCGCCGAGCTGGCCCTCCTCCGCGCCCGCCGGATGGGGCGGATAGTGCAGCAGGCGCAGCACCGCCATCGGCTGGTCGAGCTTGTCCTCGAAGAAGTCCGGGGCAAGCCCGAGATCGACGGCAATCGCCCGGTGCAGCAGCCGGCCGACGGACCAGGCCGCGTCATAGTAGCCGCGCATGGTCTCGGCAAAGCCGGGCAGGTCCGGCCAGACGTTGACGCCGCGAAACGGCTCGCCGCCGAGGATGCGCGGATCGTCCGGGGACAGGTCGAGGCCGATGTTGAAGGCCTCCTTCAGGTCGGCGGGCTTGGCACTGTCGAGCTTCTCGCCGAGCAGGCCGACATAGCCGCGGTTGTGCGGCGAGCGCTCGATCGACAGCGGCGCCTTGTCGGCGCGCGGCAGGTCGAAGAAGGCGGCGGACTGGGTGAACACGTCGGCGAGCAGATCCGGATCGATGCCGTGGCCCGAGACGTAGAAGAAGCCCGGGCCGCGGGCGGCGGCGCCGATCTCGGCCGCGACCATGGCAAGGGCCGCCGGGTCATCCGCGCCGACGAGCGCGGACAGATCGATGATCGGCAGACGGTCCATGCACGGCCTCCATGAGCTGGCCGCCAGCATATCCCCGCGGCGGACCGGCGCAAGATGCTGCGGTGCACGCCGTCCTGCCCCGGACCGAGATGGCGGCCATGTCCACGATCGGACCGGATCGAGGCGCTTCTCAGCGGCGTCTCGCCCGCATAGGATCGCAGGATGAACGATGCCGATCCCTCGACCCCGAAATCCGGCGGCGACGAGCCCGCCGGCGGCGTGCTACCGCTGACGCGCCAGCAGCGGCTGGTCGAGCTTCTCGCCGAGCGCGGCCAGGTGACTGTCGCCGAACTGGTGACGCTGTTCGAAGTGTCGCGCGACACGATCCGCCGGGATCTCGACCTTCTGGAGCAGCGCGGCCTTCTGCTGCGCACCCATGGCGGCGCGGTGCGCAACGATGCGCTGGTGCGGGTCGACAGTTCCATCGCCCAGCGGATGGACGCGCAGGCCGATGCCAAGCGCCGGATCGGCGCGCGTGCGGCGGCGCTGGTGCGCGACGGCGAGACGCTGATCCTCAACGGCGGCTCCACCACCTGCTATTTCGCCGCGGCCCTCGGCGAGCGCCGCGACCTCACCGTGATCACCAACAACCTGCGCCTGCCGCCTGCGGTTCCGGAGGCAGCCGCCCGGGCGATCCACATCCTCGGCGGCGCCTACTGGGCGGTGTCGCAGGTGACGCTCGGCCCGGTCGGCTTCCCGCAGGTGGTGGGCATCAATGCCGACACCGCCGTGCTCGGCGTCACCGGCATCTCCGACCGCGGACCGTCGATGGGCGTGATCGAGGAGGCAGCCGCGGCCGCGGCGATGATCGATGTGGCGGCGCGCACGATCCTCGTCGCCGATTCGTCGAAATTAGGTGTCACGGCCTTCGCGGCGGTTGCGGGGTTTTCCCGGATCGACGTCATCGTCACCGACGCTGAACCGCCGCCTGCGATCACGGCGGCCCTCGCCGCGGCGGGGACCCAGTTGCTGATCTGCTGACCTGACGATTTCGGCGAGGCCTCCTGCACGGGGCGGTCCCGGCCACTGCGACGACGAACCGATGCGCGACGCGGACACACCGGCTTCCGGCGCCATTCCTGACCGTGACACTGCTCCGTGGCGGCCGAGCCGGCGGACGGTCGTCCTCGCCTCGCTCGGCGCTGCGTTCCTGCCGGCGACCGCCGCGGCCTCCGACACGGGCGCGGCGTGTCCGCGGCTCGTCCACGTGCTGCTGCGCGGCGGGATGGACGGGCTGGCCGCCGCCGCGCCCCTGTTCGAGCCGCGCCTTCGAAGCCTCCGTCCCGATCCGGAAAACGCCGCCCTTGGGCGTGTCGTCGACGGCTTCCGTCTTCACCCGGATCTCGCCACCTTCGCGGCGCTGGCCGGCCACGGCGAGGCGCTGGTTGTCCATGCGGTCGGCGGGTCTCGGCCCGGCCTGTCGCATGCGGAGGCGATCGAGGCCCTGGAGACCGGCCGCGCCGACCCCGGAAACGGCGGGGACGGCTGGCTTGGCCGGCTCGCGGCGCTGTTGCGGACGAACGGCGCGGGCGGGGGCGCGCTTGCGGCCGGCCACCGGCCGCCGCCGATCCTGCGCGGCGCGTCGGCCCCCACGCATCTGCCGCCGTTCGCCGGCGCAGACGCACCCTTTGCGGCAACGATGAACGCGATCGGCACGCGGCTGGCGGCCGACGCCGATCTCCGCATCGCTTCGGCCGCGTTGCGGGATGGGATCTGCACACCGGGCGGACCTGGCCGGCTGTGCGCGCCGCCCGGCCCTTCGCCGATCTCGACGACGGCCTCGCCAGCCTGCGCGCCGCGCTCGGGCCGGTCTGGCGCGACACCGTCGTGGTGATCGCCACGGAATTCGGCCGCAGCCTCGCGCGCAACAGGGCGGGCGGTACGGACCACGGCCATGGCTCGGCGATGCTGCTGGCCGGGGGCGCGCTGCGGGGCGGGCGGGTGGTCGCCGACTGGCCGGGTTTGGCGCCGGAGCCGAACGGCGGCGGACTTCTCGCCACCCTCGACCGCCGCGCGGTGCTGAAGGGCCTGCTGCGCGATCACTTCGGGATCGATGACGGGTGGCTCGATACCGTGATCTTTCCCGACAGCCGGGCCATCCGGGCACTGGACGGGATCATGGCCTGACGCAGATCAGTCCGGGCGTGTGCCGCCTCGAACACGAGGCTGGCCGCGCCGACCACGCCGGCACGGGCGCCCAGCGCGGCGGGCACCACCGGCGTGGCGCAGTAGGCCGGCATCGCCTCGCGCTCGATCGTCGCGGTGATCCGCGTCGCCATCAGGTCGAGGGCCGAGCCGAGGCCGCCGCCGACCACGATCCGCTTCGGCGCATAGAGATGCAGAAGATTGGCAAGGCCGATGCCGAGCACGTGCCTCGGTGTCCAGCAGCTGCAGGGCGTCGACGTTGCCGGCACGCGCGGCCTCGACGACGTGCCGCGCCGTCATCGGGGCTCCGCCTGCGCAGGCACCAAGGCTCGGTGCCTGCCCCGATCCGATCAGCCGGTTGGCATGGCGGGCGAGCGCGGTGCCGGAGGCCATGGCCTCGAAGCAGCCGGTGCGGCCGCAGGCGCACGCTTCGCCCCCGGTCGAAAGATCGGGCGAACGGGCAACGACCATGTGGCCGATCTCGGCGGCCAGACCCCGGTGGCCGCGCAACAGCCGGCCGTCGGCAATCACGCCGCCGCCGATGCCGGTGCTGACGGTGACGAACACCATGGACCGCGTGCCGCGGCCGGCACCGAAGCGCCATTCGCCGAGCGCGGCGGCATTGGCGTCGTTGTCGACATGGATCGCAAGCCCGAGGCGCGTGCGCAAGAGCGCGGCGAGCGGCACGTCCCGCCAGCCGGCCAGCATCGGCAGGGCCAGCGCGACCCCGGCCTCGGGATCGGCGGGGCCCGCCACGGCAACCCCCGCGCCGGCGAGGGGATGGGCCGGGAGGGCGGCAACCAGCGCCTCGATCTGGCCGACCACGGCGTCCGGCCCCCCCTTCGCATCGGTCGGCAGGACGGCGAAGGCGATCACCTCGCCGGTCGCGGCGACGATCGCGGCGCGTAACTCCGTGCCGCCGAGGTCGATGCCCAGCGCGAGAGGGCTGGCGTGCGCCGTCACGGCGCGGCCCGCGCGCCGGGGATGACTTCCGTGAGAAAGGCAGCGACGGCCGCGCGAAACTCCCCAAAGTGGCGCTCGCGGTCCCGGGCCTTGGAGGTGATCTCCGTGAAGCGGGCGCGCGGCAGGAGCGCCGCCAGGTCCCGGGCAAGGCCGAGCGGATGCACCGCATCCACCGCGTTGCCGAGCACGAGGGCCGGCAGGTCGAGCGCGGCGATCGTCTCCCGGCTGACCCCCGGCCCATCGGCGGCGATGTCGCCGAGCAGGTCGGCAGTGAGAGCGGCGTCCGCTCGGGCAAAGAAGCCGAGCAGCGAGGCGAGGTTGTCGGGCGCGGAGATCGCAAGCTCACGCGCCGTCTGTCCGGTCTCGAAGCGGGCGCGTGCCTCCTCCGGCGGGGCGGCGCGCAGGCAGGCGGCGACCTCGGCGAAGGGCGCCATGTTGGCCGGGCCGGGCCGGTCGACCCAGGCCGGACGGGCGATCACCAGCGCGGTGACCCGGTCGCGGTGGCGGGCGGCGATGTCGAGCGCGATCGCCGCGCCCATCGACATGCCGCCGACCACGAAGCGGTCGATGCCGAGGGCATCGCAGGCCGCGATCACGTCGTCGGCGAACAGGGCGATCGAGAAGGGCCGCCGGCTGCCTGCCTCCGAGCGGCCATGGCCTCGGCATTCGAGGGTAAGCCGGCGCACGCCGGTCATTGCCGGAAAGAACTCCGCGACCTGGAAGCGGTCGGCGCCGAGGCCGTGCTGAAAGACCACCGGGAAGCCGCTGCCGGTGTCGACGAGACAGAGCTCGGCGCGTCGCGGGCCAAGGTTCGTACCGGGTCAAGCGCGGTCATGGCGTCAGCCGTTCGGCAAGGAACCGCGCGACGGCGGGGGCTTCCGCTGCCTCCAGCCCATGGGTGACCACCGGTCCGTCGAAGCCCGCGTCGCGCAGCCGGGCGAAAAGATCGGCAAAATCGACGACGCCATGGCCGGCCGTGACGAACCGGCCCGCCGCGTCGCGGTCCTTGGCGTGAGCCATCGAGACATGCGGCCCGAGCTTGTCGACCGCCGCGGCGACGATGGCGCGGGCGGTGTCCCGGTCGGCCTGTTCGAACAGATTGGCCGGGTCGAGCACGATGCGCAGCCGGGGCGAGCCGATCTTGCGCAGAAGCCGCAGGGCCGCGTCGGCGTCGGTGACCACATTCGCCTGCTCCGGCTCGATCCCGAGGTCGACGCCGGCCGCCTCTGCCAGCGCCACCGCCTTGCCCATCTCGGTCACGAGGTCGGCCCAGGCCTCGGGCCGGCTGTTGTCCGGATGGTGGCGCCACTGGTCGTCCGGATCGCGGGTGCCGGTGCAGAGGGTGACGAGCGGGATCGACAGATCGCGGGCGACATCGAGCGCCACCGCGAGCCGGCGCATGCCGTCGGCCCGCACGGCCGAGTCCGGGTGGATCATGTTCCAGGTCGCCGACAGCGCGGCGATCGACACGCCGGTGGTGTCCACCGCGGCGGCGATCGCCCGTCGTGTCGCCGCATCCACGGCGCCTGGCATCGCCGGCAGGCCGGCGCAGGCCATGTTGAACTGGACGCAAGCATAGCCGGCGTCACGGGCAGCCGCGAGCACCAAGGTCGGGTCGCTGCCGGGGAAGGTTTTCGCAAAGATGCCGAGCTGCATCAGACCGCTCCGGTCATGGCGGCGACCGCGACCGCCCGGCCGCTGCGCGCCGATTCCGCGATGGCCGCCATGGTCTTCACCGAGGCGACGCCGTCGTCGATGTCGGCGCCGCGCATCGGCGCGCCGTCGAGGATCGTCGCCGCGAAGCCTTCCAGCTGGCGGCGGAAGAAATGGCCGTCGGCGCCGAGCGGCCGGCGGGTCGTGGCGTCGCGCTCGTCGAAGATCTCGACGTCGCTCGCCTTGAAATACCAAGGATTGTAGGTCTTTGCGATCACCGAGCCCATGGTGCCGTAGAGCTGGAAGCCCTCGTGCCAGTCCATGCGCACGGCGACCGTGAGATCGAGATGGCCGAGGGCGCCGCTGGCAAAGCCGGTCTCCACGAACCAGCACCACATGCCGGCCCGCTCCCGCAGCCGGGCCCGCACCTCGGTGATCTCGCCGCAGAGGAAGCGCGCCGTGTCGACCAGATGGCTGCCGTGGGCGAGCATGAAATAGCGCCGCTTGTCCGCCTTCGGATCCTCGGCGGGCCTGCGGGCCAGCACGCTGGTGACGGGCAGCGGCTGGACCGCGTCGGTCATGGTGTAGCGGTGGGTGCTGTCGCAATACCAGGCCTTGAGCGCGATGACCTCGCCGAGGCCGTCCCGCACGAAATCGCGCGCGGCCTCGAGGCCGGGATCGAAGCGCTTCATGTGGCCGACCTGATAGACCCGGCCGCAGCGCCGCACCGCCGCGCGCAGATGCTCGGCCTCCTCCACGGTCACGCCGGCCGGCTTTTCGCTCAGCACATGCTTGCCGGCCTCCAGCGCGCGGATCGATGCCGGCACGTGGAACGGGTCCGAAGTGGCGATGATCACCGCGTCGAACTCGGGGTCGGCGAGCATCGCGTCATAGTCGGAAAACTGCCGGGTCGGCTGAAAGGTGGCGCCCATCCGCGCCAGCAGGTCGGGCGCGGCGTCGCAGATCGCATGGAGCTCGGCGTTGCGCGCCTTCACGCAGGCTTCCAGATGCGCGAACTGGGCAATCGGCCCGCAGCCGAGAATGCCGACCTTCAGCCGGCGCGCATCCGTCATGCCTGTCTCCCGAGCATTTTGCGTCTTTTGCCGATAATAGCGCATGAAGCAGCATAAACGCAAAGACAATGGCGCATGAAAAAGCAGTACACGCGGCCGCGCCCCAGAGACCTACAGGAAGGTCGACATCATCTCCGGGCTCTCCTCGAGCGCGTGGGCCATGAAGTCGAGCGCGCTGCGGATCTCCTCGCGGCCGGCCGGGCCGCCGAGGCAGACGCGCACCGCTTCCGGCGGCGTGTCGCCGACGGTGAAGGCGTCGCTCGCGACGACGCCGATGCGGGTGGAGCGCATGTGACCGACGAAGGCCGAGCGCGTCCACGGCGCCGGCAGGGGCACCCAGAGATGGAAGCTGAGCGGATCGGCCATGAAGCTGCCGGGCGGCAGCAGTTCGGTCGCGAGCTTCTGGCGGGCGCGGGTCTCTGTGCGGATGAAGCGGAGCAGGGCATCGGCGGTGCCGTCCTCGATCCAGCGGGTGGCGAGCGCCACGGTCAGCGGCGAGGCCATCACGGTCGCGCTGCGCAGGGCGGCCGAGAAGGGAAAGCCCGACCTCGTGTCGGGCACGATCACATAGGCGACGCGCAGGCCGGCGCCGATGCATTTGGCAAGGCCGGCGACGTGCCAGGTCAGGTCCGGGGCGATCGCCGCGAACGGCGCCGGGCCGTGGGTCGGCACGAAGCCGTAGGCGTCGTCCTCGATGATCGGCAGGCCGCAGCGTCGGGCCGCGGCGACGATCTCGATGCGGCGGCGTTCGGTGACGGTGCGGGTCGTCGGGTTGTTGAAGGTCGGGTTGAGATAGAGCGCCTTCGGCTTGTGGCGCTGGCACAGCTCGCACAGCGCCGCGACGTCGATCCCTTCCTCGTCCTCGGGAATGCCGATCAGTGTCAGTCCGATCTGCGCGGCGAGCGAGCGGATGCCGGGATAGGTGATCGCCTCGGAGAGGATCGTGTCGCCCGGCCGGGCGAGGGTGCAGAGAATGCCGAGCAGCGCCGGATGGGCGCCGGGGGTCACGAACAGCCGCTCGTTGGAGGGCACCAGCGCGCGCCGGCTCAGCCAGTTGGAGGCGGCGTCCTTCGCCTCGCGCGAGCCGCCGAAGCCCTGGTAGCGCAGCAGTGCGACCAGATCGCGTCCGACGGCATCAAAGCCCTCCTGCATCCGGTCGAGGAGTTCGGGATCCTCGGGCTCGGGCGGCAGGTTCATCGACAGGTCGACGAGTTCCGGCCGGCGGGAGGGCGCGGGCCGGGGCCGCCGGGTGTGGGCGGTGACGAAGGTGCCCTGGCCGACGCGGGATTCGATCAGGCCGCGCTTCTGGGCCTCCACATAACCGCGCGCGACGGTGGTGAAGTCGACGTCGAGCCGGGCGGCCAGCTGGCGCTGCGGCGGCAGGCGGTCGCCGGCCGCAAGGCGCCCGCCGGCAATGTCCGCGGCGATCGCGTCGGCGATCGCCAGATAGCGCGGCTTGTCGCGCTGGCTGAGATCCGGACTCCAGTCCGCCATCGCTGCCCCGTGTGCTCCATGGTCCGATGTCGTCCGCGGCCCAGGCCCGCGGGAATCGCCGGGCAAGTATTGACTGGGTATTGTTGCATTTCGAGCGGAATTTCCGCCCTGCCCAAACTTTCCGCGCGCCGTGTCGCCGGTCTGGCCGCATACTTCGAGGAAGGAGATCGCCGCAGCGTTCGCGGCGAGAAGACGCGGGACGCTTGCCGAAGCCATTGTAATGACAGCGTAAAGCCATCCGGCGCTCGTTGTCCCGGATCTCTGGTTCGGCTCGGCTGCGAGCGATGCAGGCCCGGATGCCGCTGAAATGGCTACGTGCTTTTGCCTGATCCTTGATCAT
>NZ_MCRJ01000068.1 GCF_001720135.1 Methylobrevis pamukkalensis
CGCCGGGTGACCGGCCTGGTCAGCGGCAAGGGCCGGAGCACCCGCCTCGTCCTTCGAGACGGCCTGTTCCAGGCCTCCTCAGGATGAGGCCTCGGGAATTTCTCTTTTCGCCGCAGTCGATTAGTCCTTTCCTCCCCCTGAGGAAGCCCGAAGGGCTGACCCGTCTGGTAACGGCAAAGGCCGGCACAACCGGTCCAGTCCTTCGAGACGGCCTGTGCCAGGTCCCCTCAGGATGAGCCTTCGAGATTTCGCGTTCGATCGCGGGCGTGCCCTTTCCCTCATCCTGAGGAAGCCCGAAGGGCTGTCTCGAAGGACTAGGGAAAGCCGCGGCGTCGGCAGGCGACACCTGATACCCGCGTCGGCGGTCCTCGGGTCTTCCCCTCATCGGCACCTGCAAGGGGGCGCCGATGAACGCTGACGGCGGCCATGACGGGGAAGGGCGGACATTCAATCCGTTCCGTCGCCTCCGCCGAGCCGGACAGGATCCTGCCGGCCCGGCGTCCGGGTGCCTTCACCGGTTCAGGTCGGCTGGCCGTCGGCGCCGGGAATGCCGCAGCGCCATTTCTTCACCACGTATTTCGGATGTTCCAGCGTCCACTGGGCGATGTGGGGCTGCGCCTGCCAGACGCAGGCCGACAGCGGCCCCTGAAACTGGATCGGAACGTGCCGCTCTTCGCAGACCTGAGGATTCAGGATCTGGCAGACGAGCATGATGACTTCGATGTTGTCCATGATTGCGCCTCCCGCACAACGGGTTGGTCGAGCCCGCTCCGCCATGCGGGGGTGCCCGGTGCGGCTTCGGAAGCGCCCGCGGAACCGTCCCCCGCACCGTCTCGCCGCCAGCCACCTCAATCATACGCTGGGCAACATATGATCGGATCATGTGCCGTCGGCGGAGATGTCCGGCAGGAAGCGGCGCCCCTCGCGCACCCAGAAATCCCACAGGGCGGCGGCGGCGGGGAGCAGGCGCTTGTCCTTGCGGCGCACCACGTACCACTGCCGGCGAATCGGCAGGCCTTCGACGTCGAGCAGCACCAGCCGCCCGGCCTTCACCTCGACCGCAACCGTATGGGCCGAGATGAAGGCGATGCCGAGCCCGGCCATCACCGCCTGCTTGATCGTCTCGTTCGAGTTCATCTCCACCGAGGGCGGTGCCCGGTCGATCTTGCGACTGGCGAGAAAACCCTCGAACGACACGCGTGTTCCCGACCCGACCTCGCGAACGATGAAGGTCTCGCCGGCAAGCGCGCTCATGCTGATTCCCCGCTGCCGGGCGAGGGGGTGGTCGGGGGCGGCGATCATCACCAGCGGATGCTCGCCGATCACGTCGGCCTCGACGTCGAAATCGGATGGCGGCCGGCCCATCACGGCAAGGTCCACCTCGTAGGACCGGAGCGCACTGACGGTGTGTTCGCGGTTGCCGACCGAGAGGCGGATGCGACCCGCGGGCGTTCCTTCTGGAAGGCGGCGATGGCATAGGGCGCAAAATAGCGGGCGGTGGAGATCACGCCGAAGGAGACCTTGCCGGCGCCGGCGTCGCGCAGTTCGGCCAGCGCGTCGCCGCATTCGGAAAGAAGCGTCTCGATCTTGGTCAGGGTGCCGGCGATCTCGGCCCCGGCGGGCGTTGCCTCGAATCGCTCGGCAACCCGCTCGACCAGCGCCATGCCGACCTGGTCTTCCAGCGACTTGATCTGGGCGGTGATCGCCGGCGGCGTCACGTTCATGACGGCGGCCGCGCGCGTGACGCTGCCGGTGGCGATGACGGCGCTGAGGCACCGCAACTGCTTCAAGGTCACATGGCGCATCAGGGGGAGGGTCTGAAAGATTTTCTGAAGGGATCGGAATGGGCAATTAAGTTTGATTTTCGCCCGATGTCGAGTCATCGATCTGTCGCACCCGGTAAAAGATGTTCCCATGGTCCGCCGGGCTGTTCAAACGCCCGACAAGATAATAGGAAATCCTGAACCGATAAGGCGTCAGTCGAGGGAGGGGCCCATGGCCACCGGGATCAGTCTGAATGAACATCTCGATGCGTGGGCCGGGCAGGATGCACGCCGCGTTGCGGTGGCCGACGCGGTCCGCGCCCTCGCCGAAGCCGGTATCGAGCTTGCCGATGTCTGCGCCGCCGGCGCGCTCGACGCCGGGCAGGGCACCATCGTCGGCAACAATTCGGGCGGCGACGCCCAGAAGGCGCTCGACGTGCGCTCCCACGAGATCGTGGTCGCGGCGCTGAAGCGGTTCGGCGTCGGCATGGTCGCCTCCGAGGAGGCGGACGATGTCGAGGAACTCACCCCCGGCGGGCTGGTGGCGGTGGCGACCGATCCGCTCGACGGCTCGTCGAACATCGACACCAATGTCTCCGTCGCACGATCTTCTCGATCCTGCCGATCGACGGGTCGGCCAATCCGTTCCTCGTGCCGGGCTCGCACCAGCTGGCCGCCGGCTTCGTCGTGTTCGGGCCGCACACCGACATCGTGCTGACGCTCGGCGAGGGCACCGACATCTTCACGCTGGATCGCGCCTCCGGCCGGTTCCTGTGCGTTGCCGAGAAGGTGACGATCGCGCAGGACACCGCGGAATACGCGGTCAACGCCTCGAACTACCGCCACTGGGACGATGGCCTGCGCCAGTATGTGGACGACTGTCTCGCCGGCGCCGACGGCCCGCTCGGCAAGAACTACAACATGCGCTGGGTCGGCTCGATGGTGGCGGATGCGGCACGCATCCTGTCGCGCGGCGGCGTGTTCCTCTATCCGGGCGACCGGCGCAAGGGCTACGGCAAGGGGCGCCTGCGCATCCTCTACGAAGCCAATCCGGTCGCCATGGTGATCGAGCAGTGCGGCGGGGCGGCCACGGACGGCACGACGCGCATCCTCGACATCGAGGTCACCGAACTGCACCAGCGCACCGGCCTCGTCTTCGGCGCGGCGGGCGAGGTGGCGCGGATCGGCCGTTACGTCGGAAGCCCGGAACTGCGGGGCGAGGGCTCGCCCCTGTTCGCCAGCCGCGGCCTGTTCCGGACCTGAGGCGAGGAGATCCCGCGTGTCGCTACGTTACCCGATCATCGCGACGACGGGCTCCTCCGGTTCGGGCACGACCTCGGTCAAGAACACCTTCGAGCGGATCTTCCGGCGGGAGGGCATCAACGCGGCCTTCATCGAGGGCGATGCCTTCCATCGTTACGACCGGGCGGCCATGAAGCGGAAGGTCGCCGAGGAGGCCGCGCGGGGCAACCCGAGCTTCAGCCACTTCGGCCCGGACGCCAATCTCCTCGACGAACTGGAGGGGGTTCTCAAGGAGTTCTCGCAGACCGGCCGTGGCCGCACCCGGCAGTATGTCCACAATCTGCAGGAACAGCAGATCTTCGGCGCGCCCCAGGGCACCTTCACGCCGTGGGAGGATTTCCCGGACGATTGCGATCTGCTGTTCTACGAGGGCCTGCACGGGGCGTTCCGCTCGGCCACCCACGACATCGCGCAATATGCCGACATGAAGATCGGCGTCGTGCCGGTGCTGAATCTGGAGTGGATCCAGAAGATCCATCGCGACAAGGAAACCCGGGGTTATTCGACGGAGGCGGTCACCGACGTGATCCTCCGGCGCATGTCGGACTATGTCCACTACATCTGCCCGCAGTTCACCGAAACCGACATCAATTTCCAGCGGGTGCCGACGGTCGACACCTCCAACCCCTTCGTGGCGCGATGGATTCCGACCGCCGACGAATCCATGGTGGTGATCCGTTTCCGCAGCCCGCGGGGCATCGACTTTCCCTATCTTCTTTCCATGATCCATGACAGTTTCATGTCGCGGGCAAATTCCATCGTGGTGCCGGGGGGCAAGATGGAGCTGGCGATGCAACTGATCCTGACGCCGCAGATTCTGAGGTTGATCGATCGCAAGAACAGGGCAGTCTAGCTCGATGGCGAACAGCGAGACCCTGGAGGATGCGTTCACGCCGCGCTTTCCCTTCATTGTGGATGAGCCCGAGCCGGACGTTCCCCATGCGCCGCATCACGACCTTGCCAACGCCATCCGCGTGCTCACCATGGACGCGGTGGAAATGGCGGGCTCGGGCCATCCCGGCATGCCGCTCGGCATGGCCGACGTCGCCACCGTGCTGTTTTCCAAGTTCCTGAAGTTCGATCCGGCGATGCCCGACTGGCCCGACCGCGACCGCTTCGTCCTGTCGGCCGGCCACGGTTCGATGCTGCTCTACGCGCTGCTCTATCTGACCGGCGCCGGCGACGTGTCGATCGACGATCTGAAGTCCTTCCGCCAGCTCGGCTCGCGCACGCCGGGCCATCCCGAATTCGGCCACCTGCCGGGCGTCGAGGTCACCACCGGGCCGCTCGGCCAGGGTGTCGCCTCCGCCGTCGGCATGGCGATCGCCGAGCGGATGATGACGCCCGCCTCGGTGACGGGCTGGTCGACCATTTCACCTATGTGATCGCCGGCGACGGCTGCCTGATGGAGGGCGTGACCCAGGAGGCGATCGACCTTGCCGGCCATCTGAAGCTCTCGCGGCTGATCGTGCTGTTCGACGACAACCGCGTGTCGATCGACGGCCCGACGCGGCTGTCCACCTCGGTCGACCACCTCGCACGCTTTGCCGCCAGCGGCTGGTGGGTGCGCGCGGTCGACGGCCACGACCCGGTCGAGATCCGCCAGGCCATCGGCGAGGCGCGCCGCACCGACCGCCCGTCGCTGATTGCCTGCCGCACCGAGATCGGCCGCGGCGCGCCGACCAAGGCCGGCGGCAGCGGCATCCACGGGTCGCCGCTCGGCCCGCAGGAGATCGCGCGCGCCCGCAAGGCGATCGGCTGGGACGCGACGCCCTTCACCGTGCCGCCGGGCGTCTGGCCGCCTGGCGGGCCTTCGGCGCGCGCGGGTCGGACCGCCGCAAGGGCTGGGAGCGACGTTTCGACGAGGCCGGGCCCGAAGCGCGGCGGCTGCTGCGGGCCCCCACCGGCCCCGGCGACGAGGCGCTCGACGCGCTCCAGCAGGTCAAGATGCGGCTTGCGGCGCAGCGGCCGACCCAGCCGACGCTGCACTCGTCCCGAGCGGTGCTGGACGCGATCGCGCCGACCATGCCGGAACTCGTCGGCGGCGCGGCGGATCTGTCCGGCCTGACCGGCGCGCGTGCCGCCAACCAGCGGGCGGTCAGCCCCGGCAACTTCTCCGGCGCCTACATCCATTTCGGCGTGCGCGAACATGCCATGGTCGCGGCCATGAACGGCATCGGCCTCTACGGCGGCTTCGTGCCCTACAGCGCCACCTTCCTCGCCTTCTCGGACTACTGCCGGCCTGCGATCCGGCTTGCCGCGCTGATGGGCCTCAAGACCATCCACGTCATGACCCACGATTCGATCGGCGTCGGCGAGGACGGACCCACCCACCAGCCGATCGAGCATCTCGCCTCGTTCCGTGCGATGCCCAACATCAACGTCTACCGGCCGGCGGACGCGGTGGAGACCGCCGAGGTCTGGCGCAGCGCGCTGGAGCAGGAGCGGACGCCGGCGCTGATCTGCCTGTCGCGCCAGGCCCTGCCGACGCTGCGGACCTCGGTCGGCGAGGAGAACATGTGCGCGCGCGGCGGCTACCTGATCGCCGGGGCGACCGCCGACCGCGACGTCACGCTGATGGCCTCGGGCTCCGAGGTGGAGATCGCGGTGCGCGCCGCCGAACTGCTCGACCAGGACGACATCAAGGCCGCCGTCGTGTCGATGCCCTGTTTCGAGCTGTTCCGCAGCCAGCCGCCGGAGTATCGCCGCCGGGTGCTCGGCAACCGCCCGAAAGTGGCGATCGAGGCGGCGGTGCGCGATCCGTGGGACCGCTGGCTCTCCGAAGACGACGTGTTCATCGGCCTCGACGAGTTCGGCGCGTCGGGCAGCGCCGAGGATCTCTATGATTGCTACGGCCTCACGGCCGAGGCGGTGGCCGCCGCCGCCCGGCGTCTCGTCGGCTGAATCCTCCCGTCCGCTGCACATCGGCGCGCGCCGCGCAAAAACGTCGCGTGGCGCCAAGCGTTGAATGGGTTTAGGTTTTTGGCGCCGCTCTACCGTCCCTGTCCGACATGTGCCATACCAGCCGGATGAAACGGCGCGGTGCCTGCAGGGGCATCGCCGGACAGGCTGGTCGGGAGGCGCTGTCCCCGACTTTCACGCCGGCCGTGCCGACCCTGTCACATTTCCGTGGAACGATCGCCCGAGGGCGCCGACCGGGAGCGTGGCGGGAGCCACAGGTGCGGCGGACGCGGGACGGATGCGAAGGGCAGGGCGGGATTCCGGCAGGAGGGCCGGCGTCGCCGCCTCTGCCGGGCAGCCGGCCGGAGATCGATCGAGAGGACGGCCCGCGGCGGGAGAGAGACGGCGCCGCAGGCCGTGCCATGGACAGGACGGGAGTGATTATATGGCTCGGATTACGCTGCGACAGCTTCTCGACCACGCCGCCGAATACGGATACGGCGTGCCGGCCTTCAACATCAACAACATGGAACAGGGTCTGGCGGTCGTCGAGGCTGCGGCGATGGTCGATTCGCCGGTGATCCTGCAGGCGAGCCGCGGCGCGCGCGCCTATGCCAACGACCTGATCCTCGCCAAGATGATCGAGGCGCTGATCGAGATCTATCCGCATATCCCGATCTGCATGCATCAGGATCACGGCAACAACGAATCCACCTGCCTCACCGCCATCCAGCACGGCTTCACGTCGGTGATGATGGACGGCTCGCTGAAGGCCGACGGCAAGACCCCGGCCGACTTCGACTACAACGTCGACATCACCCGCCGCGTCGTCGATTTCGCCCACTGGGTGGGCGCGTCGGTGGAAGGCGAGCTCGGCGTGCTCGGCTCGCTGGAGACCGGCATGGGCGAGGCCGAGGACGGCCACGGCGCCGAGGGCGAGCTCAGCCACGACCAGCTGCTCACCAACCCCGAGCAGGCGGTGGAGTTCGTGAAGGCGACCCGGGTCGATGCGCTGGCAATCGCCATGGGCACCAGCCACGGCGCCTACAAGTTCTCGCGCAAGCCCGACGGCGCGATCCTCGCCATGAACATCATCGAGGACATCCACCGCCGCCTGCCGACCATGCATCTCGTGATGCACGGCTCGTCGTCGGTGCCGCAGGAGCTGCAGGACATCTTCAACGAATACGGCGGCGTGATGCCCCAGACCTGGGGCGTGCCGATCGAGGAGATCCTGCGCGGCATCAAGTTCGGCGTGCGCAAGGTCAACATCGACACCGACTGCCGCCTCGCCATGTCGGGCGCGATCCGCAAGGTGTTCCAGGAGAATCCCGGCGAGTTCGATCCGCGCAAGTATCTGAAGCCCGCCAAGGAAGCGATGCGCGCCCTGTGCAAGCTGCGCTTCGAGCAGTTCGGCACCGCCGGCATGGCCTCGAAGATCAAGGTCGAGCCGATGGCCGAGATGGCCCGCCGCTACCAGGCCGGCAGCCTCGAGCAGAAGTTCGCCGTGGCGGCGTGAGGTCTGTCCTTCGTTTCGGTGCCATCCCCGGCCTCGGCCGGGGATGGCAGGAACGGCCTGTGGGCCTCGGTTGGCGGTGCTGCGGGCGGCTGTTCGGCCGCCTTTTGCTTTTTGACGGGATGAGACGATGTCCGTGCTGATTGCTCCCTCGATGCTCTCCTCCGACTTCGCGCGTCTCGCCGACGAGCTGAAGGCGATCGAGCGGGCCGGGGCCGACTGGATCCATCTCGACGTGATGGACGGCCATTTCGTGCCGAACATCACCTTCGGTCCGCCGGTGATCAAGGCGATGCGGCCGCACACGGATCTCGTGTTCGACGTGCATCTGATGATCGCCCCGGCCGATCCCTATCTGGAGGCCTTCGCCGAGGCCGGCGCCGACGTGATCTCGGTCCATGCCGAGGCCGGCGTCCATCTCGACCGCACCCTGCAGGCGATCCGCGCGCTCGGCCGCAAGGCCGGCGTGGTGCTCAACCCATCGACCCCGGAGACGGTTCTCACCTATGTTCTCGACCGGATCGACCTGATCCTGCTGATGACGGTCAATCCCGGCTTCGGCGGCCAGGCCTTCATTCCGGCCGTGGCCGACAAGGTGCGGCGGGTGAAGGCGATGATCGGCGACCGGCCGATCCGCATCGAGATCGACGGCGGCGTGACGCCCGAGACGGCGCCGCTGGTGGTGGCCGCCGGTGCCGATGTGCTGGTGGCCGGATCGGCGGTGTTCAAGGGCGGCACGGAAGCGGACTATCGTGCCAACATCGCGGCGATTCGGGCGGCTGTCGACAGATGAGGCGCGCCTCCCGCCGGGCGACGAGCGGGAGACGGACGACATGAACGAGCTTCCTGGCGAGGGCCGTCGGCCCGATGCGGTCCTGTTCGATCTCGACGGGACGCTGATCGATTCCCTGCCCGATCTGGCCGACGCCCTCGACGACCTGCTCGGCCTCGAGGGCCACGCCCGCCTCGGCGAGGCGCGGGTGCGCCCGATGATCGGCCACGGGGTGGAGAAGCTGGTGCAGCGCGGCTTTGCGGCCCACGGGATTGCTCTCGACGGGGCGCCGCTTGCAGCGATGGCCGACCGCTTCCGGGCGATCTACGAGCCGCGGGCCACCCGGCTGACCCGGCTCTATCCGCATGTGGAAGACGCGGTGCGCGCGCTTGCCGCCTCCGGCATGCCGATGGCGGTCTGCACCAACAAGCCGACGGCGGTGAGTCGCGAGATCCTCGCCGACTTCGGTCTTGCCGACATCTTCCCCGTCGTGGTGGGCGGCGACTTCGGCCCGCCGCGCAAGCCGGCGCCGGATCTGGTGCTGGTCACCGCGCAGTTGCTCGGCGTCCATCCGGCCAACTGCCTGTTCGTCGGCGACAGCCCGGCGGATGTCGGTGCGGCGCGGGCCGCAGGGATGCCGGTGATCGTGGTCGGCTACGGCTACACGGCCATCGCCCCGGCGGATCTCGGCGCCGACCGGGTGATCGCCGACTTCCGCGATCTCGGCGTCGCCCGTCCGGGCGCGGGGAGGGCGGCGGAATGAGGGTGCTCAAGGCGCTGATCTTCAATGCGGACGGAACGCTGGCCGAGACGGCCGAGGTCCACCGCATGGCCTGCAACATGGCGTTCCAGACGCTGAAGCTCGGCTTCGTCTGGGACCAGCCGCTCTACCGCGATCTCGCAACGGTCTCGGGCGGGCGCGAGCGCATCGAATACTATCTCGAGCGCTACCGCCCGGAGGGGTTCGAGGCGGCGCTGGCGCGGCTCGACGAGATCCACACCGAGAAGAACCGGCGCTATCTCAAGCTGATCGACGAACAGGCCGCCCGGCTGCGCACGGGCGTCGACCGGCTGGTGTCGGAGGCGCGCACCCGCGGCGTGCGGCTGGCGATCGCCACCTCGACGACCCGCGGCAATGTCGAGGGGCTGCTGATGGCCGGCCTCGACTTCGACGGCATGGAAGCCTTCGACGTGATCGTCGCCGGCGACATGGTGGCCCGCAAGAAGCCGGCGCCGGACGTCTACCTGGAGGTGCTGCGGCAGCTCGGCCTGCCGGCGCGGCACTGCCTTGCCATCGAGGACGGCCGGGCGGGGCTGGAGGCGGCGAGTGCCGCCGGGATCCGGACGCTGGTCACGCCGAGCTTCTACACGAAAGGCGACGAGTTCCCCGGCGCCTTTGCCGTTCTCAGCGATCTCGGCGACCCCTTCGAGCCCTACGAGCATATCGCCGGCGCCGGCGACGACGGCCGCGTCGTGACCATCGCCGCGCTGGAGCGCTGGATGCGCGACGACGACGACATGCGTGCGCTGCTGACCCTCGGCGGCCGGCCCGTGATCGAGTGACGTGACCTGTCCGGATCCCGGCGGCCTCAATCCTCGGCGACGATCTCCCGCACCTCGGCCCAGGCCCTTTCGGCGTGGGCTCGTGCCAGCCGAGCACGAAGCCGAGCGCAAGACGGCCGGCGGCGCGGGCGTCCGGCCCGAGCGTGGCGTCTTCCTCGGCTTCGAGCAGCCCGACGAGCTTTTCGGTCATCACCACGTCGTTGAGATAACCAAGCAGGGTCTGCATCCGCTTGGTCTTCTTCATGTCGGCCTTCATCGCCTTGCCGGCGAACAGCGGCGCGAAGAAGTCGAGCGTGTAGCGCACCTTCTTGTAGGCCTTGCGCAGGTCGTGGCGTTCCTCGGCGGTGAGGGTGTCGATCGTCTTCTCGATCTTGCGGACCTTCTTCCAGCGCCGCGACAGAGCGCTGTCGGCGAAATCGTCGATCGGCGCCACGAGCCGTTCGGACTGGGCAAAGTCGGTGCTGGAGAGCCAGCCGCGGCATTCGGTGAAGCGCATCAGGTCGATCAGGAAGGCAGTGGCCCGCGCGCTCGTGATGTCGTTCCGCACCGCGGCACGGGTCCGCTCGCGGATCCGGCCGAGCGCGTCCAGCATCGGCGCGATGTCGGTCCTGTCCTTGAGCGGGCCGACGATCTCCTCGGCAAGAACGTCGAGATCGCGCAGTTCGCCGACGCTGCCGGCGAGCCATTTGGCCTCCGCATCGATGCGGTCGACGAAGCTGCCACCGATCACCGGGCCGAACACGGTGAGCACGCTGCGCAGGCGGCGCAGGCCGACACGAAGCTGGTGCGGGCCCTCGCTGGCGTCGCTGTCCTGACAGGCGGCCATGTTGCCGGCGATCTGCACGAGACAGGAGGTGAGGCAGAGGTGGAGTGCCTGCTCGGTGCTCATGTCCTTGTCGAGGATCGGCTCCTCGGCATGCAGCGGTTCGCGCAGCAGGCCGGCCGTGCCGGCCTTGAGGCGGAAGCCGATGTCGGACTTCGAGCCGTTCGACAGGCGCACGGAGAGGCCCGGCAGGGTCTCGCGGGCGAGCATGAACAGGGCGGTGCGATCGCCGGACTTCAGCTCGAACTCGGCCTCGCGGAAGGCCAGCGTGCGCCGCGACGCCGTGACCTTGCCATCGTCCAGCGCCACCTCGACCACGTCACCGGTGGCGGTGACGACGTCGGCAACCCGCCGGCGGACGCGGATGGTGAACTGGCGGGTGATCGCCAGCCCGCCCGCCGCCTCGCGCAACCTTGCCGCCACCTCCTCGGGAAAGGCATCAAGAAGCGGCGTGGCGGTGCCGTCCGGCACCTCGACCGTATGCTCGCTGCGGGCGGCAAGCCCGGCGGTCGGGCTGGCGCCGAACTTCACCGTCTGGCGCAGGCCATCGGCTTCGCCGCTGCGCAGACGCAGGCTGATGCCCGCCTGGCGCAGCGCCGCCGAGGCGGTGTCGAAATAGATGGCGGTCAGCTGCTGCTCGCGCCGGCTGTCGGCGCCGGCGATCAGCGGATGAGCGGCCAGCCGGTCGAGGGCGGCCGCGTCGATCTCGAATTTCAGTTCCGTCTCGATCACGTCGGACATGTTGTTCTTCTTTGGTTGTAGCAAGCCGTTGCCCGGACACATCGGCGCCATGCGGGAACGCGCGACGCAACAATAGAGCCTTCGCGACGGAGCAACAAATCCCCGGCGCCGCCGTTCCCCGCTTTTCACGAAATAGCGCCGCGCCCGGCGCCGCGCCATCGGGCCGTCCATTGCGCGATGTCCGCTGCTTGAGCAAAAATTTTGTCCATATGGTGGATTTTTGAGCTTGAAATCCCTGTGAGGCTCGGGTCGGATGGGATGATGTCGCCGCCTGACAATCAAGAAGCAGGACGGGCCGCGACGGATTCTTCGCATCGTCCGGCAGACGCCGGCAACAGGGGAGTGCGATCCATGACTTTCACCCAACGTCTGATGGCGGCCACCATGCTCGGCGCGGGCCTCGGCCTCGCCATGGTGCCGGCGGCCAGCGCCAAGACGCTGATCTATTGCTCCGAAGGCAGCCCGGAGGGCTTCGATCCGGCGCCCTATGCGGCGGGCACGACCTTCGATGCCTCGTCCAAGCCGATCTACAACGGTCTGACCGGCTTCGAGCGCGGCACGACCAACGTGGTGCCGGCGCTGGCCGAGAGCTGGGAGATTTCCGAGGACGGCAAGGTCTACACCTTCAAGCTGCGCCAGGGCGTCAAGTTCCAGACCACCGACTTCTTCACGCCGACCCGCGACTTCAACGCCGACGACGTGATCTTCTCCTTCATGCGCCAGAATGACGCGAAGGATCCCTGGTACTCCTACGCCGGCGGCGCCTGGGAATACTGGTCCGGCATGGACATGCCGAAGCTGATCGCCTCGCTGGAAAAGGTCGACGACTACACCGTCAAGATGACGCTGACCGAATCCAACGCGCCGATGCTCGCCAACCTGGCCATGGATTTCGCCGTCATCCTGTCGAAGGAATATGCCGACAAGCTGATGGCCGCCGGCACGCCCGAACTGCTCAACCAGCAGCCGGTCGGCACCGGCCCGTTCAAGTTCGTCGCCTACCAGAAGGATGCGGTGATCCGTTACACCGCCAACGCCGACTACTGGGACGGCAAGCAGCCGATCGACGACCTGATCTTCGCCATCACGCCGGACGCCTCGGTGCGCCAGCAGAAGCTGAAGTCGGGTGAGTGCCATGTGGTCGGCTATCCGAACCCGGCCGACATCGAGGCGATGAAGGCCGACAGCTCGATCCAGATGATGGAACAGCCGGGCCTCAACATCGGCTATCTCGCCTACAACACGCTGATGGCGCCCTTCGACAAGGTCGAGGTCCGCCAGGCGCTCAACATGGCGATCAACAAGCAGGCGATCCTCGACGCCGTGTTCCAGGGCTCCGGCCAGATGGCCAAGAACCCGATCCCGCCGACGATGTGGAGCTACAACGAGGCGACCGTCGACGACGTCTATGATCCGGAGAAGGCCAAGCAGATGCTCGACGCCGCCGGCGTCAAGGATCTGTCCATGAAGGTCTGGGCGATGCCGGTGGCCCGTCCCTACAACCCGAATGCGCGGCGCATGGCCGAACTGATCCAGGCGGACTTCGCCAAGGTCGGCGTCACGGTCGAGATCGTGTCCTTCGAGTGGGGCGAGTATCTCAAGCGCGGTCAGGACAAGGCCCGCGACGGCGCGCTGCTGCAGGGCTGGACCGGCGACAACGGCGATCCGGACAACTTCCTCGCCGTGCTGCTCGGCTGCGCCGGCGTCGGCGGCTCCAACCGCGCCAACTGGTGCTACCAGCCGTTCGACGATCTCGTGATGAAGGCCCGGACCGTGTCCGACCAGGCCGAGCGCACGAAGCTCTACGAGCAGGCCCAACTCGAGTTCAAGAGCCAGGCCCCGTGGGCGACCATCGCCCACTCGACGGTGTTCATGGCCATGTCGCCGAAGGTGACCGGCTACAAGATGGACCCGCTCGGCAGCCACCGCTTCGACGGCGTCGACATCTCGGAGTGAGGGAGCGGGGGGAGGAAACTGGTCTTCACCGGGCAGCCTCCCCCCCTCATCCGCCCTTCGACAGGATTGGACCATCAACATTTCGGCCGACATGACCGACATCCGGATCCGCGATGCCCTGCCGTCCGACAGGGAGGGCATCGTTGCGATCTGGATGGAGGGATGGCACGACGCCCACGGATCGCTGTTTGCGCCCGAGGTCGCCGCGCGTCGGACGGTGGACGACTTCCGGCGCCGCGCCGCCTATCCCTTTGATCGTCTCCTTGTTGCCTGTCGCGACAGTGCCGTGATCGGCTTCATCGCCCTGCGGGGACGGGAGGTCGACCAGCTCTATGTGGGCCGAGGCGCGCGGGGAACGGGCGTCGCGGACCGGCTGCTCGCCGCCGCGGAGGACGCGCTGGCGCAGGCCGGAGTCGAGGTGGTGCGGATCGAATGCGCCGTCGGCAACGTCCGGGCCCGCGACTTCTACGTCCGGCACGGCTATGCTGATGCGGGGATCGAGGACCGGCCGATCTGGACCGCCCCCGACGAGGCGGAGCGCAGCTTTCCGATGCATCGCTTCGACAAGACCCTTTCGACAGAAAAGTAACGGACCATGCTGGCCTTCCTGCTGAGGCGCCTCGGCCTGCTCGTGCCGACCTTCATCGGCGTGACCATCGCCGCCTTCTTCTTCATCCGGCTGCTGCCGGGCGACCCGATCATGCTGCTCGCCGGCGAGCGCGGCATCTCGCCCGAGCGCTATGCCGAGCTTGCCAGCCGCTTCGGCTTCGACCGGCCGCTCTACGAGCAGTATTTCGTCTATCTCGGCAATCTGTTCAGCGGCGACCTCGGGGTGTCCTTCTCCACCAAGCGGCCGGTGCTGACCGAGTTCATGACGCTGTTTCCGGCGACGCTGGAACTGTCGATCTGCGCGATGCTGTTTGCCATCGTGCTCGGCCTGCCGGCCGGCGTGATCGCCGCCGTGCGCCGCGGCAAGGCCGCGGACCATGCGGTGATGACGACGGCGCTCGTCGGCTATTCGATGCCGATCTTCTGGTGGGCGCTGCTGCTGATCATCGTCTTTTCCGGCTGGCTGCAATGGACGCCGGTGTCGGGACGGATCTCGCTGCTCTACTTCTTCCCGCCGGTCACCGGCTTCATGCTGATCGACAGCCTGATCTCCGGTCAGAAGGGCGCCTTCCAGTCGGCCGTGCAGCATCTGATCCTGCCGACGATCGTGCTCGGCACCATCCCGCTCGCCGTGATCGCCCGGCAGACGCGGTCGGCGATGCTGGAGGTGCTGGGCGACGACTATATCCGCACGCCCGGGCCAAGGGGCTGTCGCCCTTCCGCGTCGTCGGCGTGCATGCCCTGCGCAACGCACTGATCCCGGTGATCACCACCATCGGCCTGCAGATGGGCCTGCTGATGGCCGGGGCGATCCTGACCGAGACGATCTTCTCGTGGCCCGGGGTCGGGAAGTGGATGATCGATTCCATCTCGCGGCGCGACTATCAGGCGGTGCAGGGCGGGCTGGTGCTGACGGCGCTGATCGTCATGCTGGTCAACCTCGTGGTCGACATCGCCTACGGCTTCGTCAATCCCAAGATCCGGCATGTGAGGTGAGGCGATGACCGACGGCGCCAACGCTGCTCCCCCCGCCGCCTCGTCCGCGCCGCCGCGGCCCGGACAGCTGCGCGAATTCTGGCATTACTTCAGCGAGAACCCCGGCGCGGTCGCGGGCCTGCTGGTGTTCGCGCTGCTGGTGATCGTGGCGCTCGCCGCGCCGCTGGTCGCCCCTCACGCGCCGGACGCCCAGTTCCGCGATGCGCTGCTGACGCCGCCGCTGTGGCAGGAGGGGGGCGATCCGCGCTTCCTGCTCGGCACCGACGCGATCGGCCGCGACATGCTCTCGCGGCTGATCCACGGCGCGCGCTACTCGCTGTTCATCGGCTTCGTGGTGGTGACGATCGCGCTCGTGGTCGGCGTCGCGCTCGGCCTCGTCGCCGGCTTCTTCGGCGGCTGGCTCGACACGGTGATCATGCGGGTGATGGACGTGATCCTCGCCTTTCCGAGCCTGCTGCTGGCACTGGTGCTGGTGGCGATCCTCGGGCCGGGCCTGTTCAACGCCATGCTGGCGATCACGGTCGTGCTGCAGCCGCATTATGTGCGGCTCACCCGCGCGGCGGTGATCGGCGAGCGCTCGCGCGACTACGTGACCTCGGCGCGGGTGGCGGGAGCCGGACGGCTGCGGCTGATGTTCGTGACGATCCTGCCCAACTGCATGGCGCCGCTGATCGTGCAGGCGGCGCTGTCCTTCTCCAACGCGATTCTCGAGGCCGCCGCCCTCGGCTTCCTCGGCATGGGCGCGCAGCCGCCGACGCCGGAATGGGGCACGATGCTGGCGGAATCGCGCGAGTTCATCCTGCGCGCCTGGTGGGTGGTGACCTTCCCCGGCCTTGCGATCCTCGTTACCGTCCTCGCGATCAACCTGATGGGCGACGGGCTGCGCGATGCGCTCGACCCGAAGCTGAAGCGGAGCTGACGCGATGGAGATGCGGATGCCGGGACGAATGCGACGGGTGTCCGCGGGACGGCGGGCGGCGCCCGGCCTCGCGGTCCTGCTTCTGCTGGCATCGCCGGTGGCGGCGAAGGATGCGCCGACCGACGGGAAGAAGGAACCGAACCTGCGCAATCCGGTCGAGTTCCTGGAGATGATGCACGACTTGGGCTACCGGGCGAAGCTCAAGATCGAGGACGAGCGGCCGATGATCGAGTCGCGCACCGAGGGCATCACCTTCGGCGTCAACTTCTACAACTGCACGAAGGACAAGGACTGCGAGATCGGGATCCTGACCGCGTCCTGGCCCTTCGAGGGGGAGGACAAGGCGATGGAGGCGGTGAACGGCTGGAATGCGCAGCAGTTCGTCGGACGCGCCTGGCTGGTGGAGAGCGAGAGCTACATCGGCCTCGACCGCCCCCTGAACCTGATGACCGGCTACAGCGTCGCGGCGATGGAGAGCGAGATCGACTGGTGGGCGAAAACCATGGTCGAATTCCGCGACTACCTGCGCAAGGAGGTCTATGCGGACGACGACAAGGAAAAATCGCGCGAGACGATGCTGCGGATCCGGGCGCCGCTGAACTGATCGCCGCGCGGGCCGCCGGCCGCGCAAGGGAGTACGGGACTGCATGGAGGGGGTCGACAGCGTCTTCGCCTATCTCGACCGATTCGACACCGTGGGCGATTCGATCGTCGCGGCGATCGGCACGGTGGTGGCGGCCGTGCTCGGCGTCCTCAGCGGTGTCGGCACCTGGGTGCTGAGCCAGCGCAGGCAGCGGGCGATCGACGTGGAGGAGCGGCGACGGGAGCGGGCGAGGGAGGAAGCCGCGCGCGAGGCGGAGCGTCTCGAGGCGGAACGGCTGCGGACGGAGCGGATCAACGATCTCGTCTGCGCGCTCCATGCGGAGATCCTGACCGGCATCGTGCTCTATGCCGACCAGGAAAGTCTGGACGAGGTGCGCCACACCATCTTCGATCTCAGGCCCTTCGCCACGGCCGACGAGACCGACTTCGTGTTCGAGACGGTCGTCCACGACCTCTCGATCCTGCCGTCGATGCTGATTCACGTCGTGGTCGCCTACTACCGGGCGGCGCGGCAGACCAACCTGATGATCCGCGACTTTCGCGATCCGCTGTTCCAGACCCAGTCGGCGGAGTCCAAGCAGCGCTATCTGGAAGGCTATATCGCCATGATCTTCGTCTTGAAGGAGCGCGGCCTGCATGCTGTCGAGGCGCTCGCCGACTATGCGGCAACCCAGGACATCGACCTGCGCCACGCGGAAGACCAGGTGCGCGGCTCGACCGCCGCGGCGATGACCAACGCGGCGGCGACGATCGGCGAGGCCCGCAGGCTCGGGCCCGAAATTTCAGACAACCGGACGGATGGGACCTGACGTCATGATCGCTTGCATTCCCCTGGCCGGGCCCGTGGACACGGGCGACCTGTCGCCCCGGCCGGCCTTCGCACCTGTGATGGAGGAGAGGTGATGCCTCTGCTCGAAATTGTCAATCTCACGGTCGAGTTCATGACCGCCGGCGGCCGCTTCCGGGCGGTCGACAGCGTGTCGCTGACCTGTGACGCCGGCGACGTTCTCGCCGTCGTCGGCGAGTCCGGATCGGGCAAGTCGGTGTCGATGCTGGCGCTGATGGGCCTCCTGCCGTGGACCGCGAAGGTGACGGCGGACCGGATGGCCTTCGACGGCACCGACCTTGCCGGCCTCTCGGCGCGGCAGCGGCGCCGCATCATCGGCCGCGACATGGCGATGATCTTCCAGGAGCCGATGTCGAGCCTCAATCCGTGTTTCACGGTCGGCTTCCAGATCGGCGAGGCGCTGCGCATCCATCTCGGGATGGACCGCGCCGCGCGGCGCAGGCGGACGCTCGAACTGCTCGACCTCGTCGGCATTCCGGCGCCCGAAGCCCGGATCTCGGCCTTTCCGCACCAGTTGTCGGGCGGCATGAGCCAGCGGGTGATGATCGCCATGGCGATCGCCTGCAATCCGAAGCTGCTGATCGCCGACGAGCCGACCACCGCGCTCGACGTGACCATCCAGGCGCAGATCCTCGATCTTCTCGTCCGGCTCCAGGCCGAGAAGGGCATGGGCCTCGTGCTCATCACCCACGACATGGGCGTCGTCGCCGAGACGGCGCAGCGGGTGCAGGTGCAGTATGCCGGGCAGAAGGTGGAGGAGCAGGCGGTGAGCGGCCTGTTCGCCGACCCGCACCATCCCTATACGGCCGCGCTGCTGGCGGCGCTGCCCGAGCGGGCGACCACGCGCCGGCTGCCGTCGATCCGCGGCGTGGTGCCGGGCCAGTTCGACCGGCCGGCCGGATGCCTGTTCAGCCCGCGCTGCCGCTATGCCACCGACCGCTGCCGCGACAAGGTTCCGCATCGCCAGGGCGCGCTGGCCGGGCAGGCGCTCTGCCATTACCCGCTGGTCGCGGGCCGGCCTGTCGGCCACCCGAACCCCGACCGCATCGCCAATGCCGAGGTGCCCGCATGACCGCCGCCATCGAGGCCCGCGACCTCACGCGCTTCTACGAGCTCGGACGCGGCCCGTTCCGCAAGGCCGCCACCGTGCGGGCGCTTGTCGGCGCCAGCTTCAGGCTGGAGCCAGGGCGCACGCTCGCGGTCGTCGGCGAATCGGGCTGCGGCAAGTCCACGCTCGCCCGCGTCGTCACCATGATCGAGCCGCCGACCGAGGGAGCGCTGACGATCGCCGGCATCGACGCGGCCCATCCGGCGCGCGCGGATGTGAAGGCGCTGCGCCAGGCGGTGCAGATCGTGTTCCAGGACCCCTACGGCTCGCTCAACCCGCGCCAGCGGATCGGTGCGATCCTCGAGGAGCCGCTGGTGATCAACAGCGACGACGACGCGGCGACGCGGCGGGGCAAGGCGCTTGAGATGCTGGCGAAGGTCGGCCTGCGTCCGGAGCATTACGACCGCTATCCGCACATGTTCTCCGGCGGGCAGCGCCAGCGCATCGCGATCGCCCGGGCGCTGATGACGCGGCCGAAGGTGCTGGTGCTCGACGAGCCGGTCTCGGCGCTCGACGTCTCGATCCAGGCGCAGGTGCTCAACATCCTGACCGACCTGCAGGACGAGTTCGACCTCGCCTACCTGTTCATCAGCCATGACCTGTCGGTGGTCCGCCACATGGCCGACGAGGTGATGGTGATGTATCTCGGCCGCCCGGTGGAGGAAGCCGCGCGCGCCGAAATCTTCGCCCGGCCGCGCCACCCCTATACCCGTGCCCTGCTGTCGGCGACGCCGGTGGCCGATCCCGGCGCGCGCAAGGAACGTATTCGACTTTCGGGTGAGTTGCCGTCGCCGCTCGCCCCGCCGCCCGGCTGCGCCTTCCATCCGCGCTGCCCCTTTGCCACGACCGCTGCCGGACGGAACTGCCGGTCCTGCGCGATGTGGCGGGAGCTGCTCGCGTCGCCTGCCACGGGGTGGAGGAGGGGCGGCTGCCGGCGTGACGGGCGGAGGCCGCTCGTGCCGGCAGGCTGCGCGCTTACCGCGCGTTAACTTAATGATCTGTAAGGCGGTCCTTGCGTATATCTGCTTATCGGTTCCACCAGCACGGCGGCCCCAATGGCCTTTTCACCCTCCGCGACCAACCTGCCGATCCTGACCACGATCATGGTGTTGCTGGGCTGTTTCTTCGCGCTTGCCTGGCTGAGGGACCGGCGGCAGCTGTACAATTTCAGCTGGACGATCGCCTATCTGCTGGGCGCCGCCGCTGGCGTGCTGCTCGCCATGCGCGGAACGGTGCCGGACCTCCTGTCGATCGGCGCGGCCAACACCGTGGCCCTTCTGGCAAACGGCGTGTTCTGGTGCGGGATCCGGGAGTTCGAGGGGCGGCCGGTCCGGCCCTTTCTGGCGGCATTGCCGGCTGGCGGATGGATGGCGCTCTGCTTCGTGCCGGCCTTCTATGAAACCTATCCGCTTCGTGTCGCCTATGTCGCGCTGGCGGTTGCCGTGTTCGGCATCGTCTGCGGCCGCGAGATCTGGCGCAATCGACGCCGTGACCCGCTGCCGTCCCGGGTTCTTGCCCTTGTGGTGTTCAGCACCCATGGCGCGTTCCATCTCGTCATCGTTGCCCTGGCGGTGGCGCAGCCCCACCGCTTCGGCGCCTCGCTTCAGGATTCGCCCTGGTTCGGCCTGATGGTGTTCGAGCGGGTGATCCAGATCGTCGCCCTCGGCGTGATCCTGATCGGCCTTGGCAAGGAACGCGCCGAGCGCGACATGCACCGTCTCGCCATGACCGACATGCTGACCGGGCTCGCCAACCGGCGCGCCTTCTTCAGCCGCGCGGAGGCCGCCCTCGCGCAGACGCGACACGGCGCCTTCATCCTGTTCGACCTGGACTTCTTCAAGGCGATCAACGATTCCCACGGCCATATCGCCGGTGACCGGGCGCTTGCGGCCTTTGCACGGGCCCTTGAAATCCATGCCGGGGAGGGGGCCGTCCTCGGGCGTCTCGGCGGCGAGGAGTTCGGTTGCCTCCTGCCCGCCGGCGACATCGGCGCGGCCGCGGATCTTGCCGACCGCGTCCGCGACTACATCGCCGCGATGCGGATGGAGTCCAACGGCCGGGTGTTCCGGATGACCGTCAGTGCCGGCGTCGCCGAGATCGGCGAGGGCGGTCTCGATGGCGTCTATGCCCGTGCCGATGCCGCGCTCTATCTCGCCAAGTCGCGCGGCCGCAACCGGGTCGAGCTCGACGATGCCCCGGTCGATCTGGCGGCGGCGGCGAGCGACAGGGTTCGCCTCCTCGGCGCCTGACCGGGACGCCGGTGCCACGGCCCCGGGGCATCGCGCTGCACGTCAGATCCCGCCTTTGTCCGTCATAGAATCGTCGCACCGATCTGCCATCAGCGTCATGATGGCGTCCGGTCGTTTCGGCCCGGCGCTCGAACGTATGTGAGGCACATGACGCCGCTTCTCGTCGCCCTCGCCGGCCTCTGCGCCTTCGCCTTCCTCGTGCATGTCGCGAGCATCGTCCTGGTCATCATCCGCGATCGCCGGCTGGCGCGGCGGGCGCCCGCGCCGGAGCCGCTGCCGGCAGTGACGATCCTGCGGCCGGTGCGCGGCATCGAGAATCACATCGAGCGGACGCTCGAGTCGGCCTTCCTGATCGATCACAAGGACGTCGAGATCCTGTTCTGCGTGGCGAGCGCCGAGGATCCGGTGATCCCGGTGTGCGAGGCGATCATCGCCCGCCATCCCGGCCGCGAGGCACGCATCCTCGTCGGCGACGATCCGATCGGCATCAATCCCAAGCTCAACAATCTGGTGAAGGGCTGGCGCACCGCGCGCCACGATCACGTGGTGATGGCGGACAGCAACGTGCTGATGCCGCGCGACTACGTCCGCCAGCTGTTCGACGCCTTCGATGCCGGCACGGGCCTTGTCTGCTCGCCGCCGATCGGCGACGCGCCGGTGGGTTTTCATGCCGAACTGGAATGCGCCTTCCTCAACAGTTTCCAGGGCCGCTGGCAGCTGTGTGCCGATGCGGTCGGTCTCGGCTTCGCGCAGGGCAAGACCATGCTCTGGCGCAAGTCCGAGCTCGATGCCGTCGGCGGCATCGCGCGGCTCGGCGACGAGGTGGCCGAGGACGCGGCCTCGACCAAGCTGGTGCGCGAGGGCGGGCGCAAGGTCCGGCTCGTGCGGCGTCCGTTCGTCCAGCCGCTCGGCCGACGCAGCTTTCTGGAAGTGTGGAACCGGCAGGTGCGCTGGGCGCGGCTGCGGCGCGCCTCCTTCCCGCTGTTCTTCCTGCCCGAACTGCTGGCGGGCGGCGCCGCGCCGATGCTCGCGGCCGGCGGCCTTGCAGCCGCGGGTGCCGTTCCGGTCGTCGCCGTCCCGGCCTTTGCCTTCGTCTGGTACGGCGCGGAGGCGGGCCTTGCCGCCGTGATGGGCTGGCCGCGCGGCCCGCGCGCGATCGCGACCTGGATGGTGCGCGACGCGTTGCTGCCGGTGTTGTGGTGCGCGGCGATTTCCGGCAGCGGCTACTCCTGGCGCGGCAACGACATGAACATGCGCCGCATGGAGATGCAGGCGAGCGCGCCCCGCGGCGGCCTTGCCGCGCGGCTCCGGCGCCTGCGTCCTGCCCGCGCCGGTGACAGCGCCGGCTGAAGCCCGGCCGCGGAACAAGAGGCGCGAGGGCTCGTTCCCCGCACAAGAGGTTCGGCCGCCTTCGAATTCGCGCTGGCCTCTGCCTGCCGGCCTGCCTATGATCCGGCCGATTTTTCCTTGCCATGGTCCGGAGACCCTGCCGATGCCGAGCGCTCTCGACGCCGCCCTTCCGTCCCTCCTCGAGCTGAAGGACGGCATGGCGGGCCGCCCGATGCGGACGCTGTTTGCCGAAGATCCGGCGCGTTTTGCGACCTTCCAGCTTCGGCTCGGCGATCTCCTGCTCGACTATTCCAAGAACCGGATCGACGCGACGGTCATGGCCGCGCTCTTCGACCTCGCCAAGGCGTCGGGCGCGAGGCGCGCCGCGACGCGATGCTGGCCGGTGAGGCGATCAACGTCACCGAGAAGCGGGCCGTGCTGCACACCGCCCTGCGCAACCGGGCCGGCACGCCGGTGATGGTCGACGGCCGCGACGTGATGCCCGACATCGAGGACGTGCTCGAGCGGATGAAGGCCTTCGTCGACGCGGTGCGCGGCGGCGACATCGTCGGTTCGGCCGGCCACCGCTTCACCGATGTGGTCAACATCGGCATCGGCGGCTCGGACCTTGGCCCCTACATGGCGACGCTGGCGCTCTCGCCCTTCGCCGGCGACGGCCCGCGCATGCACTATGTGTCCAACGTGGACGGCGCCCACATCGCCGACACGCTGAAGACGCTCGATCCGCGCAAGACACTGTTCATCGTCGCCTCCAAGACCTTCACCACCGCCGAGACCATGACCAACGCGGGCACGGCCCGTGACTGGATCCACGACGCGCTGGGCGAGGCGGCGGTGGCGGCGCATTTCTGTGCGGTCTCGACGGCGCTCGACCGGGTGTCGGAATTCGGCATCGGCCTCGACCGGGTGTTCGGCTTCTGGGACTGGGTCGGCGGGCGCTATTCGGTCTGGGGCGCGATCGGCCTGCCGGTCGCCCTTGCCGTGGGCTTCGAGAATTTCGAGGCGATGCTGGACGGCGCCCATGCGATGGACCGGCATTTCGCCGAAGCGCCGCTGGGCGAGAACATGCCGGTGATCCTGGCGCTGCTCGGCATCTGGTATCGCAACGTCTTCGGCTTCCCGACTCACGCCGTGCTGCCCTACGACCAGCGCCTGTCGCGCTTTCCGGCCTATCTGCAGCAGCTCGACATGGAATCGAACGGCAAGGGCGTGACATTGTCGGGCACGGGCGTCCGCCATGCCACGGGGCCGATCGTCTGGGGCGAGCCGGGCACCAACGGCCAGCACGCCTTCTACCAGCTGATCCACCAGGGCACCGACGTGATCCCGGCCGATTTCCTGCTCGCGGCCGTGCCGCACGAGCAGCTGTCCGACCATCACGCCAAGCTGGCCGCCAACTGCCTTGCCCAGACCGAGGCGCTGATGACGGGCAAGACCTTCGAGGAGGTGCGCGCCGAACTCGCCGCCGCGAAGATGAGCGAAGCCGACATCGACGCGCTGGCCCCGCACAAGGTGTTCCCGGGCAACCGGCCGACCAACACGATCCTCTACCGCAGCCTTGATCCGGCGACGCTCGGCAAGCTGATCGCGCTCTACGAGCACAAGGTGTTCGTGCAGGGGGTGATCTGGGGCGTCAACTCCTTCGACCAGTGGGGCGTCGAACTCGGCAAGCAGCTCGCCTCCGCCCTGCTGCCGGCCGTGAAGGGCGAGACGAAGCCGGCCGCAGGGCAGGATTCGTCCACGCGCGGGCTGGTGGCGGCGTTTCTGGCGCTGAAGGGGTAGGCCTCACGGGTGCGGATGTCCGCGCAAGACGCGATTTGACGGTCGTCGCGGACAGCATGGTCCGCCCGGTTCCCCTTCGGGAACGTTGTTCGGAGGATCGTCCTGCCCGGTGCAGCCGACATGCGCATGCGCATGTCCGGCACGCAGAGATTGTGGTCCGGGTCATCATGCGTGCGCAGGTCAAATCTGCGCGGCGCAGCTCTCTCG
>NZ_MCRJ01000069.1 GCF_001720135.1 Methylobrevis pamukkalensis
GTGGCGGCACCGGCGCGACGAGCGCGCGGGGCGCGGCGGAGGCGCTCGGGGTGTGGCGGGTGGTCGGCTGGTCCGAGGGCGCGGCGTCGCGCACACCGGCACGACGGCGCAGACGGTGATCGACCGCGTCACGGTTCCCGGCGGCGCGATGGGGCCGAACGGCGCGCTGCGGATCTCGGCGCTGTGGCAATACACAGACAGCGCCACCAACAAGATCCTGCGCGCGCGGACGGCCGCTGCCGGGGGTGACGGCCTGACAGGGCACACGGTCGCCGAGGTGACGGTCTCGACGACGCGGACCTTCATCGACACGCGGATCTGGCGCAACCAGAATTCGCAGAGCGTGCAGGCCGGCTTCCGGGCGGCTGCCACGAATGCCATCGCGGGCACCGCGACCACGGATTACGCGACCGGGGCGCAGGACACGAGCGTCGATTTCGACGTGGTGTTCACTGCGGAACTCGCGAGCGGTTCGGCCAACGCGCAGCTGGTCTGGTGGATGGTCGAAGTCTTCCACGGCGCCTGACGCCCCGCCTTTCTCCCGCCTTTCCCTCTCCCTCCTCCTGCCGGCAACGGCGGGCCGCATCCCCATGGAGCACCGCCCGATGGCGACCACCCCCGGCGAACAGACCGACGACATCACCCAGTCGAGCAGCATCGACGAACTGATCGGCAACCGCGCCGCGGTGGGCACGGTGCGGGTGTCGATCGACGCGGTGGCGTCGCAGCTGCTCGCCGACGGGCCGATCGCCGACGCGATCGGCATGCTGCAGGCCGGTTACGACTACAACGAGGCCCTGCGCGAGGATCTGCCGTCGGCGAGCGGGCTGGCGGTCGGCCTGCTCGCCCGGGTGTTCGACGACGGCGCCGACACCGGGGTGTGGCGGGTGACGGCGGGCACGCCGAACACGTGGGTGCGGATCGGTGATCTGCCGGAGGCGGATCTGGCGGTGCTGGATGTGCGGCTGGACGCGATCGAGGACGCGGCGGCCGACGAGACGACGGCGCGGACGGCGGCGGACACAGCGATTGATGCGGCGATCGACGCGGTGGCGGGGGATCTGGCGACCGAGACGACGGCGCGCGCTGCGGCCGACACGGCGCTCGATGCGGCGATCGACGCGGTGGCCGGGGATCTGGCGACGGAGACGACGGCACGGACGGCGGCCGACACGGCGCTCGACGCCGCGATCGACGCGGTGGCCGAGGATCTGGCGACCGAGGCGACGGCCCGTGCTGCGGCCGACACGGCGCTCAATGCCGCGTTTGACGCCGGGCTCACCGCGCTCGCCGCCGATGTCGACGTGGTTGATGCGCTGTACGCCGACCTGATCGGCAACGCGGCGCATCGGCCGGGGGATGCGCCCTCGCTGTGGTCGACCGCGCACACGGGCGCGGCGCGAAGCCGGCCGGCGCTGGCGATCGGCGAGGTTGTGGTCAGCAGCCCCCTCGGCTCGGCGCTGCGGATCAGTGGCGCGGACATCCCGGACGACGTCGCTACGTCGACGTGGCGCCGAGGATCGATTTTGCGGTGGAGGACGGGCGGACCTACCGGGTGCGTGGGCGGCTGGCGCGCGGCATCGATCCGGCCGACCCGCTCGGCAACGGCGTCGAGATCTGGCTGCAGACGCTCAACCGCAACAAGGCGCACGTTTCCACCGTCCGGCTCGGCCAGACCTTGTCGCCGCTCGTTACCGATCAGGTGGTGACCTTCGATTTCCTGATCGGCAAGGCGGGCGCCCTCGGCGATCTCGACTACGAAATCCCGACCACGGTGCGCTACGTGGTGCCCTTCTTCCGCCCCTACGGCGGTGCGGGCGCGACCGACCTCGGCGACCTGTGGATCTACGACGCGCAGCTGGTGCAGACCGAGGCCGACGTGACTGCGCTGCAGGAGGCGGTCGCGGGCATCGTCAGCGGGGCGACGCCGGTGGCGGCGGCCGGGCGGTGGGCGGAGGCGATCACGGTCACCCTTGAGGGCGGCGTGACCGGCGAGGTGAGTTTCGACGGCTCCGGTCCGGTCACGGCTGAAGTTGAGGTGCCGCCGGACGGGCACATTCACGAGATCGACCAGGTGGACGGGCTGATCGAGATCCTCGAGGCCAAGGCCTCGGCGGCGGGTCTCGCGAGGTGGTCGACAAGCTTGGCCTGACTGACGTGTTGGGTGGCATCTTCGACCGGCTGCGGCGGGCGGAGCGGTTTGCAGCCGAGATTGAAGACAAGCTGCTGCGCGACATCAGCGTGCCGTGGGCGATCTTCGGGCCGGACGGGCGGGCGGCGATCCTCGTCGGGGCGGACGGGCTGCCCGGCTTCGGCGCGGCGAACATCCTGCAGGGTGAGGATGCCGGGTTCACGACGACCGGGCACCGGCTGCTGCAACCGTCGTTCATCGACGCCGACGGCCGGGTGATCTTCGGCATCGCCGACACCGGCAAGATCCTGATGCAGCGCGACAGCGAGGTCGCCGGCGAGGACCTGCTCGCCGAGGGCGGGTACATCGGCGGCATCGCCGATGCCGACGGCCGGCTGATGATCGGGGTGCGGCCGGACGGGCGCGTGGGCCTGACCCGCGATACCGAGACGCGCGGCGATGATCTTCTCGCCGAAGGCGGCTACATCGGCGGCATAACGGATGCCGATGACCGGGTGCTGCTCGGCGTGCGCCCGGATGGCCGGGTCGGGTTCCTCCGCGACAGCGAGCTTTCCGGCGAGGATGTGCTTGCCGAAGGTGGCTACATCGGCGGGATTGCCGACGCGGACAACCGGCTGATGATCCGCTTCCGGGCGGACGGCAGCGTCGGCCTGACGCTGGATGACGCGACGCTCGCGACCATCGGCGCGGGCGGGTATCTGACGCCCGACGACATCCTCGGCGAGAGCCGAGACATCCTCGGCCCGGTGGTGATCAACAGCATCGGCACCAGGCGGTGGATGGCCTACGAGACGCTCGGCGGGGAGACGAGGCTCTACGACTACCTCCAGCGCGCGGATCTCTTGTCGACGACGATCATCTCCTCGACGGCCGGGCCGATCGCGGGCGTGCTGGCGATCGGGCAGAGCACCGCCCACGGCGGCGGCCTGTCGGCCCTCGACGAGGAGGACATGGTCCACACGACCAGCAACCCGCGCCCCTACGACGTGCTGTCGCTGATCAATACGGCACGGCCCGACGATACGATCCGGCTTCCCGGCGGCGTCTCGGTCTCGGCCTCGACGCTGACCGACGTGGAGCCGGCGAGCGAAGTGGCGGCCTCCGGGCACGGAGAGACCGGCATGGTCGCCTACGGCGTCTATCGGCTGTCGCTCAACCCGGATTTCGGCGTCGGCCGCGAGACGATCATCGTCGGGACGGCGGCCAAATCCGGCGCGATGATTTCGGAACTGGACGAAGGCACCGAGCCGTTCAACAACGGGGTCGCCTTCGTCACCGCGGCGCGCCGGATTGCGCTCGAGGGCTTCGCGCGGGAATTCACGCTGAACGCCTTCGTCTGTGTTCATGGCGAGGCGGCGCGGCAGGACGGACAGACGGCCGCCTCCTACGTGTCGCAGGCGACGGCGTGGTTCGCGGACCTGCGGGCGGCGGTCATGGCCGAGTTGCGCGACGATCATCCGGTGATCCCGATCCTGATGTCGCAGCTTTCGGCGGCCTCCGACGGCGTCTATTCGGACATTCCGCTGGCGCAGGAGACGCTCGTCGAGACACTCGACGACGTCTACTTCTCGCACCCGAATTACTTCTCCGAGCACGTGCCGGACGATCAGGTCCACGACCTGCCGATCTGGTACGCGATCAAGAAGGAATACTTCGCGCGCGCCGAGCGGGTGATCACCACCGGCGGCACCTGGGCCGATCTGCACGTGCCGTCCGGCGGCGTCAGCGTCGTCGGGTCGGTGGTCACCCTGAGCTACACCGGCGGCGACGAGGTGATCGGCGATCTGGTGGCGACCACCGACGTGCCGGCCGCGACCGACTACGGCTTCACGTTTGTGCCTGTCGGCAGCACCACGATCTCCTCCGTCACCGTGAACGGACCGGCGCGCACCGTGATCGTTACGCTCTCCGCCCCGCCGGTCACCGGCGACAAACTGCGCTACGCGCTCGAAGGCCCCGGCGCGGTGGACCGGGCGGGCGCCTGGGGGCAGATCACCGACAGCCACCCCGGCATGTCGATCGCCGACCCGACCTGGCGGATGCGCAACTACGCGCGCTCGCAGGAATGGACCTTCTGACGGCAGGCCGCCGCCAACATCAACTGACTGACGACGGAAAAGGACGACGACCATGGGTTTCGGATGGAAACTGCCCGGCGTGAGCACCGGCAACACCGACCTGCCGCTGCTGGTGGACTACCGGGCGGAACTGCTCGCGATCGCCTCGCTGGTGGCCTGGCACGAGCCGCGCACCCGCGTGACGCTGGTGGACGGCGACGACCGCGTGACGCGGATCAACAACCTCGTCGACAGCACCGACGGGGAATGGTGGAAGCCGCAGACCGAGGGCTCGGCGCTGACGCCGCTGGTGGTGGCCAATGTGCTGAACAGCCAGCCGGTGATCCGGTTTGTCGATGGCCGGCCGGACGCGCTCGACTACAACGGCACGATCCCGACCGGCAGCACGGCGAAGCAGACCCGGGCGATCCTCGTGAATGCCGCGGTGACCGGCGTCAACCAGGGCCTGCTCGCTTCTTCCACGGCGACCGGGCGCTCGCAGCTTTACCTCAACACCGACGGCAAGGCGGTGGCGGCGATCGACGGGGTGGTGACGGCCGTGTCCGCAGAGACGGTGACCGGTGACTGGGCGCTGGTGTTCTTCCAGCACGACGCGGTGGCCAACACGGTGTCGGTGCGCGTCAACGACGGCACCGTCGTCAGCAGCAGCGGCACCGCCGACGTCACGAACAACGAGATGTTCATGGGGGCGACCAATGCCAACGGCGGTTCGCCGCTCGACGGCGACGTGGCCGCCATGTGGCTGTTCGACGACGCGGTGATTTCCAACGCCGACGTGGTCGACCTGTTGCTCGGCTACTGCAGCGCCAAGTTCGGGCTGTCGCTCGCGGCCTGACGCGCGGCGCGGCAACATCAGGAGACCCCTCGACATGGACAAGACCATCCCCGCCGCTGCGGCGATCCTTCTCGACTTCATCGGCGAGACCGAAACCGGCGAGGCGGGCCGAGCCGGCTACGACGTCATCTACGCCCATCAGCAGGGCAGGTTGCCCAAACCGATCACGTCGATGACGATCGCCGAGTTGCAGGGCCATCAGGCGTCGGGGTGGCCGGCCAAGTCCACGGCATCGGGCCGCTACCAGTTCATGCGGGCGACGCTGGCCGAGCTGCGCAAGGAGCTTGCGCTTCGGGACAGCCAGATCTTCGATCCCGACCTGCAGGACCGGCTCGGCTACCACCTGCTGATCCGGCGCGGCTACCGCGATTTCGTGGGCGGACGCATGAGCCGGACGGAGTTCGGCGCCCGGCTGGCCATGGAATGGGCGTCGTTCCCGGTGCTGGCTGATCGCAAGGGCTCCAATCGGCAGGTCGCGCGCGGCCAGAGCTACTATGCCGGTGACGGTCTCAACAAGGCGCTGGTCCATCCGTCCGCGGTTGAGGCGGTGCTCGACCGGGTGCTCGCCGCGGCAGCGGCCCCGTCACCCGCGCCCGTGCAGCCGCCGGCCGCGCCGCCGGACGTCGAGCCGATCGACAACCCGCCGCCGGCGCCGACCGGTCTTCTCGCCTTCCTCGCCCGCATCTTCAGCGGGCTTTTTCGTGCCTGAAAGGAACACCGCCATGACCTCTCAACCCGTCTGGCTGGGGCTGCTGCGCTATGCCCTCGTCATCGCTGGCAGCTATCTGACCGGTGCCGGCTATCTTTCGACCGAGGAACTCGACACGCTCACCGGTGCCGCCGAGACGATCGGCGGCGCGCTGCTCGTGGCCGGCCCGCCGGTCTGGTACGCCGTCGAGGCGATGATCAAGCGGCGGCGCGCGAAGCGTTCGTGACCCTGCCCGGCGCCCCCGCGCCGGCCTGACGAGACCGAGGCCCGGCGGCACCTGCCGCCGATCCGCTGCATGACAGCCGGGCTGCCGGCGACCAGCGAGGACACGCGCGTGAGCGACGACGGACACCCGAACATGCACAAACCCACGTGGCGATACGAGTTCAATCTCAACAGCGTGATCCTGACCGTGACCTTCCTTGCCGGCGTCGCCGGCTGGGGGGTGATGTACGAGCAGATCCGCGGCGCTCTGAAGGTGCACGACGACGCGATCACGGCGCTGCGCACCGACGTCGCCGCGCTCGAGGCGGCCGACCGGCTGGCCGAACCGCAGGTGGCGGACCTGCGCTGGCGGGTGACCGCCCTCGAGGCTGCGGCGAAGTCCGTGAGCGAGCTGCAGCGCGAGCTGGCGAAGGCGCAGCAGGATATGGAGCGCACCATCGGCGCTCTCGCGTCCGACGTGCGAGTGACGCGGGAGGTGGTCCAGCGGATCGACCGGCAGTTGGGCGACGAGCCTGCGCGGGCGAAACGATGAAGCGCGAGCCGGCCGGCCGGCGCAAGCTCGGCGAGGCTGCGCGCCTCTCCTGCGACGGCGCCACCGTGCGCCTGAAGATCGACCCCGGCCGGGTGGTGTTGACGACGGATGGCGGGGTGGACCTGGAGCTCAGCCGGGGCGAGGTGCTGACGGTGGTGGAGGTGGCGGCGACGCTGGCGCGGGGGAGGGTGCTGGCGGGGTGATGCCGGGAGGCTGGCCCTGCGCCGATAACACTTGACGCGGCAATGCGTTGAGGCGATGCCAATCCGCCCCGGTGCAGCGATGCGCCGGGGCTTTCTGCGTTTCAGATGTCCACGTTCTGGCCTGACGCGACAATCTCGATCGCATCATCCGGCAATGGGCGCTGGAGCGCCTTCGCCTCCCGCCAGTCCGCCCGCATCCAGACATCCATCTCCTCGGCCGTCGTGAGGATCACAGGCATCGCCTTCGGGTGGACGGGCGCCACGACCGCATTCGGTTCGGTGGTCAGGAAGCCGTAGACGTCGGCCGTCACCTCGCCCTCCTTCACCTTTCGAACGCTGGTCCACTCCGTCCAGAGCCCGGCGAAGACCATCAGCGGGCGATCCTCGCCGCCCGCAAACCAGACGGGTTTGTGGGTCTTCGGGGCGTTCTCCGAAAAGCTCGTGAACGGCACCAGGCAGCGGTGATCCGGCTTCAGCCAGCGGCGCCAGTGCGGGCTCGTCGTGTTGCGGATGTTGGTGATGCCGGGATCGCGGTTCTTGCCCTTGAGCGCGAAGGTCGGGGAGGGCATGCCCCAGCGCGCCATGACCAGTTCACGCTCGCCGTCCTCCCCGGTGCGCACGATCGGCGCCGCATAGTCCGGATAGATGCCCGGCATGGGCGGTAGGTTTCCGGTCCGGTCGCGCATCGTCCGTGTGAACTCGAGGATGGCCTGCTGGCCTTTTGTCAGGCTGTAGAGATTGCACACGTCACTCGCCCTCGGCCGGGGCGCGAGATAGCCGGCGGCGACCAGCTGCGCGCGGACCAGATCCACGGCGGCATCCTCGACGAGGGGAGGGGCGTCAAGGCCTGCGACGTAACGCACGAGGGCGGCGGCGACGTCGTCGGGTAGGGTGATGGTCATGTTGTGATCTCCCAGATGATGCGGGCGCCGATCAGCAGCCACGCGGCGATGATCGCCCATGTCCACCAACGCGGCGGGTCATCGGATGGGTCGCGGTCACGGCCGTGCATGGTGCCTCCTGGCCGGATCGTTGCGCGGGGCGGGTGTGTTGTCCAGCCGGTGCGTTCGTCAGCGTTCGCGCGTCGGCGGTGGCCGCACGGTCGGTGTTGCGTGAAAGGTCGATCCGGGAAGCAATGTGATGCTGATGGCGGCGCCGTACCGATCCCGGCCGTCGCCCTTGCGTCCGCATGCGCCGCAGCGCAGTCGCGGTCCGATCTCCGGCAGCCCTGCCGGAGCGTCCATGCCGATGACGCGGCCGACGCGATCGAGGTCGACCTCGCCGTCGTGACCGCACGGGCAATAAGCGAAGATGCGATCACCGGCGAGGATGTGGTCGGCGATGGTGGCCACGGTGCCCTCAGAACGTGATCTCGGGAACCTCGCCGAGCGTCGCGACCAGGCGCGGCTCGCCGTAGATCTGGGCCTGCACGTCTTCATCCTGCGCGATGACGAACGCGCCGACCGCACGCAGCATCATGCCATCGGCGATTCTGCGCGCCTCGGCCTCGGTGCTTGCCCGGCGGGTCTCGCCAGGGGTCAGCGCGTTGCGTCTGCCGCGGCGGATCGGTGTGACGAGGTAGGACGTGGTCAGCGACATGGGTGGCCTCTTCGCGTTCGGGTGTTTCTATTTTGTTCTTCTCGTCACAAGAGTCAATCCGCCTCCGGACGGTGCGGCGCGATGCGCGTCAGCCAGTGCCATCCTGCCCATTTGTCGCCTGTCTGGCGCAGGTGGGTGTAGCGCTGGAGGCTGCTCCAAGATCTGTGGCCAGACACGGCTGCGACCCTCGGGATCGACAGCCCCATCTCGAAAAGCCGGGAAACGCCTTCGTGGCGCAGATCGTGGAAATGCAGATCCTCGATGCCGGCCACCTTGCACGCGCGGGTGAATGCCGCGCTGATCGCGTCGGTGCTGTAGGGGTAGATAAGATCGCCCTCGCGAGGCTGGCTCCGGATGATGGCGAGTGCCTCCGTCGGCAGGTCGCACCACAGGTCGTTGCCGCGCTTTTGACCGGGGTGCTTCATGTCACGCACGAGGATGCGGCTTCCGGCCTCGTCGAGATCTGCCCAAGCGAGGCGGGTGATCTCTTCCTGTCGCCGGGTCGAGAACAGCGCGAAGGCAACGAGGGCATGCATCGGCGCGGCCGTCGGAGCGCGGGCCGACCGATCGGCGAAATGGGTCATCAGCCGGTCCAGCTCGTCGAGGGCAGGGCGTCGCTCGCGCTTGAGGGACTTGCTGGTCATGCCCAGCTTGCGCATCACGATCCGGGCGTCGTCCATGGCGCCCTTGTCGAGCGGGTAGCCCCACGCCGGCCGGGCGATCGCGAAGATTGCGCCGAGGTGAGACAGGTAGTTGCCGACTGTCTGCGGCTGCATTCGCGTGCCGAGCGCGCGGGCAAGATCGACGATGTCGGGGCTGCGGATCTCTTCGCAGGGCCGGCCGGCGATGTCCTCGGCCTTGAGGCTCTTGAGCACCTGGGTTTTGGTCCGGCCGATGCGGTTGCCCGTCTCAGCCAGATAGCGGTCGATCGCGTCGCCCAGTGTCGGATTGCGCTTGTCTCGCTGCGCAGCCTCGATGCCGCCCGGGGCGGCAAGTTCCTTCTCACGCTTGCGCATCCACGCGGCGGCAGCCGGGCGTCGATCGAAGGTTCGGGATTCCCGGTGCACAATTCTGCCGTCGCGCATGAGCGAGATCTGTGCGAGATAGGCGGGTGGCCCCTTCTTGCGTGGCCGCTCGATGATGGTGCCCATGGATTTACAACATGCCTTCGGAGTTTCCGACATTTGTTGTAATCAACATCGGAAATGGGCGTCAACGGGATTGAATGAGACAGGAACAGGCGCGCTATGGGCGGTAAGAAAGGCCAAGAAGCGGGGATTTCAGCCCACTACGGCAACCACCGCTTCGCCATCGCCCCGATGATGGACTGGACTGACCGACATTGTCGGGCGTTCCATCGCCATCTTACGCGCGAGGCGCTGCTCTATACCGAGATGGTGACGACCGGCGCCGTGCTGCATGGCGATCGCGAGCGGCTGCTCGGCTTCTCGGACCTGGAGCATCCCGTCGCGCTGCAGCTTGGTGGCAGCGAGCCGGGCGATCTGGCGCGGAGCGCGCGGATCGGGGCCGACTATGGCTATGGCGAGATCAACCTCAATGTCGGCTGTCCGTCCGACCGGGTGCAGTCCGGCCGCTTCGGGGCGTGCCTGATGCAGGAGCCGGCGCTGGTGGCCGACTGTGTCGCGGCGATGAAGGCGGCGGTTTCGGTGCCCGTGACGGTGAAATGCCGGATCGGCGTCGACGAACAGGATCCGGAAGAGGCGCTGGACCGGCTGGCCGACGCCCTCGTGGCTGCCGGAGTGGATGCGCTCTGGGTCCATGCCCGCAAGGCCTGGTTGAAGGGCCTTTCGCCGCGCGAGAACCGCGACGTGCCGCCGCTCGACTATGATCGGGTCTACCGGCTGAAGGCGCGGCTGCCGGACCTGTTCATCGGCATCAACGGCGGCATCGCCGACCTCGACGCCGCCGAGGCGCATCTTGCCCATGTGGACGGGGTGATGCTCGGCCGCGCCGCCTACCAGTCGCCGTTCCTGCTCTGCGCCGTCGATCGCCGGATCTATGGAACGGCGGAGGCGGATGTCGATCCGGTCGACGCCGTGCGCGCGCTGGTGCCCTATATCGAGGCGCACATGGCCCGGGGCGGGCGGCTGCGCCACGTGGTGCGGCACATGCTCGGCCTGTTCCACGGCCGGCCGGGCGCGCGGGCGTGGCGGCGGATCCTGACGGAAGGGTCGGTGGCCGAGGATGCGGGCATCGAGCTTCTGGAGCGCGCGCTGGCGGCGGTGACCGAGCCTGCAGTGGTTGGGCGCGAGGTTCGCGCCGCGGCGGAGTGAGCCGGGCGGGGCTGCAAATCCTGCCGCCATTCCCGCCCCGGCGCCTTGCGGCCCTTTGTGCCGCCCGCTATACAGCCGCCAAGAATTTCATTGCCTCCCGTCCGATCCGGACCAGACCTTCAGGGAACTTTTCGACATGGCCATCGAGCGTACCTTCTCCATGATCAAGCCGGACGCCACCGGCCGCAACCTCACCGGCAAGATCATCGCCAAGCTGGAAGACGCCGGCCTGCGCGTCGTCGCCTCCAAGCGCATCCACATGAGCCTTGCCCAGGCCCAGGCCTTCTACGCCGTGCACAAGGCGCGCCCGTTCTACGGCGAACTCTGCGAGCAGATGTCGGCCGGCCCGGTGGTCGTGCAGGTTCTGGAAGGCGAGAACGCCATCCTGAAGAACCGCGAAGTGATGGGCGCCACCAACCCGGCCAATGCCGCCGAGGGCACCATCCGCAAGGAGTTCGCCCTGTCGATCGGCGAGAACTCGGTCCACGGTTCCGATGCCCCCGAGACGGCGGCCGAAGAAATCGCCTTCTGGTTCGCGGGTATCGAACTGGTCGGCTGACCGGCCCGACGCGAACAATCGCGAAAGACTTTGAAAGGCGGCCGAAAGGCCGCCTTTTGCATGTCCGCACGTTGCCGTCGGGTGCCGGTTGCAAGCCTGCGGCTTTGCGCTTCTAATGCCATAGGTCACCCGGGATGAGCCTCGGGTTGTCATCCCCGGCGAGCCGAGCGAAGCTCGGGGAGGGAAGGGGATCCAGAAGGCAGTTCTGTATTCGACGCTGGCTTCTGGATTCCCTTCCCCGCGCCGCTGCGCGCCGCGGCCGGGAATGACAATTCATCAACCTGCTGCATGTGGCCGTTGACGAAGTCCCTTTGCGATCTGGCAAGCCGGAGGATCGGGGCATGGGCGAGGGGATCGACGACATCCGCACCGGCTGCGTGATCGCCGGCGGCGGGCCGGCGGGCATGATGCTCGGCCTGCTGCTCGCCCGGAAGGGCGTCGAGGTGATCGTGCTGGAAAAGCACGCCGATTTCCTGCGCGACTTTCGCGGCGACACGATCCATCCCTCGACGCTGGAGGTGATGAAGCAGCTCGGGCTGCTGGAGGACTTCCTGAAGCGCCCCCACCAGAAGGTGGCGCGGCTCAGCGCCTTCTTCGGCGAGACCGAGGTGCCGTTTGCCGACTTCTCGCATCTGAAGGTCGCCTGTCCCTATGTCGCGATGATGCCGCAGTGGGAGTTTCTCGACTTCCTCGCCGATGCCGGCCGGCGCCATCCGAGTTTCCGGGTGATGATGCAGGCGAAGGCGGAGAGCGTGGTGGAGGAGCGGGGCCGCGTCGTCGGCATCCACGCAACCACGGCCGACGGGCCCGTGTTCATCCGCGCCGATCTCGTGGTGGCCGCCGATGGCCGGCATTCGACATTGCGCGCCGCCGCCGGCCTTGTTCCGCGTGAGCTCGGCGCGCCGATCGACGCCCTGTGGCTGCGCCTGCCGCGGCTGCCGAGCGATCCGGACGATACCTTCGGCCGCTTCTCCAAGGGCCGGATGCTGGTGATGATCAACCGGCAGGACTACTGGCAATGCGCCTACCTGATCCCGAAGGGTGGATATGCGGCGGTGAAGACGGCCGGGATCGAGGCGTTCCGGGCCGCCCTTGCCGAAGTGGCGCCCTTCGTTGCCGACCGGACGAAGGTGATCACCGACTGGAAGGACGTCAGCCTGCTGACCATCACCGTCAACCGGCTCGAGACGTGGCACCGGCCGGGCTTTCTGGCCATCGGCGACGCGGCCCACGCCATGTCGCCGGTCGGCGGCGTCGGGGTCAATCTGGCGGTCCAGGATGCGGTCGCGAGTGCCAACATCCTCGCCGAACCGCTCCTGTCCGGCTTCGTCGGCAACGGGGATCTCGCCGCGCTCCAGCGGCGAAGGCTGTTTCCGACCCGCGTCACCCAGCGCCTGCAGGTGCTGGCCCAGAAGGCGCTGTTCGGCAAGGTGTTTGCGCCGGATGCGGAGACCAGCGTGCCGCCGCCGCTGCGCCTCTTCCGGAGATTCCCGGTCCTCAGGCGCATCCCGGCCCGCATCGTCGGCATCGGCGTGCGGCCGGAGCATGTGCGCTGACAATGGAAGGGCAAGGCCGGCTCATGAAGAACGTGATGATCGTGGACGGTGCCGAGAACTGCGCCTACGACCTTTACGAGCTTTCCGACGAGGACTTCGCCGTCATCTTTCCCGGTGACGGGCAGGACATCCAGTTCGTTGACGAACTCGACGGCATGGCCTCGGCGGACGCGATCCTGGCGGGCATGTGGACACGTCCGGTCGCAAAGAAAAAAGCGAGCGGAATTCACGGCATCCTGTTCTATGAGTTGTCGGGTAAGAAGGAATACTATCCGAACCGCAGGGACAGCGATCTCGATTTCAAGGGTCGCCCATTCTCGATAGAATCGATCTGACCTGAGGCAGGTGCCGGAGACGACGTCGCCATGAACAAGCCGCTCGATCCTCGCATCGGCCATTCCGTCTGTCCGCATGACTGTCCGTCGACCTGCGCGCTCGATGTCGAGCTCACCGCCGATGGCCGGGTAGGGCGGCTGCGCGGGGCGACCGACAACGCCTACACGGCCGGCGTGATCTGCGCCAAGGTCGCGCGCTATTCCGAGCGGATCGAGCATGCGCGGCGGCTGACGGTGCCGCTGATCCGCCAGGGCGCCAAGGGCTCCGGCGACTTCGTCACCGCCTCGTGGGACGCGGCGCTCGATCTGGTCGCCGAGAAGTTTCTCGAGGCGGAAGCGCGCTTCGGGGCCGAGAGCGTCTGGCCCTACTACTACGCCGGCACCATGGGCCTCGTGCAGCGCGACGGCATCCACCGCCTGCGCCACGCCAAGGGCTATTCCCGCCAGTTCGACACGATCTGCACCAACGCGGCCTGGACCGGCTACATCGCCGGCACCGGCAAGCTCGCCGGGCCCGATCCGCGCGAGATGGCGCTGGCCGACTGCGTGGTGATCTGGGGCACCAATGCGGTGGCGACGCAGGTCAACGTCATGACCCACGCCATCCGGGCGCGGAAGACGCGCGGGGCGAAGATCGTCGCGATCGACGTCTACGAGACCGAGACCGTGCGCCAGGCCGACATGGGCCTCGTGCTGCGCCCCGGCACCGACGCTGCGCTCGCTTGCGCGGTGATGCATGTGGCCTTCCGCGACGGCCATGCCGACCGCGCCTATCTCGCCCGCTACGCCGACTGCCCGGATGATCTGGAGGCGCATCTTGCCACCCGCACCCCCGAATGGGCGGCAGCGGTCACCGGCCTTTCGGTGGCGGAGATCGAGGCCTTCGCCCGTCTCGTCGGCACCACGCCGCGGACCTTCTTCCGCCTCGGCTACGGCTTCACCCGCCAGCGCAACGGCACGGTGTCGATGCATGCGGCGGCCTCGGTCGCGACCGTGCTCGGCTCCTGGCAGCATGAGGGCGGCGGCGCCTTCCACAACAACGGCGCGATCTACACGCTCAACAAGATGATGATCGAGGGGACCGACATCCCCGGCCGGATGACCCGCAACCTCGACCAGTCGAAGATCGGCCGGATCCTCACCGGCGACGCGGAGGCGCTGCACCACGGCCCGCGGGTGGCCGCGATGCTGGTCCAGAACACCAATCCGGTGTCGGTGGCGCCCGAGCAGAGCCTTGTTCGGGAAGGATTTGCCCGCGATGACCTGTTCGTCTGCGTCCACGAGCAGTTCATGACCGAGACGGCGGCGATGGCCGATGTGGTGCTGCCGGCGACGATGTTCCTGGAGCATGACGACATCTACAAGGGCGGCGGCCACCAGTATCTGCTGTTCGGGGGAAAGCTCGTCGAGGCGCCGGGCGAGGCGCGCGAGAACCATTACGTGCATGTGGAGCTTGCGCGGCGGCTCGGCGCGGAGCATCCGGGCTTTGCGATGAGCCCGCGCGAGCATGTGGACTGGCTGCTGCGCCATTCCGGCTTCGGCACGCTGGCCGAACTGGAAGCCGGGCGCTGGCGCGACTGCCAGCCGGCGTTCCGCACCGCCCATTATCTCGACGGCTTTGCCTATCCGGACGGAAAATTCCGCTTCCGCCCCGACTGGGCCAACGTCAAGGCGCCGAACGACGGACCGATGGGGCCGTGGGAAGACATGCCGTCGCTGCCGGACTACTGGCCGGTGATCGAGGAGGCCGACACGGCCCATCCGTTCCGGCTCGTCACCGCGCCGGCGCGCTCCTTCCTCAACTCCACCTTCACGGAGACGGCCGGCTCGGTGAAGAAGGAGGGGCGGCCGGAGGTGATGATCCACCCGGAGGACGCGGCCCTGCACGGCATAGACGACGGCGCGCTGGTGGAGATGGGCAACGGGCGGGGCAGGGTGAGCCTGCACGCGCGGCACTTTTCCGGCCTGAAGCGCGGCGTCGTCATTGCCGAGGGCATCTGGCCGAACGGGGCGCATGACGACGGCACGGGCATCAACGCGCTGACCGGCGCCGACAGCATCGCGCCCTTCGGCGGTGCCGCCTTCCACGACAACAAGGTGTGGTTGCGGCCGGTGTGACCTGCATACACCTTCGTTGCGCAAACGCGAATGGAACGCCGCGGTGCGACATCCGGGCATTGCCTCAAGCGGCCGAGCATGGCATGCCTTTGCCGATTCAGCCCCCTGGCCACGCCCTCAACGCCTTGCGAGACATGATGATCCGCCTTTCCCGTCTGCTGGTGCCCGCCCTCGTTCTCCTCGCCGCCTGCAACACGACGACGCCCGGCGGCGCCCCGGCCGGCGTGAGGGACGGCGAGACGCTGACGAAGGCGATGATGGAGCGAAAGCTGCTCGACAGCTGCGTCTATCGCCAGTTCAACGTGGTCGAGAAGCGGAACCGGATGGTGGAAGACTGCCGCTGCGCCGCGCGCTCGGCCATCCGCGAGCTTCCCGAGGGCAGCTACATCGTGCCGCGCAGCGGCCAGCTGACCGGCCAGCAGGATCTGGCGGTGCGCAACGGCATCGCCGCCTGCTTCAAGGCGTAAAGATCTTGCCGGCGGCTCAGCCCGCCGGCCAGATCACCGGATCAGGCGCTTCGCCCGTGCCGTCCACCACCACCGTCTCGTCGACGATCCGCGTCCGCCCCTCGGCCACGAGGCGCAGCGCCAGCGGATAGATTTGGTGCTCGACGCCCAGCACGCGGGCCGCGAGGCTGTCGGCCGTGTCGGCGGCCAGCACCGGCACGGCGCCCTGGACGATGATCGGACCCTCGTCCATGCCGAAGCGGACGAAGTGGACCGTGGCGCCGTGAAAGCGCACGCCGGCCTCGATCGCGCGCTGATGGGTGTGCAGGCCCTTGAACAGCGGCAGCAGGGCGGGGTGGATGTTGATCATCCGGTCGCGCCAGCGGTTGACGAAGCCTTCGGTCAGAAGCCGCATGAAGCCGGCAAGGCAGACGAAGTCCACGCCGTGGGCGGCGAGCGCCGCATCGAGCGCCGCGTCGAAGCTTGCGCGGTCGGCATGGGCCTTGTGATCGACCACCTCGGTGGCGATGCCCGCGGCCTCTGCCTTGGCAAGACCGCCGGCGTCGGGGCGGTTCGAGATCACCACCGCGATCTCGGCCGGAAAAACTTCAGGTGCCGCCGCCGCAATCAGGGCGGCCATGTTGCTGCCGCCGCCGGAAATCAGGATGCCGACCCGCAGGCGGCGGCCGTCCGCGGCCATCGTCACAGCGCCAGCGCGCCGGAGAAGTGGGTGCGCGGGCCTTCCGGATCGGCTTCCAGCGCGCCGAGGCGCACGACGGTCTCGCCCTCGGCGGTCAGAACCTCTGCCACCCTGTCGGCGTCGTCGGCGGCAACGACGATCACCATGCCGATCCCGCAGTTGAAGGTGCGCACCATTTCGCTCTCGGCGATGCCGCCGGCCTTCGCCAGCCAGCCGAAGACGGGGAGGGCAGGCACCGCCGACAGGTCGACGCGCACGGACACGCCGGCCGGCAGCACGCGCGGAATGTTGTCGACGAAGCCGCCGCCGGTGATGTGGGCGAGCGCCTTGATGCCCGACGTCGCCTTGAGCGCCGCGAGCAGCGACTTCACGTAGATGCGGGTCGGCTCCAGCAGCGCCGCGCCGAGGCTCGTCTCGGGCGCGAAGGGCGCGGGATCGCCGTAGGCGAGGCCTTCGCGCTCGACGATGCGGCGCACCAGCGAGAAGCCGTTGGAATGAACGCCCGAGGAAGCAAGGCCGAGCAGCACGTCGCCGGGGCCGACGTCCGCGCGCGGCAGCAGGGTGCCGCGCTCGGCCGCGCCGACCGCAAAGCCGGCAAGGTCGTAGTCGCCATCGGCATACATGCCGGGCATCTCGGCGGTCTCGCCGCCGATCAGCGCGCAGCCGGCAATGCGGCAGCCTTCGGCGATGCCGGCGACGACGGCGGTGGCGGTGTCGACCGACAGCTTTCCGGTGGCGAAGTAGTCGAGGAAGAACAGGGGCTCGGCGCCCTGCACCACGAGGTCGTTGACCGACATGGCAACGAGATCGATGCCGACGGTGTCGTGGAGATCGGCCTCGATGGCGACGCGCAGCTTGGTGCCGACGCCGTCGTTGGCCGCGACCAGCACCGGATCCTTGAAGCCGGCCGCGCGCGGATCGAACACCCCGCCGAAGCCGCCGATGTCGGCGTCTGCCCCGGAGCGGCGCGTCGCCTTGACCAGCGGCTTGATCCGCTCGACGAGCAGGTTGCCGGCGTCGATGTCCACGCCCGCGTCGCGGTAGGTGAGGCCGTTGCGCTCGTCGGTCATCCTGGCGTGCTCTCCGGGTGAAACTCTCGTGTGATCTGCGGCAGAAACCAGCAATCGCCGGATTTGACAAGTCGAAAGGCGACGGTGCCGCCAGCCGGCGGGGGAAAAGCCAGCGCGCGCCGTCGGCGGGGGCTTTGCAAGGGGGCATGGCGGGGCCACATACCACGAGAACCATTTCATCAGGTGCCGCGTTTGACCATTCCGAACATCATCGCGCTCCTGCGCCTCGTGGCCGTCCCCTTCGTCATCCTGCTGATGATCGAGGATCGTATGGATCTCGCGTTCCTGCTGTTCGTGGCGGCCGGGATCTCGGACGCGGTCGACGGCATCATCGCCCGGCATTTCGACCAGATGAGCGAGCTCGGCGCCTATCTCGACCCGATCGCGGACAAGGCGCTGCTGATGTCGATCTACGGCACGCTCGGCTATCTCGGCGTCATTCCGGCCTGGCTGGTGGTGCTGGTGTTCAGCCGCGACGTGCTGATCGTCGGCGGGGTGGTGCTGTCGTGGATCGTCGGACGGCCGGTAGCGATCGAGCCGCTGATGATTTCAAAGGCCAACACGGCGGCGCAGATCGCGGTCGCGGCGCTGGTGCTGGCCGTTCTTGCCTTCGACTGGGACGTGCCGGTGCTCGTCGCCCTCGGCACGGTGGTGGTTGCCGTCTTGACGATCACGTCGGCCGGGGCCTACCTCGTTTCCTGGGCACGGCACATGGGCGAGCCGGCCGGACGCGAGTGAGCGGCAGACCTGTCGCAGACCGTGATCACCCCTGGTTTCACCGACAGTCCTGACATCGATCCCATCTGGAGACCGGCCGGCGTGACGCTCAGAAACAAGTTCCTCTTCTGGATCGCCGCGGCCTGCGGCCTGATCCTGTTCCTCTTTCTGTTCTCAGGCATCCTGCTGCCGTTCGTCGGCGGCATGGCGGTGGCCTATCTGCTCGACCCGGTCGCCGACCGGCTGGAGCGGCTGGGCCTGTCGCGCCTGTTCGCGACCCTGGTGATCGTGCTGCTGTTCCTGCTCGTGATCGTGCTGATGTTCGTGCTGGTGGTGCCGCTGCTGGCCAACCAGATCAGCGCCGCGATCGCCGCCTTTCCCGCGTTTCTCACCTGGCTCCAGACCTTCGTGGTCGAGCGGGCCGGTCCGCGCATCGCCGACACGTTCAACATCTCGCAGGACCAGTTGCGCTCGTCGATCGGATCGGTGCTCAACGGCGCCAGCGAATGGCTGACCGACATCGCCTCGTCGCTGCTGACCGGCGGCCAGATGCTGATGTCGCTGGTGTCGGCGCTGGTGATCACGCCGGTCGTCGCCTTCTATCTCCTGCTCGACTGGGACCGCATGGTTGCCAAGGTCGACGCGCTGCTGCCGCGCGACCATCAGGACACCATCCGCCGTCTCGCCCGCGAGATGGACCAGGGCGTGTCCGACTTCGTGCGCGGCCAGGTTTCGGTCTGCATCCTGCTCGGCATCTTCTATGCAACGGCGCTGGTGATCGTCGGGCTGAACTTCGGCTTCCTGATCGGCATCGCCATCGGCCTGATCAGCTTCATTCCCTATATCGGGGCGGCGCTCGGCGGCGTGGTGGCGATCGGCGTCGCCATCTTCCAGTTCTGGCCGGAGTGGACGATGGTCGCGATCGTCGTCGGCATCTTCGCGGTCGGCCAGTTCATCGAGGGCAACGTGCTGCAGCCGAAACTGATCGGCTCCAGCGTCGGCCTCCACCCGGTCTGGCTGATGTTCGCGCTGTTCGCCTTCGGCGCCCTGTTCGGCTTCGTCGGCATGCTGATCGCGGTGCCGGCCTCCACGGCCGTCGCGGTGCTGATCCGCTTCGGCCTGACCAAATATCTGGAAAGCCCCCTCTATTCCGGCCGCGCCTCGACTCGGTGCCGACCGACCCCAACAAGGGCCGCGGCCTGCGATGAAGACGACCCGGCAGATCCCGATCCCGCTGGTTCATCCCGATGCCTTCGGCCGGGAGGATTTCGTGGTCGGCCCCGCTAACGCCACCGCGCTCGCCGGCCTCGTCTCCTGGCCCGAATGGCCGGGGCCGGTGACGCTGCTGCTGGGACCGGCGGGGTCGGGCAAGTCGCATCTGGCCGCGATCTTCGCCGAACATGCCGGGGCGCGGCGGTTTGCGGCGGCCGATCTTGCCGGTCTCGACCCGCTGGCGCTCGCCATGCGCCGGTGGTGGTCGAGGACGCCGACGATCCGGGGCTCGACCAGACCGCGCTGTTCCACCTCATCAACGCCGTGCGCGAGCGGGGCGGCCATCTGCTGCTGACGGCGCGCCGGGAGCCGGGCGACTGGCCGGTGAGCCTGCCGGACCTTGCCTCGCGGCTGCGGGCGGCCCGGCCGCTGCGGCTCGGCCCCCCCGACGACGACCTGCTCGCGCGGCTGCTGGTGAAGCTCTTCGCCGACCGGCAGATCGAGGTGGAGCGCAACGTCGTCGACTATCTCACCGCGCGGATCGAACGCTCCTTCGATGCGGCCAACCGCATCGTCGACGACCTCGACCGTGCCTCGCTCGCTCTCGGGCGACGGGTCACGCGGGCGCTGGCCGCCCGGCTTGTCGGTGAAACTTCGGAGAATCCCTGATAGTCTCGTCGAACCTTCACATTGCCGCGCTAGATTGCGCCGCCGAAGTGATTTTCAGGGGACAGATTATGGAATTGCCCGAGGCCGCGACGCACGAGGAAACAGGCGCGAAGATGGTCGAGACGGCCACAACGCCGCCGACCGCCGATCTCCTGCACTCGCCCGAGCGCTTCATCAACCGGGAGCTCTCCTGGCTCGGCTTCAACCGCCGCGTCCTCGAGGAATCGGACAATCCCAACCACCCGCTGCTGGAGCGGCTGCGCTTCCTGTCGATCTCGGCGAACAATCTCGACGAGTTCTTCATGGTGCGCGTCGCCGGCCTCAAGGGCCAGATGCGCGAGGGGATCACCACGCTCAGCGACGACGGGCTGTCCCCGGCCGGCCAGCTCGATCGCATCTCCCATGCGGCCTCCGACCTTGCGGCCGCGCAGCAGAGCCAGTGGGTGGCCCTGCGTGCCGACCTGGCCGCCAAGGACATCCTGATCGTGGTGCCGTCGGACCTGACGAAGTCCGAGCTCGAGTGGATCGACGACTATTTCCTTGCGGCCGTCTTCCCGGTGCTGACGCCGCTCGCGATCGACCCGGCGCATCCCTTCCCGTTCATTCCCAATCTCGGCTTCTCGCTGGCGCTGGAGCTGGAGCGGGTCCGCGACGGCGAGCGGATGAACGCGCTGATCCGCATGGCCTCGAAGATCGAGCGCTTCGTGCGCCTGCCCGACCGGGCCGAAGAGCCCGGTGTCGCGCGCTTCATGATCATCGAGCAGCTCGTCAGCCAGTTCATCTCGCGCCTCTTCCCCGGCTACAAGGTGCTCGGCAAGGGCGCCTTCCGCGTGGTCCGCGACAGCGACCTCGAAGTGGAGGAAGAGGCCGAGGATCTCGTCCGCCTGTTCGAGAGCGCGCTGAAGCGTCGCCGCCGCGGATCGGTGATCCGTCTGGAATTCGAATCCTCGACGCCGGTGGCCCTGCGCAACTTCGTCGCCAGCGCGCTCGGCACCGCGACCGACGAGATGTTCCTCGTCAACGGCGCGCTCGCGCTCAACGAGCTCAGCCAGCTCGTCGGCATGGACCGGCCGGACCTCAAGTTCGTGCCCTATGCGGCGCGCTCGCCCGAGCGGGTGCGCGAGCATGGCGGCGACTGCTTCGCCGCGATCCGCCAGAAGGATCTGGTGATCCATCACCCCTACGAATCCTTCGACGTGGTCGTGCAGTACCTGCGGCAGGCGGCGCTCGATCCGGATGTGGTCGCCATCAAGCAGACGCTCTACCGCACCTCCAACGACAGCCCGATCGTGCGGGCGCTGGTCGAGGCCGCCGAGGCCGGCAAGTCGGTGACGGCGCTGGTCGAGCTCAAGGCGCGATTCGACGAGGAAGCCAACATCCGCTGGGCGCGCGACCTGGAGCGGGCCGGCGTGCAGGTGGTGTTCGGCTTCATCGAGCTGAAGACCCACGCCAAGCTGTCGATGGTGGTTCGCCGCGAGCCGCAGGGTCTTGCGACCTACTGCCATATCGGCACCGGCAATTACCACCCGATCACGGCGCGGATCTACACGGACCTCTCCTTCTTCACCGCCGACAAGACCATCGGTCACGACGTCGCGCGGATCTCAACTACATCACCGGCTATGCCGAGCCGCAGAAGCTGTCGGCCATCGGCCTGTCGCCGCTGACCCTGCGCCAGACGATCATCTCCAACATCGAGGCGGAGATCGAGCATCTCAACGCCGGGCGCCCGGGCCAGATCTGGCTGAAGATGAACTCGCTCGTCGATCCACAGATTATCGATGCCCTCTACAAGGCCAGCCGGGCCGGGGTGCAGATCGACATCGTGGTACGCGGAATCTGCTGTCTCCGGCCGGGAGTCCCGGGGCTTTCGGAGAATATCCGGGTCAAGTCGATCGTCGGCCGCTTCCTCGAGCACAGCCGCATCTACTGTTTCGGCAACGGCCACGGGCTTCCCTCGGATCGCGCGAGGGTCTACATCGGTTCGGCGGACCTGATGCCTCGAAACCTCGACCGGCGCGTCGAGGCCATCGTTCCGCTGACGACCCAGTCCGTCCACGAGCAGGTTCTCGACCAGATCATGGTCGCCAACATGCGGGACAACCAGCAGAGCTGGCGTTTGCTGTCGGACGGGAGTCACGAGCGTATCGTCGTGGAAGAGGGCGAGGAACCGTTCAACGCCCACCAGTATTTCATGACGAACCCGTCATTGTCAGGTCGTGGACAGTCTCTTGAAACCGATTCTCCCAAGCCGATCCTACGTCGCAACCGGCGCTCTTGACGGCAACATGGCTCCCGGACGCCTGTCCGGACGGGGGCCGATCGCCGTCATCGACATTGGCTCCAACTCCGTCCGTCTCGTCATCTACGAACGTCTCTGCCGCGCGCCGACCGTCCTCTTCAACGAGAAGACGCTCGCCGGTCTGGGGCGCGGCGTCGGCAAGACCGGACGCCTCGCCGAGGACACGGTGGCCGAGGCGCTGGTCTCGATCCGCCGCTTCCGGTTCCTCGCCGACATCGAGGGCTGCGTCGAGATCCACATCCTCGCCACCGCCGCCGTGCGCGACGCCAGCAACGGCGCCGACTTCATCGCCGCGGTCGAGGAGATCTGCGGTGCGAAGCTCCAGCTGCTGTCGGGCGCGACGAGGCACGGCTGTCCGCCCTCGGCGTCGCCTCCGGCTTCGTGAAGCCGACCGGCATCGTCGGCGACCTTGGCGGCGGCAGCCTCGAACTCGTCCAGCTCGACGCGGGCGAGGTCGGCGCCGGCCGCACCTTCCCGCTCGGCGGCATCCGTCTGGAGGAGGCGGCCGAGGGCTCGATCCGCAAGGCCGAGAAGATCGTGGCCGAAAGCCTCGCCGATGCGGCCGCGAGCATGCCCTGCGCCGGCCACCCGTTCTACGCGGTCGGCGGCACGTGGCGCTCGCTGGCGCGGCTGCACATGTTCGAGATCGGCTATCCGCTGCATGTGATGCACGCCTACGAGATCGACGCCGAGGAGGCGCTCGAATTCGCGCGGATCGTCGCGCGGCGCGATCCGGCCAGCATCGACCAGATCGGTGTCGTCTCCAAGTCGCGCCGGGCGCTGCTGCCCTTCGGCGCGCTGGTGCTCGAGCAGGTGATGCGGACGATCCAGCCGTCGAAGGTGGTGATCTCGGCACTCGGCGTGCGCGAAGGCCATCTGTTCGACCTCCTTTCCGCCGAGGAGCGGATGGAGGATCCGCTGATCGAGGCGGCCGCCGAACTCGCCTATCTGCGCTCGCGCTCGCCGCGCCATGCGGAGGAGCTGATCGGCTGGTCGGCCCAGGCATTCGCCGCCCTCGGCATTGCCGAGAGCGCGGAGGAGAAGCGGCTGCGCGCCGCCGCCTGCCTCGTCTCCGACCTCGGCTGGCGCGCCCATCCGGACTATCGCGGCGAGCAGAGCCTGAACCTGATCGCCCACGGCGCCTTCATCGGCATCGACCACCCCGGCCGGGCCTATCTGGCGCTGTCCAACTACTTCCGCCATGTCGGCATCGTCGACGAGGCCCTGAGCCCGCGCATCCGCGAGCTGGCCAGCACCCGGATGAAGGAACGCGCCCGCACGCTCGGCGCCGTGCTGCGGCTCGCCTACATGCTGTCGGCCTCGATGCCGGGCATCGTGCCGCAGACGCGGGTGGAGTCGGACGGCGAGCGCCTGCTGCTGGTGATCCCGAAGACCCTCGCCAGCCTCGACGCCGACCGGGTGCGCAAGCGCCTCGTCCAGCTCGCCAAGCTCGGCGGGTTGCGGGACGGGCTGATCGTGACGGAGTGATATGATTTGGCCATTGGAGATGGTCGCATACAGACTGGCGAAGCGGGGCTGCGAACCGTAAGGAGTGATATCGCGCGAACACTTGGAATCTCTGAGAACAAGGTGCAGATCTCGGCAATTAGATCGGGCGGTGTT
>NZ_MCRJ01000070.1 GCF_001720135.1 Methylobrevis pamukkalensis
AGACAATGTCAACGATGACTTTCGCTTCGACCGGACGGCGGGGGCGGTCCTCGCGGCAATACATGCCTGACCCTTCGCCAGGGGCGGCAGGGACCACGCGCCGAGGCTGGCATCGGGCATCCGGGGGGGCCGGAACGGCCACCCGCCTCCGTCTGTCGGTCTGTCGGTCAGCCCGTCGCGCCGTCAGGCCTCGCCGGCCTCGATGGCCAGCGCGTGCAGGCCGGCGGCAAATTCCGGGGCGAGCGTCTCGTTGACCATGCGGTGCCGGGCAAGGCGGGTCTTGCCGGCGAAGGCGGGGGCGGCGATCGCCACGCGGAAATGGGTCTCGCCACTCTCGCGCCAGCCGCCGTGGCCCTCGTGAAGGTGGGATTCGTCGACCACCGAAAGGCGGGTCGGGGCGAAGGCGCCGGTGAGCGCGGCGACGATGCGGTCGCGTCGGGTGGTCATCGCGTCTGGGTCCTGATGGTTGGTGGATCGGATCGGCGGTGATCGGGTTGCCGGTCGGGCGAACATGCCCGCGAACGGGTTCCGCGCAGGTCGTCTGCGTCCTATGCCCGGCGCGCGCTTGCCGCAGGGCCGCCGGCGCACCATACTTGACCGACCATGAAGCTCGATTCAAAACTCTTCGACCGGATCCGGGTCAAGCCCGACGCGGAACGCGTTGCGCGCGACGTCAACCCCGCCTGCGAGTGGGATGGCTGCGACGCGCCCGGCGCCTACCGCGCGCCGAAGGGCCGCGGCCGCGAAGGGCAGTATTTCAACTTCTGCATCGACCACGTCCGCGACTACAACAAGTCCTACAACTATTTCCAGGGCCTGCCCGACGACGCGGTGATCTCCTACCAGAAGGATGCGGCGACCGGCCATCGGCCGACCTGGCGCATGGGCGTCAACCGCACCGCGGCCGAGGGGCCCGATCCGTCAGGCCGCCGCTCGGGTCCGACGCGGGGCATGCCGCTCGACGACGAGACGATCAACGACCCCTTCGGCATCTTCCACGGGGCGCGCGCCCGGGCAAAGCCGGACGAAACTGTTATGCCGCTGCGACGGCGGCTGACGCCGCTGCAGCAAAAGGCCTTCGACGATCTGGGACTTGACGAGGGCGCGGACAAGGCGGAAATCAAGGCAAGATACAAGCTTCTCGTCAAGCGCCACCACCCGGATGCCAACGGCGGCGACCGTTCGCTGGAGGACAGGTTGCGGCAGATCATCCAAGCCTATAACTACCTGAAGTCCGCCGGTTTCTGCTGAAAACGGCGGTTCGGGAAGACGACACGGCCGCGCCGCCCTTGGCGCGACCCACGGAGGTTCCATGAGTTCCAAGACGACCGAGACGGCCCCGCTTCCCGACACGCGGGTATCGGTCCGCCAGGTGTTCGGCATCGACAGCGACCTGACGGTGCCGGCCTATTCCACGCCGAGCGAACACGTTCCGGATCTCGATCCCGATTACCTGTTCGACAAGGCGACCACGCTCGCCATCCTCGCCGGCTTCGCCCACAACCGCCGCGTGATGGTCTCGGGCTATCACGGCACCGGCAAGTCGACCCATATCGAGCAGGTCGCCGCCCGGCTGAACTGGCCGCTGGTGCGCGTCAACCTCGACAGCCACATCAGCCGCATCGACCTCGTCGGCAAGGACGCGATCGTGGTGCGCGACGGCCAGCAGGTCACCGAATTCCGCGACGGCATCCTGCCGTGGGCGCTGCAGAACAATGTCGCGCTCGTGTTCGACGAGTATGACGCCGGCCGTCCGGACGTGATGTTCGTGATCCAGCGCGTGCTGGAAGTGGCCGGCAAGCTGACGCTGCTCGACCAGAACCGCGTGATCCGCCCGCATCCGGCCTTCCGGCTGTTTGCCACCGCCAACACGGTCGGCCTCGGCGACACGTCGGGCCTCTATCACGGCACCCAGCAGATCAACCAGGGTCAGATGGACCGCTGGTCGATCGTGACGACGCTGAACTACCTGCCGCATGACAAGGAAGTCGACATCATCCTGGCCAAGGCCAAGCACTACACCGGCGAGAAGGGCAAGCAGACCGTCGGCAAGATGGTGCGGCTCGCCGACATGACCCGCTCGGCCTTCATCAACGGCGACCTCTCCACGGTGATGAGCCCGCGCACGGTGCTGACCTGGGCCGAGAATGCCGAGATCTTCGGCGACCTCGGCTTTGCCTTCCGCGTCACCTTCCTCAACAAGTGCGACGAACTGGAGCGGCCGCTCGTCGCCGAGTTCTACCAGCGCTGCTTCGGCACCGAACTGCCGGAGAGCGCGGTGAACATGGTGCTCGGCTGAGCGACGCCGCCGCGCCAAGAACGGTCCCCGCCGGGTGATGCCCGGGGGCGCGGACCTCTGACAACCGGATGAAGACCACATGGCCGTGAAGCCCGGACCGGGAAAGACCGCGACGCCGACCGAACCGCTGAAGCGGGCGATCGGCACGACGATGCGCGCCATCTCGGGCGACGCCGACCTCGAGGTCACGTTTGCCACCGACCGGCCGAGCCTTTCCGGTCATCGCGCCCGGCTGCCCGAACCGCCGCGGCGGCTGACGGCGGCCGACATCGCCGTCTCGCGCGGGCTTGCCGACTCCATGGCGCTGCGGCTTGCCTCCCACGACCCGTCGGTCCACCGCGACCTCTGCCCCGAGGGCCAGAAGGCGCGGGCGATCTTCGAGGCGGTGGAGCAGGCGCGCTGCGAGGCGCTTGGCGCAAAAGCCATGGCCGGCGTCTCGTCCAATCTGGAGGCGATGCTGGAGGACCGCTACTTCCGCGGCAACTTCCAGGAGGTGCGCGAGCAGGCCGACGCGCCGCTCGAGGACGCGCTGGCGCTGATCGTGCGCGAGAAGCTGACCGGCAAGGCGCCGCCGCCGAGCGCGCGGGCGCTGGTCGATCTCTGGCGCAAGTTCGTCGAGGACAAGGCCGGCGGCGATTTCGACCGCCTCGCCACGACGCTGGCCAGCCAGCGCGACTTTGCCCGCGCCGTGCGCCATCTCCTCACCTCGCTCGACATGGGCGAGGAACTCGGTGGCGAGCCGGAGCCTGCCGAGGACGACCAGGAGGGCGAGAACACCGAGGAGACGGACAACCAGACCCGCGGCGACAGCGAGGAGGACGAGGCGAGCCGCGAGAGCGCGCCGCAGGAGCAGGAGGCCGCCGGCGAGGACCAGGAGGCCGGGGAGAGCGAGACCGAGGCGTCGCTCGCCGAAGACACGATGGACGAGGAGAGCGCCGAGGATTCGCGCGACGCCGGCGAGGCGCGCCGCCAGGAGCTGCCGTTCACCAACCTGCCGCCGGTCAGCGACTACCGCGTCTACACCACCCGCTTCGACGAGGTCACCCGGCCGGAAGACCTGTGCGACGCGGCCGAGCTCGACCGGCTGCGCGGCTACCTCGACAAGCAGCTCGTCAACCTGCAGGGCGCGGTCGCGCGCCTCGCCAACCGGCTGCAGCGCCGGCTGATGGCGCAGCAGAACCGCGGCTGGGACTTCGATCTGGAGGAGGGCCTGCTCGACACCGCGCGGCTCACCCGCGTCGTCACCGACCCGATGCAGCCGCTCGCCTTCAAGATGGAGCGCGACACCAACTTCCGCGACACGGTGGTGACGCTGCTGCTCGACAATTCCGGCTCGATGCGCGGCCGGCCGATCACGGTGGCTGCCGCCTGCGCCGACATTCTGGCCCGCACGCTGGAGCGCTGCGGCGTCAAGGTCGAGATCCTCGGCTTCACCACCAAGGCGTGGAAGGGCGGACAGAGCCGCGAGGCGTGGCTGGCCGCCGGCAAGCCGATAGCGCCGGGCCGGCTGAACGACCTGCGCCACATCGTCTACAAGGCCGCGGACGCACCCTGGCGCCGGGCGCGGCGCAACCTCGGCCTGATGATGCGCGAGGGGCTGCTGAAGGAGAACATCGACGGCGAGGCGCTGGACTGGGCGCACAAGCGCCTGCTGGCCCGGCCGGAGAACCGCAAGATCCTGATGATGATCTCCGACGCGCGCCGGTCGACGATTCCACCCTGTCGGTCAATCCCGGCAACTATCTGGAACGGCACCTGCGCTTCGTCATCGAGGAGATCGAGACGCGCTCGCCGGTGGAGCTGATAGCCATCGGCATCGGCCATGACGTGACGCGCTACTACCGCCGTGCCGTGACCATCGTCGACGCCGAGGAACTGGCAGGCGCCATGACCGACCAGCTCGCCAGCCTGTTCGAGGACCAGACCTCCGGCCGGGCGGCGGCCCGCGGCCGCGGCGCCCGGGCGGCGGGACGGCGGTGACGCTGCGCCGCGCGCTTGCCGCGGCGCGGGTCGGCCTTGTCGCGTGTGCGCTTGCCGCAGGGCTTTCCCCCGCCGCGGCGCGGGACGGACCGGAGGCGCTCGCCTCGCTGCGGTTTGCGCCGCTGCCGAGCTTCCGCATCGTCGGCGACGACGATCCGCGCATCGGCCGCCTCGACTATGTCGGCGGCTTCGAGATCGTCGATCCGACCGGCCGGCTCGGCGGCCTCTCCGCCCTCGTCCTGTCGCGGGACGGCACCCGGCTGCGGGCACTCAGCGATGACGGCGTCGAGCTGCGTGCGCGGCTCGTCCGCAACGCGGAGGACCGTCCGGTGGGGCTGGCCGATGCCGCCATCCGGGCGCTGGTGATCGCCGACCAGCGCATGAGCCGCAAGAGCGACCTCGACACCGAGGGCTTTGATCTCGTGATGGAGGACGGCCAGGCGGTTGCCTACGTGTCGCTGGAAGGCAGTCCCCGCGTGGCCCGCGGCGTCATCGGCGCCGACGGATGGATCGGCGAACTCGAAAAGCTCGACCTGCCGCGCGAGGTGCGCCGGATCGACGGCAATGCCGGGCTGGAGAGCATCGCCGTGGCGCCGAAGGGCAGCCGGCTCGCCGGCCGGTTCCTCGCCATCGCCGAGCAGGCGCCGAAAGGCGAGGCGGACAGCCCGGGCTGGATCTTCCGGCAAGGCACGCGCGACCAGCGCGCCGCGCCGTCCTTCACCGTTGCGCTGTCGGACGGCTATTCCGTTACCGATGCCGTCTTCCTGCCGGGCGGCGATCTCCTGATCCTCGAACGGCGTTTCGGCTTCTCCTATGGCGTCGGCATGCGCCTGCGGCGCATCCCCGGCCGGGACATCCGCCCCGGCGCCCGCCTCGACGGGAAGGTGCTGGTGGAGGCGAGCCTTGCCCACGAGATCGACAACATGGAGGGTCTCGCCGTCTGGCGCGACGCGGCGGGCCGCACGCGGCTGTCGCTGGTCTCCGACGACAACCATTCGGTCCTGCAGCGCACGCTCTATCTGGAATTCGTGCTGGCCGAGTAGGAGGATGGACGCGACCAGAATCGGGAAGAGGCGTCATGATCACCGGCCATGTCTTCATCGCCACCAGTCTCGACGGCTACATCGCGCGGCCGGACGGCCGCCTCGACTGGCTGCCGGATCCGGCGGATCTTGCCGAGGATCACGGCTTCGATGCGTTCATGGCCTCGGTGGACGGCGTGGTGATGGGGCGCGGAACCTTCGAGGCGGTGCAGGGCTTCGATCCCTGGCCCTATGTGAAGCCGATGATCGTGCTGAGCCAGAGCCTCGAGGCCGTGCCCGAGCGCCTTGCCGACGACGTCGAGATCAGCCGGCAGGCGCCGGAGGAGCTGATGGCGCGCCTTGCCGCGCGCGGCTGGCGGCGGGTCTATGTCGACGGCGGCGCGGTGATCCGGTCGTTTCTCGGGGCGGGGCTGATCGACGACCTGCTGATCACCCGCATTCCGGTGCTGATCGGCGCGGGGCGGCCGCTGTTCGGGCCGCTCGCCGCCGACATCCCACTCGCCCACATCGGGACGACGGCCTATCCGTCCGGCCTCGTCGGCTCGCGCTACAAGGTGCTGCGTCCGGCGTGAGGCCGCCGGAGCCGGTTCAGCCGGCCGACTGGGCGCGGAACGGCTTCACCGCATTCATCAGGCTCGCATAGGGCACCAGCGCGGCGAGGGCGACCAGCATCTTCACGGCGAAGTCGCCGAGCGCCCAGGTCGTCCACGGCAGGCCGGTGCCGGCGAAGGCGAGCGAGAAGAACACGACCGTGTCGAAGGCGGAGCCGATGGTCGAGGAGGCGAGCGGCGCGCGCCACCACGAGCCCTGCCGCAGGCGGTTGAACACCGCGACGTCGAGCAACTGGGCCGACAGGAAGGCCGCGCCGGAGGCGAGCGCGATGCGCGGGTCCGACAGCCACAGCGACAGGAGCACGGCGACCGCGAAGCCGGCGTAGATCACCCGGCGGGTGATCCTCGGCCCGTACCAGCGGTTGGTGAGGTCGGTGACGAGGAAGGCGAAGGGGTAGGTGAAGGCGCCCCAGGTCAGGATGTCCGCCATGCCGAAGGGCTCGAAGGGATACTGGACGAGGATGTTCGAGGCGACCACCACGACGCACATGGCGGCGATCGAGGGCAGGACGCGGCGATCGAGGCCGAAGGTCATGGCGGGCTCCTTGGGGCAGTCACGAACAAGGGGTGGATCGGTTCGTCGATCCGGTCAAACGAAAACGCCCGGCCGATCTGCATCGGCCGGGACGTCGCATCATCAGGTCGAGAAGAGCTTCGCGTGGCCTCAGGCCGCGGCGGCGGTCTCTTCGGCCTTCTTGGCGATCTGGCGCTTCAGCAGGCGGGCGCGCAGCGACAGCTCGTCCTCGGCCGACTTGGTGAGGAAGGCGTCGAGACCGCCGCGGTGCTCGACCGAGCGCAGGGCGTTGGCCGACACGCGCAGACGGACGCTCTGGCCGAGCGCCTCGCTGATCAGCGTGACCGAGCACAGGTTGGGAAGGAACCGACGCCGCGTCCTGTTGTTGGCGTGGCTCACGTTGTTGCCGCTCTGAACGGCCTTTCCGGTCAGTTCGCACCGCCGAGCATCGTGGAGTCCTCTTGCTTGCTTGGGCCGTGTGGCCCGGACAGGGTCCGTGGCCATGTCGCTCCGCTTCGGCTATCCTGATCGGACGGCCCTTGCGGAAGATGACGCACGCGCCCACCGGGCCGTCCCCGCGGGGGCAGCCGATGAAAAAGTGGCTGTTCCTATACTGTCGGGCTGCGCATCCGTCAACCCTCGACACCACTGCCGCGATGGAGGACAATGACTTCAGGCGAGGGCCGAAGGGCGGCGAACGATTCGCGGGCGGGCGCCTGCGAATTAACGCATCGGTTACCATGTCCGGCGGATCATCAGCGCCAGACGGTCGTTATCGACCGTACGAGGCGGATCCGGACGCAAGTGCCGGGCGGAGTTCCGTGTGACGGGCCGCCGCCGTTTCTCAACTTGGTCAAGGTCCGGGGCGGGGCTGCTTCTGGAGGTTACGGCGTGTTCTCTGCTTCACGATACCTGTCCCTGTCCCGCGGCTCGGTCTCCCGCGGCGTCGCGGCATCGGCCGTCGCCGGCCTGCTGGCGGCAACGCCGGCCGCCGCCGAGGACGTCAAGGCGCTCTACGACGTCACCTTCGCCGGCTTCCGGATCGCGCAAGGCACGCTCGGCATCAAGCTCAAGGGCTCGGCCTATGCGGCCAAGGTCCAGATCACCACGTCCGGGCTGGCCCGGATCATCTCCTCGGAGGAGAGCGAGGCAAGCTCGCGTGGCCAGCTTCTCGCCTCCCGGGCCTCGCCCGCTAGCTACGAGCTGTTCTCGCGCGGCGAGAAGATCACCCAGGTCGACATGAGCCTGTCGGGCAGCGAGGTGCGCAAGCTGCGCGCTATCCGGAACTGTCCGAAGCGGACGACCGGGTGCCGATCACCGCGGCCAGCAAGCGCAACGTGGTCGACCCGCTGAGCGCGGTGGTCATTCCGGTCCGCTCGGGGGCCGATGCCACCGGCAAGGCCGCCTGCGACCGCACGCTGCCGATCTTCGACGGCTGGACCCGCTACGACATCAAGCTCTCCTACAAGGAGAAGCAGGAGGTCAAGACCGAGGGCTACACCGGTCCGGCGGTCGTCTGCCAGGCGCGCTGGGTGCCGGTCTCCGGCCACCGGGCCAACAAGAAGTCCACCCAGTTCATGAAGGACAACCGGGATCTGGAGATGTGGCTGGTGCCCGCCTCGGGCGGCAAGGTGATGCTGCCCTACCGCATCGCGGTGAAGACCATGCGCGGCATGCTCATCGTCCAGGCCTCGCGCCTCGAAGGCGTCGACGGCGGCTCCACCCAGGCCGCGAACTAGTCGCACCCTTCTCGCATCCGGTTCCGAAAGCCCCGCCGGTCCGCCCGGCGGGGCTTTCGTCGTTTCCGGGCGTCGCCGCCAGGAGCCGCCTTCCCGGCGCTCGCCTCGCCCTCGGGTGGCCTGTCCCGAAACGGCACGGCCGCGTTAACCGTGCGCTCACCGCCGGCGGGTATCACGGGGCAGGGCGGGGCTGTTCTCGGTGCCCGTGTCCGAATCGACACAACATCTCGTAGGGATCGAAGCGGGAACATCGATGAATCGCCGATTCGTGCCGGTCCTGTTCCCGCTCCTGCCCGAAAAGTAGAAATGGTTAACGCGGAGAGTCTTGCCGAACCTCCTGTCAGTAATCCTTTCTTCATTCGGACTTTTGCCGAGTCTTTCTGCTTGACAGCGATTCATGCTGCAGAATCGAAAGACTCGGTCGCAGAGTCCTTCGATTCAAGATCCGGTAGCCGGGACTCTGCCACGCGCAGGATCTTGTCGTGAACAAAGCGCGAATTCTTGCAGGTCGCCGATTCGCTCCAGTTTTGTTCCATCCCCGTTCTTGTGCCGGCTGGGCCCGGCGAATCGCGACCCGGCGGCGGGCAGAAATCCGAGACGCGGGGGGCGGCCTGTGCTAGAGACGGGCGTGTCATCGCCGCGGGACGTCTTCCAGGAGCTCCGCCGGACGGTGACCTTTTCAGCAAGATCCGGGACCTGCCGCGGCTGATGACCTTCGCCCCCAAAGCGCCGATCCTTCCGGCGCCGCGTGCCCGGAACGTGACGGCTGTTCTCGGGCCGACCAACACCGGCAAGACCCACCTCGCCATCGAGCGCCTGCTCGGCCATGAGAGCGGCGCCATCGGCCTCCCGCTGCGCCTGCTGGCGCGCGAGGTCTACGGGCGTGTTGCGGCAAGGGCCGGGGTCGGCAAGGTCGCGCTCGTCACCGGCGAGGAAAAGATCGTCCCGCCCGGCGCGCGCTACTGGATCTGCACCGTCGAGGCGATGCCGCGCGATCTCGATCTCAGCTTCGTCGCCATCGAGAGGTGCAGCTGGCCGCCGACTTCGACCGCGGCCACGTGTTTACCGACCGAATCCTCAACATGCGCGGGCGCGGCGAGACGCTGCTGCTCGGGGCGGCGACCGCCCGTCCGCTGGTGGAAAAGCTGCTGCCGGGCGTGTCGGTCATCGGCCGGCCGCGCATGTCGCAGCTGGTCTATGCCGGGCCGAAGAAGATCACCCGGCTGCCGCGCCGCTCGGCGGTCGTCGCCTTTTCCGCCGACGAGGTCTACGCCATCGCCGAGCTGATCCGCCGCCAGCGCGGCGGGGCGGCGGTGGTGATGGGCTCGCTGTCGCCGCGCACCCGCAACGCGCAGGTGGAGCTGTTCCAGTCGGGCGACGTCGACTTCCTGGTGGCCACCGACGCGATCGGCATGGGCCTCAACCTCGATGTCGGCCACGTCGCGTTTGCCCAGCGCCGCAAGTTCGACGGCTTCCAGTATCGCGACCTGACGCCCTCCGAGCTCGGCCAGATCGCCGGGCGCGCCGGCCGCCACCTCAACGACGGCAGCTTCGGCGTCACCGGCCAGGTGTCGGCCTTCGACGAGGATCTGGTGCGGGCGATCGAAAGCCACGACTTCGAGCCGCTGCGCATGTTCCAGTGGCGCAACGCCGCGCTCGATTTTTCCAGCGTCGACATGCTGCGCCGCTCGCTCGACGTGGTGCCGACCCGGGAGGGCCTGACCCGCGCGCCGACCGGCGAGGACCAGGGCGCGCTGGAGTTCGCGCTGCGCCACGATGAGGTCCGCGACCTTGCCGTGGGCAAGGCCGCGGTGGCGCTGCTGTGGGACGTCTGCCAGGTGCCGGACTTCCGCCGCATCTCCCCGGCCCAGCACGGCGACCTCGTCGTCACGCTCTATTCCTACGTCGCGGCCGGCGGTCGCATCCCGGACGACTGGTTCGCCCGACAATTGGCCTATGCCGACCGCACCGATGGCGATATAGACACTCTTTCCGCGCGGATCGCGCAGGTGCGGACCTGGACGTATGTGGCGAACCGGCAGGGCTGGCTCGACGATCAGGTGCACTGGCAGGATCGCGCGCGGGAGATCGAGGACCGACTCTCCGATGCGCTTCATGAGAGACTGACCCAGCGCTTCGTCGATCGCCGCACCTCCGTCCTGATGAAACGTTTGAGAGAAAACGCCATGCTTGAAGCCGAGATCAACGAGAACGGCGCCGTGCACGTCGAAGGCCAGCACGTCGGCGAGCTCCATGGATTCCGGTTCGTTCCCGACCAGAGTGGCGATGGCCAGGACGGCAAGGCGATCCGGACCGCGGCGGCCAAGGCACTGGCCGGCGAGTTCGACAAGCGGGCCGAGCGGCTGTCGCGCGCCCCGAACGAGGACATCGTGCTCTCGTCCGACGCCACGCTGCGCTGGCTCGGCCAGCCGGTGGCGCGGCTGGTGGCCGGCGAGAACGCGCTGAAGCCGCAGATCGTGCTCCTGGCCGACGAGCAGCTGACCGGCCCCTCGCTGGAGGCGGTGACCGCCCGGCTGCAGACCTGGCTTGCCAACCACATCACCACGCTGCTGAAGCCGCTGATCGACCTGCGCGACGCGGCCGACCTCGATGGCATCGCCCGAGGCGTGGCCTTCCGCATGGTCGAGGCGCTCGGCACGCTGGAGCGCCAGGAAGTGGCCGACGACATCAAGGCGCTCGACCAGGGCGCCCGCGCGGTGCTTCGCAAATACGGCGTCCGCTTCGGCGCCTATCACATCTACGTCCCGGCGCTGCTGAAGCCGGCGCCGGCCAGCCTCGTCGCGCTGCTGTGGGCGCTGAAGCACGGCAGCCTCGACATGGCGGGCCTTGCCGAACTGCCGGCGCTGTCGGCCTCCGGCCGGACCTCGATCACGGTCGATCCGACCTTCGACAAGGTGCTCTACCGGCTGGTCGCTTCCGCGTCGCCGGTCCGCGCGCGGTGCGCCTCGACATTCTGGAACGCCTTGCCGACATCATCCGCCCGCTGGTGGCGTGGAAGCGACCGATGGCGCGACGCCGCCGGACGGCGGCATCCCCCAGGGCGGCGGCTTCACGGTGACCGTGGCGATGACCTCGCTGCTCGGCTGCGCGGGCGAGGATTTCGCCTCGATCCTGCGCGGGCTGGGCTACCGGCTCGAGAAGCGCACCGTGAAGGTGATGGAGCCGAAGCCGGCGGACGTGTCGGCCGAGGGCGCCGATGCGGACGTGGGCGGCATTTCGGCCGGTATGCCGGCGATGGCGGCGAGTGAAGCCGTGGCGGCGGCGCCATCGGCGCCGGAGGCTGACGCGCCCGTGGCGGCTGCTTCCGCGGACGTTCCGCCGGAAGGGACCCCGGCGGAGGCATCTGCCGTCGCCGAGACCGGCTCCGATGTGCCGGCAACCGGCGACGGCGCCGTGGCGGACGTTCCTGTCGCCTCGGAAGACGCGACCGAGACCGTGACGGCAGAGGCCCTTGCGGCCGAGGCGGACGTTGCAGCCCACGCGGTGGAGATGCCGGGTGCGATCGGCGATTCCGCTCCGGCGGTGGCCGAGACGGAGGCTGCCGGAGCCGGGGCCCCCGCGTCCGACGCCAGCGCGGACCTCGTCGAGGTCGAGAAGGAAATCGAGATCTGGCGGCCCGGCCGCTTCGATCGTGGCCGGCGACCCGACGCACGGCCGGAGGGTCGCGGCGACCGTCGCCCCGAAGGGCGCGGCGAACAGCGTCACGGCGGCGGACAGCGCCGCTCCGAGCCGGCCGGTCGCGACGGCGCGGCGGCTGGCGGGGCCGAAGGCGGCCACCGCGGCGGCGAGAACCGGGGCGGCGAGAACCGGGGCGGCGAGGGCCGGGGAGACAACAGAGGCGAAGGGCGCGGCGAGGGCAGGGGCGGTCGCACCGATCGTCCGCGCTTCGACAAGTCCGACAAGAAGGGGGCACCCGCCGGTGGCGGCAAGCCGGCGGAGCGTCCGCAGCGGCGCGAGCGCCCGGCCGATCCGGATTCACCCTTTGCGGCGCTGGCAGCCTGAAGGCCGACATGGAAGCGCGCTCGCGCAAGAAGTGAGCGCGACCCCAACCGGGCGAGGCCGATGCGGGACGATCGGATCCGGGTCGACAAGTGGCTCTGGTTCGTGCGGGCGGTGAAGAGCCGCACGCTCGCGGCGACGCTGGCCGCCTCCGGTCAGGTGCGGGTCAACCGCGACAAGATCGACAGCCCGGCCCATGCCCTCAAGATCGGCGACGTGCTGACCTTTCCGCTCGGGTCCCGGGTCCGGGTGCTGAAGGTGCTGGCGCTGGGCAGCCGGCGCGGGCCGGCGCCCGAGGCGGCACTGCTCTACGAGGACCTGTCGCCCGCGCCGCCGCCGCGCGAGGCGGGGGCCGACGAGCCAGTCGCGACGGCGCCGGTTCCCGTGCGCGGCGAGGGACGCCCCACCAAGAAGGCGCGCCGCCAGTATGACGAGGGCGGCTTCTGAACGGCCTTGCGCTGCAGGGGCCGCAGGGCAGCCATGCAGCCGGTCCCGGCCGCTTTGCGCTTCTTTCGCCCGGCGGGCTTGCGGCACCATATGGTCGCGCACCCGGGCCATCCGGCGGCGCCTGCGTTCCAACCCGGCGCGAAAGCGTGGAAAATCCTGCCTGTCGCGGCATTTGGCGGGCAGCTGCGTTGTGACGAACCCCCCTTGCCTCTCCCGGCAAACTCCGTTACGCACCGCCTCGATGAGACCTTGACCTCGTCCTCGGGAGCCGACCCATGACCTATGTCGTCACTGACAACTGCATCCGCTGCAAGTACACGGACTGCGTGGAAGTGTGTCCGGTCGACTGCTTCTACGAAGGCGAGAACATGCTCGTCATCCATCCCGACGAGTGTATCGACTGCGGCGTCTGCGAACCGGAATGCCCCGCCGAGGCGATCAAGCCGGACACCGAGTCCGGCCTCGACAAGTGGCTGAAGATCAACGCCGAATACGCCTCCGTCTGGCCGAACATCACCGCGCGCAAGGATGCGCCGGCCGATGCCAAGGACATGGACGGCGTTCCCGACAAGTTCGAGACGCTGTTTTCGCCCAAGCCCGGCGGCGGCGACTGAGACGGCAGCTGCCGGCCGCGGACGGAGGCCCGTCCAAAGCCGGCAAACGAGGGATGCGGCAGGCTGGCAACGACGGGTCCCCCCGGCGTGCCGGCCCGAAAGGGCTTCCAATTCAGCCCGTTGTGTGCTATCTCACCATTGGCAGTCGACAATCTGTCCCATTCGTGATCGCGCCCCGATGAGGGCCTTTTCCTTGATCGGTCTGCCCCGGATCAATCAGGGCGCCGGGGTGTCTTCCCCCCTCCGGCGTATGCGAGATGGGCCGTAACCCGGATCGGCTGAACAACGCGAGAGCTCGCCGGCACTGCGGATCCATACGGTTGATATGTGATCCGAAACGTCAATCTTTGCGCATTCCTCCCGTCCGGTCCGACCTCCTCGGTGCCGGTGCACAAAGACGACGTCTTTCGTTCCGGCGCGGCGATGGAGTGATGAAACGAATGGCCACGAGCAAGAAGACCGCCCATCGGAACGGGTTCAAGACGAGTGAATTCATCGTTTATCCAGCTCACGGCGTCGGACAGATCGTCGCGATCGAAGAACAGGAAATCGCCGGGCTGAAGCTCGATCTGTTCGTGATCAGTTTCGAAAAAGACAAGATGACCCTCCGGGTCCCCACCCACAAGTCCGAAGCGGTCGGCATGCGCAAGCTCGCCGAGAATGACGTGGTCGACAAGGCGCTGGAGACCATCAAGGGTCGCGCCCGCGTCAAGCGCACCATGTGGAGCCGCCGGGCCCAGGAATACGAAGCCAAGATCAATTCCGGCGATCTGATCGCCATTTCCGAGGTCGTGCGCGACCTGCACCGCGCCAGCTCGCAGCCGGAGCAGTCCTATTCCGAGCGGCAGCTCTATGAAGCCGCGCTCGACCGGATGTCGCGCGAGATCTCGACGGTGCTCCGCATCACCGAGACCGAGGCGGTGCGCCGCATCGAGGACAACCTGACCAAGAGCCCGCGCCGCATCGCGGGTCGCGGCGAGGAAGTCGTCGAGGAAGAGGGCGTCGAGGAAGAGGCCGCCTGAGAAGGGCTGCTGCCTTGCCCGGGACGCACCGGCCGTCCCGGACGGGGCCGGCCGGATTGGCGTCCGGGTGTCTCGGCTGTCTTCCCTGACCGCTTTCACCGCATCACAGGAATTTGAACCGCCCGGACCCTTCGCGGCCCGGGCGGTTTTTTTGTGCCATTCCGGGACCGAAACCGCCGTCTCGCGCGTGGAGAGCGGAAAACTGTCGGGTGATCGATCGCCATGGCGCGATGCGAGCCTCGTCACCCCTTGCGCACCGGGCGGGAACCGGGGCGACGGACTGAACCGGACGGGCGATGCCGGCGTAGACGAGATGCCGTATCGTCGGCGCAAGCGAACAGGAGGACACGACGATGGCCCGCCTCGACCGCGAGAACCAGTCGCTCATCCGCGCGGCCATGTCCGCACCTTATCTGGAACGCGACAACGAGCAGGATCTGGCCCGGCGCTGGCGTGACGAGCGCGACGAAGCCGCGCTGCACATGCTCACCCGCTCGCACATGCGGATGGTGGTGTCGATGGCCGGCCGGTTCCGTGCCTACGGCTTTGCCCCGGCCGACCTGATCCAGGAAGGCCATGTCGGCCTGCTGGAGGCCGCCACCCGCTTCGATCCCGATCGCGAGGTGCGATTCTCGACCTATGCCGGCTGGTGGATCCGGGCGGCGATGCAGGATTTCGTGCTGCGCAACTGGTCGATCGTGCGCGGCGGAACCTCGTCGGCGCAGAAGTCGCTGTTCTTCAATCTCCGGGCGATCCGCGCGCGCATCCAGCGCAGCGATGTCGGCGCCAGCGACAGCGAGGTCTATGCGGAGGTCGCCAAGGCGATCGGCGTGTCGCGCGCCGATGTGGTGACCATGGCGCACCGCCTGTCCGGCCCGGACACCTCCCTCAATGCGCCGGTGTCCGACGAGGATGGCGCGGCCGAGCGCATGGACCTGCTCGTCAGCGACGCGCCGCGCCCCGATGAACTGGTCGAGACCGCCATCGACGGCGAACGCTGGATCGTGCGCCTGCGTGCGGCGATGGAGACCCTGTCGGAGCGCGAACGCCGCATCGTCGAGGTGCGCCGGCTGGCCGAGACCGCGGCGACGCTCGAGGAGGTTGGCGGGATGATGGGCATTTCCAAGGAGCGCGTGCGTCAGATCGAGGTGCGGGCGATGGAAAAGCTCCGGATCGCGATCGTGCCGGAGGGCGGCGACGCCCGCTGAGGCGGCCGCCGGTCGCCACGCGCCGCGGGCCTCAGCTCTCGGTGACCACCTTCACCCGCATGCCGGGCGTCAGCGCCGTGTCGGCGTCGAGGCCGTTGAGGATGCGGAACAGGTCCGCCGGGCGGCTGAGGAAGCGCATCCGGCGGGCAAATCCTTCGACCGTGTCGCCCGCCTTCACCGTCTCGATCCGGATCCGCAGCGGGCGGAGCCCGGCCTGCTCGGCCGGAGTGAGCGCGTGGAAGCTCTGCACCGTCTCGGCGAAGGCCGCGTTGAAGGCGGCGCCCGGCGAGCGGGTCGCGAACAGGAAGCGATAGGTGCCGTCGCCGAAGCGCACGACGGCGATGTGGTAGTAGTAGCCGCGCGTGAAGGCCGAGGCCGAGGCCGCCGGCAGGCCGTTGATCGACAGGGTCTGCACCGAGGCGTCGTCGAGGCCGTTGATCCATCCCGACTTGAGATAGGACGTCAGCGAGGCGCCCGGCGGAATGTCGGCACCGTCGAAGCGGATCGCCGTGCCTTCCGCATTGGTCGCGAGCACCGCCCGGGCGGTGTTCTCGAGCAGGAACCCCTCCGGCACGCGGAAGCCGAGGCCGAGCTTGGCGTGCAGGAAATCCCGGCCGCGGACATAGCCCTCTTCGGGATCGTCGCCATACATCAGTCCGTCGAGGCGGGCGAGATAGGTGTCGCGGTCGCGCTCGCCGCCGGTGATGCCGGTGGCGCCCGCCGCCGCCACCGCCTGCCGCAGGCGCTCGGGCGTGGAGGGATGCGACGACAGGAAATCGACCGAGTCCGGCTCGGCCGGCAGCGCCGACTTGTAGGCCGCGAACGAGGCCATGGTCTTCAGGAAGCGCGCGGCGGCGGAGGGGTCGTAACCGGCCTTGGCCAGCGTCGCGACGCCGATCTCGTCGGCCTGCAGCTCCTGCACCTGCGAGAAGCGGGCAAGCGACAGCTGGGTGGAAGCGAGGGCGAGGCGCGCCGCATCCGGATCGCGCACCACATCCTGCACCACCCGGCTCGCGACCCGCGCCGCTTCGGCCTTCTCCTGCCGGGCGATGGCGTGGCGGGCGGTCACATGCGCCATCTCGTGGGCGATGACGGCGGCCACCTCGGACGTGTCGGTGGCGAGCGCCAGCAGGCCGCGCGTGACGTAGACATAGCCGCCGGGCAGGGCGAAGGCGTTGACGGTGGGCGAGTTGAGGATGGTGACGCGGTAGCTGCGCCACGGCTCATCGGTGGCCGCGACCAGCCGGCCGACGACGCGGGCGATCGCCAGCACCGCCTGCGGGTCCTCGTAGGTACCGCCGTAGTTGGCCAGAATCTTCGGATGCTCGCGCTCGGCGATCGTCACCTCGCGCGGATCGGTGCGGCCGGCGGGGGGCTGGATCGCGGCGGCGCTGACATTCGGTTCCGGCTCGCCGGTGATCAGCGTGAGGCAGCCGGCAAGCGGCAGCGCCAGCGCGCAGACCAGCATCCGCCGCACGGCGGCGCCATTCCGGGCTCTGAATCGGGCGAGACTGCTCGTCACCACGCTTCTCATCGTTCCGCCAGCACCAGGGCGCGCGGGCTCTTCACATCCATATAGGGTCCGCCGCGCGATTCCAGCCAGCCGCGCGCTTCAATGCGGCGTCCGGCCCATATCGCGTTCAGCCCCGCCCGGTCCAGCGGCAGGTTGCCGTCCGGACCCGCAATCTCGCGCGCCAGCGTCAGGGACAGCGTTATCGTGAAATCCGTGGCCCAATCATGGCCGAAATTCAGATAGACCCGCTCGCCCGACAGGCCGGCCGAGACGACGCGTCCGCCGACGATCACATACTCGGACACGGCGGCCGTCAGGTCTCCGTCAGCGGCGGCGCGAACGGGCAAGGTCCGCCAGAGTCCACGCCTCGCCCGCCGTGCCTCGGCCTCGGCGGCAAGAAGCTCTCCGGCGCAGGGCCCGGCGGCATCGACGACGGCCTGCCCGTTCATCACGGCCTCCTGCTGCAGCCAGCGCGACGGATCGCCGAGGGCGACCACCTGGCCGACGAGCCGGCCGTGGCGGTCACGCCGGGGGCTTGCGCCGCTCACCTCGATCGCCGTGCCGATCCAGTCGCGGCCGATGGCGCCGTCATGCGCGGCGGCATCGGCGACGGCGGGAGGAGGCGGATGCCGTCCGGCACCACGCCGCCGCCATCGGCAAAGGCCAGCGCGCCGCCGTCGTCGATCGCCACGGCGGTGGCGGTGGCGAGGATCCCGCCGCCGCAGGCCGGTGCGGCCGACGCAGGCATCGCGCCGGCGAGGGCCGCGCCGAGCAGGCCGGCAAGGAGCGGCGGGGCGACGGACCGGCTCGGCTCGGCGCCAGATGCCACGCGCGCGCCCTCTGCCCGGACGCTGCGCTTCGAGGCGCAGCCGGCAGTGCGATCGTATCCGCCGGCGGTCCCGCGGCGCTGGAGCATGTGATGACGGTTTCCGGCCTGTAGTCTTCCCAGTCTAGCATGTCGGCCCAAACGGGTGCAGTGCGATATCGGACGGGACGCCCTCCCCAGTTCACATGACGGATCGCGGGCTGCCGGCGCGGCCGGCTTTCGACAGGGCTGTCACCGCCGCCGGGATGTGCTAAGGGAGGCGCGGTTGGTCCCGTAGCTCAGCAGGATAGAGCACCAGATTCCTAATCTGGGGGTCACTGGTTCGAATCCAGTCGGGATCGCCACTCCCCCGCCGTTCCGCCATCTTCCGCGTCGCACCGCCATCGTCGCCGCAAATTGTAGCGCGCAAAATCGAATGGCACGGCGCGCAACATCACTTGGCAGCGGTTCTGGCCCTCCTATTTGACCCGTCGAAGCCCCTTCGAACGCCCGTCGATCGCCATGCCCACAGACGAATTTGAGGACGCGACGCTGGCCCTCATTTGGCGTCACACTTGGCCCGAGAAAGGCGCCGACTTCTCGGCTGGCCCGGGCGGCGCTCACTACGTCAGGATCTATCGCGACGTGGTCTCGCCCCGCGGCGGGTGGGCGTGGTTTGCGAGTGCCCGCGGCCGCAACGCGGCACGGGCTGGGAGCCCACCAAAAAGCGCGCGGCGCTCGCGGCCGAGGCCGCCTACTTTGCGGCGGGCGGCCCGCCTGACGAAATACGGACGTCAATCCCTTCGACATAGCGAAATCCCTGCACGGCGCGGAAATGACCGCCATACCCAGTTGCCGCTCCGCCCGATTTTTCAATGGACGCAGCGGAGCGCCGTTTGTGCGATCCATGCAGAGTTGCCGAAAGCTGCGCCCAGCGCGGGCTTCGGCGAAGGGCGGCCGCCAGCCCCGGGTGCGAGGTGTGAAACATGCTCGGCATAGGGCGGCCGTAGCGATTCTGCCCGCGCCTCCACGCGGCGCAAACGGCATCGAGAAATCGAACCCCGAGCCCGATCCCTTGCCATTCCGGCATCACAACCAGCCGGCACGCCCTAGCCTCGCGTAACCCAGGTCGCGGGGAGACTGCAAGATGAGCCACGGGCTCATTGCCTACCCACCCGACATAGCATGACGCGGCGATGGCTTTCGGCAGTTTCAAATAGTGATACGGCTCAAAGTGCGGCCACCATCGCCAGTCCGTTTCCCGGATATCGACCTCGATAGCAGGGCGACATTGAAGATACCTCCCGGTGAATTGACCCGTGGCCGTGTCGAAAAGCCAGTCCGGCTGAAGCCACTCGGCAATGTCGTAGTGGCATGAAAGCAGCACAACCCGGCCGCTGCCGCGCCGCCATGCCTTGCCGAACGCCGCCGCGCCAATACGGGCGACTTGCCGATCGACGACGGAGGTGAATTCATCGACAACGGCGACAGGCGGACGATCGCAGATCAACCGGGCAAGATCAGCCCGGAATCGTTCCCCGGTGGACAGTACCGGATACGGACGAAGCCACGCCGCACCGAGCCGAGGCCGACCGCGGTGAGCGCGGTCGTCACCTCGCCGATCTGCGCCCCGGGTTTGATAGCGTCGATGATCGGCAGGTCACCCGGCCACGAGGAGATAGGGCGCAATGCATCGTCGCCCCAGATAAGCCGGCCGATCGATGTTTTGCCCGAACCGCTCGGGCCGACAACAAGCCCGATTTGCCAGTCGTCGTTTTCAATCGGCAGATCGACGTCGAGGGTGAAGTTGGCGCCGGTGTCGCAATTGAACAACGACCGGACATAAGCGGACCGAAAGCTGTCAGCCTCGGCACAGGAGTTGCGGACGGCAATTCTCACGTCGTCACCACCTTCAGTTTTGCCCCGGCTAGCGCACGCAGGCCCTCATAGACGGCCCGTTGCTCCTCTTCCGACCCGCAGACGGCGATCACGCCGTGCTGCTCCTTGTATCGCCCAGCGGGCGGCGCCTTGGGAGCGTCGGCCGGCAACGGCGGCAGTTCATCATTCACGATGTCAAAGAGCGGATCGCTCATTCTGGCCTTGTCCTTGGCCGCTCATGGCGATCAGGTGTTGGCCTCGCGGGCCTGATGGAATTGACCGTCCGGCAGCGCCGGCACTTGATCTCGATCGTGCCCCGAAGGGCGATCTCGTCGGCGCGAAGCAACATCGCCCCGCAGTTGCACCTGACATTCTCCATTTCTTAATCCGATTAGGCCAGCCTCCATCCGCTGTGCACAGCAGCGGCGGGGGCGACGTAATCGTTAGGCCGTCGGCGGGGATCTTGGTTGGTGCCTGTGTCCCCGTGATCCGGAGCGCCAGCGGCTCCGGGTCCCCCCGCTCCCTTACCCCACGATCCCCTCGTCGAGCAGAAGCCAGTCGTTGAGCTCGACCCCGTCGAACACCAGCGGCGACGGGGTTGAGGGCTGCCGGATGTTGCCTCCCCCGCCCAAATAGGGCGCCTTGCCGGTCATGCTGATGTTGCCGTAATCCCAGGTGAACCCGGCCTCCACGCTGTTGGTGAAGCTGAACCTCAAGCCGCGGCCGAAAGCCTCGACCGTGTCGAAGATGAGCGGGGCGCCCTCGGTGTCGTAGACGTTGATGCCGCAGCCGACCTGCGCCGACACATCGACGGTGTCGACGACGAGCGAACGGTTGCCGATCAGGATGAGATCGCCGGCATCGACGTAAGTCTGGACGATCATCAGCGGTTCGCGCCGCACGCCCCAGCGCGCCATCATGTACATCACCCGTGCCTGCATCGCGCCCACCAGCCGCTGGGCGGCTGCCGTGCGATGGCGGTCGTCGGCGAAGGGCCACTGATAGGTCGAGCAGGCGATCGTATAGAGCCTGCTGGCCCGATGCGCCTCGATCTGGGCCATGGCGATTTCCCAGCCCTGGTCGCCGGTCGCGTAGCTTTTCACGGCCGAGCAGGTCTGGGTCGCCACGGTCAGCCGGGGATTGTCGCCCGGAACGATCTCGCGGCCATCGGCGTCGCGTCCGGTGGCCATCTCGATCAGACCCGAACGGTGCACGGCGCGCGTCACGCCCAGGATCGCGTCCCTCTCGCCCTGATCAAATCCATCACCGAGATCGACCACCTCCTGGTCGTTGGCCTCGGCGTGGACGACGGACGCCGCCAACTGGGCGAGGTTGGCGATATACCGCTCCGTGCCGATGGTGTTCTCGGCTAGCGATGTGCCGCCTTGCGCCGACAGGCCGACCACGATCTCGTTGATGTCGGCTGCGGCCGGCGCCAGTCCGTCGTCCTGCATTAACTGGCGTAGACCCTCGGCGAACCCGTAGCGGGGAGACTCCAGCTCTGCCGAGTCGACGCCGTCGGTGTAGGCAATGCCCACCAGCGGCTGGATCGTGCTCAGCGTGTTGGCAAAGCCGAGCGCCTTGTACTGCTGCCGGAGGCTGATCGCCCCCTCGTTCCCTTTGGCATTGCTCTGGCCGCGATAGCCGGCGAAGAGGAGGATAGCCGCGGCGGACGTCGATGCCAGCAGGTCGCTGGTCCGGCTCACGGAGCCGCCCGAGCCCGATGCCGCGACAACCGCCTGGAGACTGTTCGCCGTCACCCGCCGCGTCTTGAACGTGATGCAGGCGCCGGTGCCGCCGGTGGTCGGGGCCGACGCCGTGAAGTTGGCGGTGCTGCCCACATAGACGCCACCCGGCCACTGTCCGTCGACCCGGTCGCGCCCGCGATATAGCAGCCGATCGTCCCGCCCGGCGGGATGACGAGGTCTAGCCCGACATCATAATGCTCGCCCACCCCGAGGGGCACGGCGAGGAGTTCATGCACCGTGAACGCGGTGCCGACGATCGACCAGCTGTAGAAGATGGGCGTGTCCGCCGCCGCCATCTTGACGTCGACCCCGTCGAACAGGCCGCCGAGCGGGAACACGTCGACGAGCGCGCGCCAGTTGATGCTGGCGGCCGGCAGGCCGGCCGAACCGCTCCAGTCGGCTTCGCCGTAGGACACCTCTTCCCGCACCTGCATGCGGCTCTCGATCTCGCTGCGGAAGGCGTCCAGATCCTTCGCCGCGCTGTTGGTCGGGATGGTGATCTCGGCCTGCACAAGCGCGTTGGTCGTGGTGTCGGCGACGGGGTCGACAAAATTACCGTCCGCCGCGGTCCCGCCGCTGTACCAGGGGCCGCCGCCCCCGCCGCCGATGATACCAATCACGCCCTGACCCGAGACCGACCAGCGGCCACCCGGCGGCAGCACGATAGTGGGATCGAGCTCGACAAGCCCGGTCGTCGTCACCGCCAGCGTCACCTGCGCGTAGACGGTCCAGACGCCGGCCGTCGTCTTGTAATAGGTCCGGCACACGACCGAGCCGGTGGCCTGCGCCCGCAGACGCAGCTTTGTCCAGAGGCCGCCGGTGATGATCGCCTCGTGCCAGGCGATGTTGACCTGGCCGGACTGGGCGCCGGTCGGCGCGGCTGTCGCGAGATCGCCGACGTAGCCCTGCGTCACGACCTCGCCGGAGCCGAGAACGAGGGCTTCCAGCATGTCGGCGCGCTCGATGTTCGTCCGGAGCTGCCCTTCCGCCGTCGTCACGCGGCCGTCGATGGAGCCGAGCGCCGGCGGCTCGGCGACCCGGAAACGGATCGTGTAATTCCCGGTCTGCTCGGCGACGGCGTCGGTGAAATTGCCGTTCGCGTACGAGCCTCCGCTGTACCACGGGCCACCGCCGGCGCCGGGCACGACGCCGACCACGGCGCCACCGGCAAAGCCGACCTCGCCGCCGGCCGGGACCACCAGCGGCGGCGAAAGGGTCAGCAGGCTGACACCCGCCGAAAGCGTATAGACCCGCTCGGAATGGACGGTGTGCGCGCCGCCGGCACCGACGGTCCAACTGAGGAGCTTGAACGGCCCGGGCGCGAAGGCGCGGACTTCCACTTCCGGTACAACTGCGCCCACGGGGAAGGTATGGGCAAGGGCGAGGGCGACATCGCTTCCGACCGCCGACGTCGGCGCCGCCGCCGCGAGATCGCCGACATAGCCGTAGTCGGTCGGCGCCCCCGTACCCAGCAGAAGATCCTCTGCCGTGGTCAGGCGGGTGTCGGTCGTGGCCAGCGCCGTGCCGAGGCCGGTGACCTGCGTCCGCAGATCATCGACCGCGACGTCGGTCTCGACCAGCAGGGCATTGGCGATCGACAGCAGCGCGAAATCGGTCGCCTGCGCGGTGCCGTAGATCCGCACGATGGGCACCACATAGCGCACGGTCGCAGGCAGCGGATAGTCCAGCTCGCCGAGAGCGCCTGTCATGCCGACAAGCAAGTTCGGCCGCACCGCGCCATCGGTCACCACCGGCGCCCAGGTCGGGCCGATCTGCACCTTGCCGCCGTCGATCGGCGCGTGGTCGCCGTCGAGCAGCCGCAGCCAGAGCTCCACGCTGGCGCCGCCGGGCTCGGCCGGATTGACCGCGCGCGCAAAGGCGCCCTTGATCCGGTAGGTTTCGCCCGAGGTCACATCGAAGTCGAGCCGCGGTGAAAGCTCGACATACCCGAGCTCGTCGTCCACGTCGTCGCCGGAGATCCGCAGCGCCCGGCCGAGGACGCTGTTCGTCACGATTTCGCCGATCTCCAGCGGCGGCCGGTCGCGGGCGGCCCCGGTGCTGACCGTCGACCACAGGTTCGGCGCGTCGCCCGGTCGATGCGGCGCGCGGCCGATCTGGTCGTTGATGATGTCGTCGCGGGCCGTGATCTGCGTCTGCAGGGGGCCAACGGCAGCCGAGATCGCCGTGTTGCGGTTTGTGACCTCGGTCGCGATGGCACCGCTGATCGCCGTGCCCCGCGCAGTCGCTTCACCCGCCACCGCCGTCGAGATGGCCGTGTTGCGGTTCGTCACCTCGGTCGCGATCGCGCCGCTGATCGCGGCGCCCCGCGCGGTCGCCTCACCCG
>NZ_MCRJ01000071.1 GCF_001720135.1 Methylobrevis pamukkalensis
TTATGAGTCCGTCGCTCTAACCAACTGAGCTACTCTGCTGCACGCGCGGCAGCAAGGCTGCCCCGGAACGCCGCCGATATAATGAGCGGGGATGGAGCCTGTCAAGGGCGCTGGATCGTTTTGGCGGCGAAGGCCGGAGAGCCGCGGAAACGGGCGCGGCCTCCCCCCGGCGGGGAGAGGCCTTTTCGCGATCCGGAGCGGTGTCCGCCTTGTGATCACCCTTCATGCGCAGCGCGCGGACACCGAATCTCTCGGGCGGAGCGCGGTCAGACGCCGGTCTTGCGGTGGATGTCCATCAGCAGGCGCTCGGTCTCGGCATCCTCGATCCGGTTGATCACGCGGCTGGATTCCTCGGCGTCGCGCAGGGTCTTGGTGATGGTGATCGAGGTGTGGACCAGCATGATCGCGGCCATGGCGTAAAAACCCTTGGCGGCGAAGCTCGCCTCCATGAACCAGATGCCGCCCGCCATCATCGCGCAGGCGACGGCGAACGAGAACATGGTGAAGGTCTTCCAGGCGCCGGAGTCCTTGGGCTTGTAGGCGGCGGTGGTCATCGGAATGTTCCTTTTGAAAGGTGTCGGGTTGGATTGGCGACAGGCGTTGGGTCAGGACAACTCAGTCGGGCGTGCCGGCGCGGGCCTGAGGCGGGCGAGCACGTCGTCGGCGGTGGTGCGGACGGGCTTGCCGCATCCGGCGTCGGCCAGCCGCTGGCGCAGGGCCTCGGGGTCGCCGCTGGTCTCGAGGTCGGCAAGCGCCGCGTCGAAGGCGGCCATGCGGCCCTGGCGGGCGCGCAGCCTTGCCAGCGTCTCCTCGGCGTCCTTCAGGGTCGAGAGGCCGCCGGCATCGGCCACCGTGATCCGGCGGGTGCGGTCGACGGCGGCGGCGAGATGCATGCCGCGGTGGAGGTCGCGCAGGCGGGCCTCGCCGTCGCGGGCGGCGCGCTTCAGCCGGTCGAGTTCGGCGGCGGAGCGGGCGAGCGCGTCGGCGGCCTCGTCGCGCTCGGTCTCCAGCCGGGCGATGGTCTCGGCCGCCTCGCGGGCGAGATCGGTCGCGCCTTGTCGAGGGCGGCGATGGTGCGGGCTTCCAGATCGGCGATGCCGGCGAGAAGGCGCTTCTGGCGGTCCTCGTCCTCGCCGTGGCGTGCGGCGGCCATGGCGATGGCCTTGCGGGCGCGGCGAGCGCGGCGGCGCCGTCGCGGATCTGCTGGCGCAGGATCGGCAGGGCGTTGCCGTCCACCACCTGCTCCGCCGCCTCGTGCGCCCGGCCGCGGATGAGCGCGGAAATCTGCTTGAACATTGGCTGCTCCCCTTCGTGTGAACGTTGTTCACAAAACGGACGATAGCAGACTCCGAACGGTGTTCAAGCGTAAAATGAACGTCGTTCATTTTTGTGACAGGGATGGTTACCGGACTGGAACGGGGCGGCCGGGCGGCATTTGCCAGCCTCACCCTTCGAGGGCGATGGCGTGGAAGAAGCTTCCCGAGACGTTGCCCCGCACGCTCCCATCCGGGGCCGGCGGCCCGCCATGGGCGTCGCGCACCATCGCCAGCGGCGCGTCGCCGCCGCGGGTGAGGATCGAGGCATAGTGGAATTCATGGCCGTTGAGGCAGGTGCCGGCCGGGCCAAGCGGACCGCCGGCGAGGATCTCGGCACGGCGATAGCCGAGGTGCATCCGGCGCCTCGCAAAGCTGGTCTCGAGGTCGAGCAGCCCGGCCATGGCGTGGGCGGCGCCGTCGGCGTCGACGAGGCTGCGGCCGAGCACCATGTAGCCGCCGCACTCGCCGTGCACCGGCCGCGTCTGCGCAAAGCGGCGCAGGCCGCCGAGGAAGGTGGCCGCAGATGCAAGTCGTCCCGCGTGGAGTTCCGGGTAGCCGCCGGGCAGCCAGCAGGCGTCGCAATCGTCCGGCGGGGCCTCGTCGCCGAGCGGCGAGAAGGGCACGATCTCGGCGCCGGCCGCCCGCCAGCCGGCGAGCAGATGCGGATAGGCAAAGGAGAAGGCGGCATCGCGGGCCAGCGCGATCCGCCGGCCGGGCGGCGGCACCGGCACGGCGGCCACCGCATCTTCGGAGGCAGGGCCGGGCCGGGCGGCGGCGCGTATGGCGGCCAGATCGCAGTGCGCGCGCACGAAGGCGGCCATGGCGTCGAGGCGGGTGTCGAGATCGGCCGATTCGCCGGCCTGCACGAGGCCGAGATGTCGTTCGGGCAGGGCGAGCGATGTGTCGCGCGGCAGGGCGCCGAACACGGGACTGCCGAGCGCCTCGATGGCGGTGCGCGCAAGGCGGATGTGGCGTTCCGAGCCGGTGCGGTTCAGCACCACGCCGGCCAGCGTCAGACGCGGATCGTAGGTCGCCGCGCCCTTGACGATGGCGGCGGCCGACTGCGACTGGCCGGAGACGTCCAGCACCAGCAGCACCGGCAGGCCGAGGGCGGCAGCAATGTCGGCCGAGGCGCCACTGCGGCCGGGGGCCGCCGGCACGCCGTCGAACAGGCCCATCAGCGCCTCGCCGATCACGAGATCGGCGCCGGCGGTCGCGGTATGGGCCAGCCCCCGCACAAGGTCCGGCGTCATGGCCCAGCCGTCGAGGTTGACGCTGTCGCGCCCGGTGGCGGCGGCGTGGAAGGCGGGGTCGATATAGTCGGGGCCGCATTTGAACGGCGCGACGGTCAGTCCGTCGGCGGCAAACGCGCGCATCAGCCCGAGCGAGAGCGTGGTCTTGCCGCTGCCGGACTTCAGCGCCGCGATCACGAAACCGGGGACGGTCACGAGACGTCTCCGCTCGGGCTGGCCGGGCCGTCGTCGCCGGCGCGGCGGTCGCGGCCGCGGAAGCGGCGCTGGTAGTCCGGATCATAAAGGGCGCTCGCTGCAAAATCGCTGGCGCCCAGCGCCGGGCCGACGAGGATCAGCGCCGTGCGCTCGATCGGGTCGGCGGCAACCAGCCCGGCGATGGTGGCGAGCGTGCCGCGCAGCAGCCGCTCGTCGGGCCAGGAGGCGCGGTAGGCGATCGCGACCGGGCAGTCCGGACCGTAGAAGGGCAGGAGCTCGGCAACGACCCGGTCGATCGCGTGGATCGAGAGATGCACCGCCAGCGTCGCGCCGGTGGCGGCAAAGGCCGCCAGCGTCTCGCGTTCGGGCATCGCCGAGGCACGGCCGGAGGTGCGGGTCAGCACCAGCGACTGGGCCACCCCCGGCAGGGTCAGCTCCTGGCGCAGCAGGGCGGCGGCGGCGGCGAACGACGGCACGCCCGGGGTCACGTCATAGGGGATGCCGAGGGCGTCGAGGCGGCGCAGCTGCTCGCCCATGGCGCTCCACACCGACAGGCGCCCGAATGCAGGCGGGCGACATCCTCGCCCCGCGCATGGGCGCGCGCGAATTCGGCGACGATCTCGTCCAGCGACAGCGGCGCGGTGTCGATGATCCGCGCGTCCGGCGGGCAGTGCGCCAGCAGGGCCTGCGGCACCAGCGAGCCGGCGTAGAGGCAGACGGGGGAGGCGGCGAGAAGATCGCGGCCGCGCAGGGTGATGAGGTCGGCGGCGCCGGGGCCGGCGCCGATGAAATGCACCGTCACGACGGGCCGCCGATCGCGATGGCGCAGGTGACGCCGTTTTCCGACAGGCGCGGCAGGACGAGGCGCGCGCCGGGGCCGGCACCCGCCAGCGCCGCGCATTCGGCCACCGACGGCACGCCGAACAGGGCAATCACCCGCTCCGAGCTTGTGACCGCGCGCTCGGAGACAGCCTGAAGATCGGCTTCCGGCAGGTGGACGAGGGCGAGGCCCAGCACGGCGGCTGCCTGCGCCAGCGCGATCTCGGCGAGTTTCGCTCGTGTGGTGAACAGCGCGGCCGGGGTTGCGGCGTGTTCCGGGGCGAGCCGGGCGATCGCCGTCTCCACCAGCGCGACCACGGCCTCCGGCGCGATGCCCGAGCGGCAGCCTATGCCGATCGCAAGGCGCTGATCGGTGCCGGAGGAGTCAGTCATGCGGTTTCTCCCAGGTCCAGCGCAGCACCGCCATTGCCGGGCGCAGGGCGGTGAAGCCGCCGACCGGCCCGGCATGGGCGACGGCGATCTGGACGAGATCGCCGCCGTGGCGACGGTAGCACACGGTCAGGAAGCTCTGGGTCTCCAGCGTCACGGCGTTGACCACCAGCCGGCCGCCGGGCTTCAAGGCGGCCATTGCCGCCTCGACCACCGCCGGCGCGCCGCCGCCGACGAAGATCGCGTCCGGCGCCTCCAGCCCCTCGAGGGCGGCCGGAGCCGCGCCGTGGACGACCTGGAGATCCGGCACGCCGAGGGAGAGCGCATTGGCGCGGATCCGGTCGCAGCGCGCCGCCTCGCGCTCGATGGCGACGGCGGCAAGGCTCGGGTCGGCGAGCATCCACTCGATCGCGACCGAGCCGGAGCCGGCGCCGACATCCCACAGTCGCTCGCCCCGGCGAGGGCTGAGGGCCGCCAGCGTTGCCGCGCGCACGTCGCGCTTGGTGATCTGGCCGTCGTTGTCGAAGAGATCGTCGGGCAGGCCGGAGGTGAAGGGCAGCACGGCCGCGCCCGGGCCGGCGACCACCTCGACGGCGACCGTGTTGAGTGCATCGACCTCGCCGAGATCGAAGGCCGCGGCGGCAGCGCTGCGCACCTGCTCCTTCGGCCCGCCCATCCGTTCAAGCACAGTGATCCGGCTTTCGCCGAAGCCGCGGGCGACGAGGTCGGCGGCAAGCTTCTGCGGGGTCGTGCCGTCCCAGGACAGCGCGAGGATACGGGCGCCCGGATGGAGATGCGGGCGGATCTTCTCGAGCGCCCGGCCATGCAGCGACACGCGCACCGCGTCCTGCCCGCTCCAGCCGAGCCGGTTGGCAGCAAGGCCGTAGGCCGAGGGCGCGGGGATCGAGAGGATTTCCGACGGATCGATCTGCTGGACCAGAAGTGTGCCGACTCCGTGGAAGAAGGGGTCCCCGGAGGCGAGCACCACCACGCGCCGGCCGCGCTTTTCCCAGATGCGCGGGAAGGCGCGGGTGAGCGGTGAGGGCCAGGGCGTGGTCTCGGCCTTCGTCTCGCCGAGCAGCGCCAGATGCCGCCCGCCGCCGAAGACGAACTCGGCGGCTTCCAGCGCGGCGCGGGCGGCGGGCGAAAGGCCCTCGACGCCGTCCTCGCCGATGCGACGAGGGTGAGCCAGCGGCCGGGCGCTGCGGCGGGTGCGTCGGTCATGGGGCCTCCGGCACGGAACGGGGGGTGAGCAGCAGCGGCCGACCGCCGGGACCGGCGACGATCCGGGTCAGCGACGAGCCGATGACGACGAGGGTCGACATGTCGGCCAGACCGGGGTCGGCGGCGGCAAGGGTGGTGATCACGATCGCCTCGTCGGGCCGTCCGACTGCGCGGGCGAAGGCGACGGGCGTCTCGTCGTGCTTCAGCGACCGCAGCAGGGCGAAGGCATCGTGGATGCGGGTCGGCCGCGCCTTCGAGGCGGGATTGTAGAAGGCCATCACGAAGTCGCCGGTGGCCGCGGCCGTGAGGCGGCGCTCGACGACGGCCCAGGGTTTCAGGTTGTCGGACAGGGAGATGGCGCAGAAATCACCGCCGAGTGGGGCGCCGAGCCGGGCGGCGGCGGCCTGCATGGCGGAAATGCCGGGCAGCACCTCGAAGACATAGTCCGCCGGCTGCGGATCGGCCTCGATCGCCTCGACCACGGCCGCGGCCATGGCGAAGACCCCGGGATCGCCGCCGGAGACGACGGCGACGCGGCGGCCGGCGCGGGCGAGCGCGATCGCGTGCCGGGCGCGGTCGAGTTCCACCCGGTTGTCGCTGGCGTGGCGGACCTGACCCGGCCGCTCCGGGCAGCGGGCGACATAGGGGAGGTAGCCGACGAGATCATCGGCGGCGGTCACCGTTTCGGCCGCTTCGGGCGTCAGCCAGTGATCCGGGCCGGGGCCGAGCCCGACGACGGCGAGATGGCCGGTCTGCGGGGCGTTCACGGGCGGCGGCCCTCGCCGGGCACGAGCACCATCGAGAAATAGGGCGCCTCGTCATCGGCCTTCAGCGCCAGCGGGATCACGCATTCGCCGGCCATGGTGCCGCGCTCCACGTAGATGGCGCGGTCGATCAGCCCGGCCGCGGTGAGGGCGGCGCGCACCTTCGGCAGGTTCTTGCCGAGCTTCATGATCACGGCGGCGTCGGTGGCGGCGAGGCGGCGGGCGAGGCTCTCGCCGTCGAGCGTGCCGGGCAGCACGGTGAGCACGTCGTCGCCCCAGGTCATCGGCCGGCCGGCGGCGGCAAAGCAGCCGGACATGCCGGAGACGCCGGCGGTGATCGACACCTGGTAGCGGCCCTTTAGGCGCTCGAACAGGTGCATGAACGAGCCGTAGAACATCGGGTCGCCCTCGCAGATCAGCGCCACGTCCTGTCCGGCATCGAGCTTCTCGGCAATGCGCAGGGCGCTCTCCTCGTAGAAGCCGGCCAGGGCGGACACATAGGCGGTCTCGGCGAAGTGGATCTCGGTGGTGACCGGATAGAGCAGCGGCAGTTCCTCCGTGCCCTCCTTCACCCAGGGATCGACGATCGCCCGGGCGTTGCCGCGCCGGCCGGCCTTGGCGAAATAGGCGATCACCGGCGAGGAGCGGATCATCCGCACCGCGCGGATCGTCATCAGTTCCGGGTCGCCCGGGCCGAGGCCGACGCCGTGCAGCGTGCCGACCGCGACGCCGGTGCGGCGCTCCTTCTCGAGGAGGGGGGAGAGGGGGTCCAGCATCGTCTTACTCCCGGGCGGAGGCCAGCGCGTTGACGGCTGCCGCCGCCATGGCACTGCCGCCCTTGCGGCCACGCACGATCAGGTAGGGGACGCGGCCGTCGTCGGCGATCGCGTCCTTGGATTCGGCCGCGCCGACGAAGCCGACCGGCATGCCGATCACGGCGGCCGGCAGCGGGGCGCCCGCGTCCAGCATCTCCATCAGCCGGAACAGGGCGGTCGGCGCGTTGCCGATGGCAACAATGCTGCCGGCGAGATGCTCGCGCCAGAGTTCCATCGCCGCGGCGGTGCGGGTGGTGCCGAGATCGGCGGCGAGGCCCGGCACGCGGGGGTCGTCGAGGGTGCAGATCACCGCGTTTCCGGCGGGAAGGCGCGCGCGGGTGACGCCGCGCGACACCATCGTGGCGTCGCAGAGGATCGGCGCGCCGGCCTTCAAGGCAGCTTCGGCCGCGGCGGCGGCGCCGGGGGCAAAGTCGAGATCGGCGGCGACCTCGACCATGCCGCAGGCGTGGATGATCCGCACGGCCACCCGCTCCTCCACCGCATCGAAACGGGCAAGGTCCGCCTCCGAGCGGATGATCGCGAAGGAGCGCTGGTAGATGGCGGCGCCGTCACGCTCGTAGGTGTCGCGGGTCACGCGGTGGTCGAGGGGGACGGGCGGGGCGGCGGTCATCGCGGGTCTTCCGGTCGGCCCGCCAGGACGGCAAGCAGCGTTTCGACCTCGTCGATAGCAAGGCCGCGCCGCGACGGCAAATCGCCGGCGGTGCCATCAGTGACAAGGTCGAAGGCGCCGCCGCGTCCGACGAGGGTGAGGGCGCTCGGCTCCGGGTGGGCACAGCCCTTGACGCAGCCGGAAATGTGGAGGGCGGGGCCGGCCTCGCTGCCGGCAAGCCGGGCGGCCAGCGGGGCGAGCCGGGCGGCGGCGGTCCGGGTCTCGATCTCGCCCGAGGAGCAGGCCGGCGCGCCGGGGCAGGCTTCGACGGCGAGCCGGTCGTCGTCCGCCGCGACGATCAGTCCCGCCGCGGCAAAGGCTTTGAGCGCGGCCGGGTCGGCGCCGGGCAGGACCAGCGAACGCCAGGGCGTGAGGCGCAGGCCGCCGGGGGCATGGCGGGCGATGAGGGCGAGGTGACGGGCCTCGAGCCGGCCGAAGGGGGCGCCGACGCCGAGGAAGCCGTCGCAGAGGCCGAGATGCGGGCTTGCGGCGCGCGGCGGTGCCGGCGGCATGTCCGGAGTGTCGAGGCCGGCAGCAGCGGCAATGCGCGCGGCGCCGAGCGCCTTGACCAGCCCGGCCATCCGGCGCGGGGCGGGCGTAACGGTCCCACGCAGCGCCAGGAAGGCACGGGCCAGTGCCAGCGCTGTGCTCACCGCCTCGCCTTCGGGGACGAGGGCGACGGGCGCCGCCGTGCGGCAGTCGGTGGCAAGGGCGATCCGCACGCGCGGTCCGTCCGGCGTCATCAGCCCTTCGAGGCGGATGTCGGCGAGGACGGCCTCAAGGGAGAGCCGTCCGCCGTCGTCGACCAGAAAGCCGAACTTGCCGGGCAGGGCGTGAAGGTCGCGAGCCGCGCGCAGGCCCGCGTCGAGGGCGGTGACGAGGGCGTGGCCGTCGAGGATCGCAGCCGGGTCGTGGCCTGCGAGCGGCGGGGCGATGACGTTGCGCACGGCTTCCGCGTCGGGATCGTCGTCGAGCAGGCCGAGGTCGGCCAGCGCGGCGTGGAGGGCCGGCAGGGCGTCCTCGGTGATGCCGCGCAGCTGCAGGTTGGCGCGGGCGCTGAGGTCGGCAAGGCCGTTGCCGTGGCGCAGGGACAGTTCGGCGAGGGCGGCGAAGGTCGCCGCGTCATAGCGCCCGCCGGTCGCGCGCAGGCGCAGCACGAGGCCGTCGCCGCTCATCATCGGCCGCAGCGCGCCGGGGCACCAGCCTTTCACGCGGGAAGGGAGAACGGGAAGGCCGGCGCTCATGCGGCCTGCTCCATCAGTTCGGCAAGGCCGGCGGCCACCGAATTGCGCCGCGAGATCCACAGTCCGCGTCGCAATGCTTCTGAAAAGCTCCATGCCGCCGCGCGCGTGGCGGCGGGGTTGGCCTCGACCATGAAGGTCCGCACGGCGTCGTCGCCGAGCGTCGCGTCGAACAGCTGATCGAATTGCCGGTCGCCGACCTCGCCGGAGGTCGCGGCCATGGCCAGGAGGTTGCCGATCGTCTCGGCGATCTCGGCGGCGCCGCGGTGGCCATGGCGCATCTGGCCGGCCAGCCAGCGCGGATTGCTGGCCCGGCCGCGCACGACGCGGGCGATTTCCTCGCCGAGCGTGCGCACCTTCGCCTCGCCGCCGCGGGTCGCATCGACGTGGTAGAGCGCGGGGCGGTTGCCCGTCAGGGCGGCGGCGGCGGCAAAGCCGCCCTCGTGCTCGGCGAAGGCGCCGGCGTCGAGCAGGTCCTGGCCGGCGAGATCCTGCACGTGGACGAAGGCATCGGCGCCGGCCACCCGGGCGGCCAATGCTTCGGGCGCAGCCGCGCCGTCCTGTCCCGCCCCGTAGGCGTGGGCGCTCGCGCTAAGGTAATGCCGGCCGAAGTCGGCATGATCGGTCCACGCGCCGGTGACGACCTTGTGGGCAAGGCCGATGCCATAGGCGCCCGGCGCGGCGCCGAAGATGCGCGCCTCGCCCCGGGCCTCGATCAGCGGATTCTCGTCCGGACCCTCCTCGGTTCGCGCGGCGATCCGCGACACCGCGTCGTCGAACAGGGCGATCTGGGTCTCGAACACGTCGCGGAACAGGCCGGAGATGCGCAGGGTCACGTCGATGCGCGGCCGACCGAGGGCGGCCAGCGTCAGGATCTCGGTGCCGGAGACGCGGGCGCTTGTCGTGTCCCAGACGGGCCGCGCGCCGATCAGCGCCAGCGCCTGCGCGAAGTCGTCGCCGCCGGTGCGCATGGTCGCGCTGCCCCAGAGGTCGAGCACGATCCGGCGCGGCCAGTCGCCGTGGTCCTGGAGATAGCGGGCGATCACCTCGTCGGCGGTGCGCCGGCCGAGCTCCCAGGCGGTGCGGGTCGGCACCTGGCGCGGATCGACGGTGTAGAGGTTGCGGCCCGTCGGCAGCACGTCGAGCCGGCCGCGGGTCGGTGCGCCGGCCGGGCCGGGGGCCACGAAGCGTCCGTCGAGGGCGGCAAGGAGGCCATGGCGCTCGGCGTCGGCCGAGGCGCCGAGAGCGGTCCTCACGTGGTCGCGGTCGGCGCCGGCCGCCCCGCAGATCGCGTCGAGCGTGCCGTCCGACAGATGCGGCGCGGGCGCGCGGCCGTAGACATGCAGGCCGTCGCCGATCCGCATGTCCTTGACGTCGCAGATCCACGCGTCGAGCCGGGCGAGAGATTCCTCGCGGGACAGGTCGGCGCTCAGGCCGCAGTCGTCGGCAAGGCCGCTGTCGCGCGCCTTGTCGAGGATGGCGTCGGCAAGCCGCCCGGCCCGCCGGCCGTCGAGGGTCTGCGCGCCGGCAAATTCGTCGAGCAGGGTCTCGATCTCGGCGGTCGCGCCATGGGTGCCGGCCGTCGTCAGCGGCGGCGTCAGGTGGCCAAGGGTGAGGGCGCCGATCCGGCGCTTCGCCTGCGCGGCCTCGCCGGGGTTGTTGACGATGAAGGGATAGACCACCGGCAGGGCGCCGGCGAGCACGCGCGGCACGCAGGTGGCCGACAGCGCGATCGCCTTGCCCGGCAACCATTCCAGCGTGCCGTGGGTGCCGAGGTGGATCATCGCGTCGACTTTGAGCGCGTGGCGGAGCCAGAGGTAGAAGGCGACGTAGCCGTGGCGCGGCGCAAGGTTCGGATCGTGATAGTCGCCGGCCCGGTCGGTGCGGCTGCCGCGGTCCGGCTGGACGGCGACGGCAAGGTTGCCGGCGCGCAGCACCGCAAGACGGAAGGCACCGTCCCGCACCGCCGGATCGGCCTCCGGCGGCCCCCAGGCTGCTTCGACGGCGGCGGCAAAATCGCGCGGCAGCCGGGCGAAGAGGTCGCGGTAGGCGGCCAGCGGCAGCTCGGCGACGGCCTCGCCGTCTTCCAGCTGGCGCATGACGACCGCCGGATCGGGCAGGGCGGGCACGTCGTAGCCGGCGGCGGCCAGATCGGCGGCAATAGTGGAAATGCTGGCGGGGCCGTCGAGGCCGACCGCATAGGCGGTGCGGCCGCTTGGCCGGATAGTCGGAGAGGACGAGGGCGAGCTTGCGCGCGGCGCGCGGCGTTCCGGCAAGGCGCACCCAGGCGGCGGCCAGGTCGGCGGCATGGGCGACCGCGTCCGGCTCCGGCCGGTGGACGATCCGGGCAAATTCGAGGGTTTCGGCGCGCTGGTCCTCGGCCTTGAACGAGATCGCGCCGACGCCGATCCGGCCGTCGACCTCGGGCAGGACGACATTCATCGCGAAATCCGCCGGGCCGAGGCCGCGGCTGCCGGTTTCCCACGACTCGCGGAAGGTGGTGGCGAGCGCCGCCTGCAGCACCGGCACGCCGGCGCGGTCGAGCACGGTGCCCTCGTCGCCGAGCCGGGCCGAGAAGGCGGTGGTGTTGAGGATGACCGCGGGCGGGTGGTCGGCGAGCCGGCGCTTGAAGTCGGCGACGACCGCCGGGTCCTTGAGGCTGCTGACGAAGACCGCCTCGACGGCAAGCCCACGTGCGGCAAGGGCGTCGGCAAGGGCCATGATCGGCGCGGCGTCGGCGGCAAAGAGCAGGGAGCGGTAGAAGACGACGAGGGCGCGGGGCGCGCCCGGGGCAGCCGCGCGGCAGGCCTGCTCCCAGCGGCCGGAGGCGGGCACGGCGACGGGATCGGCCCAGTCGGCGGGCCGGCCGAGGCGTGAGACGACCCAGCCCAGCAGCGCGGCGGCATTGTCCGGTCCGCCGTTGCGCAGCCACGCGCCGATGCGGGCGAGGTCGGCGGGGGGAAGCGTCGAGGCGGCGTCGAGGCGCGGGTCGTCCATGTAGTCGCCGGGCACGACGGCGAGATCGAAGCCGTGGCGGCGGGCGGCGGCGGCCAGTTCGTCGATGCCGTAGCGCCAGTAGTCGAGGCCGCCCAGGCAGCGCACCAGCACCAGCCGGGCGTGGCTTGCGACCTTCTCCACATAGAGGTCGACCGAATAGGGATGGCGCAGGTCGGCGAGGCGGGCGAGCCGCAGCGTCGGCGCCGCGGCGCCAAGGCCGGCGTGGGCGGCAGCGACCAGCGCCAGGTCCGAATCGGAAAAGGACAGCACCACCACGTCGGCCGGGCTCTGGCCGAGGTCGACCGCCTGGACGGTGTCGTCCAGCGATCGGATGTCCTCGGCCAGAATGTGCATCGGGCAACTCCCGGTTACGCGGCGCGGGCCGCAAGGCCGGCAAGCGAGGCCTCGATCGCGGCGCGGTCGATGCCCTTCTCGCCGATCACGACGACGCGGCTGGTCCGGGACTCGCCGGCGCGCCAAGGCCGGTCGAACTGGTGGCGGAAGCGGGCGCCGACGCCTTGCACCAGCAGGCGCATCGGCTTGCCGCGCACCTCGACGAAGCCCTTGATCCGCAGGATGTCATGGGCCTCGGCCAGGTTGGCCAGCGCGTCGACCAGCGCCTGCGGATCGTCCGTGGCCGGAATGGTCACCGCGAAGCTGTCGAAGTCGTCGTGGTCATGGCCCTCCTCGGCGTCATGGTGCGAGGGGCGGTTGGCGAGATCGTCCTCGGCGGCGGCCGAGAGGCCGAGCAGGATCTCGGGCGCGATCCGGCCTTCGCTCGCCTCCACCACCTTCACCGCGCGCGGGATCGCCGCGGCGATCTCCTCGCCGACCCGGATCAGCTCGTTGGTGGACATCAGGTCCGCCTTGTTGAGGATCACGAGGTCGGCGCAGAGCAGCTGGTCCTCGTAGACCTCCTCCAGCGGGTTGTCGTGATCGACGCTGTCGTCGGCGGCGCGCTGGGCGGCCACCGCCTCCGGATCGTCGGCAAAGCGGCCGGCGGCCACGGCCGCGCCGTCGACCACGGCGATGACGCCGTCCACGGTCAGTCGCGCCCGCACCGGCGGCCAGTCGAAGGCCTTCACCAGCGGCTTGGGCAGGGCGAGGCCGCTGGTCTCGACGATGATGTGCTCCGGCGGCCGGGGGTTGGCGAGCAGCGCCTCGATCGCCGGGATGAAGTCGTCGGCGACGGTGCAGCACAGGCAGCCGTTGGCGAGTTCGACGATGTTTTCCTCCGGGCAGCTCTCGATGCCGCAGCTTCTCAGGATCTCGCCGTCGACGCCGACATCGCCGAACTCGTTGACGATCAGCGCGAGGCGGCGGCCGCCGGCATTCTCGAGGATGTTGCGGATCAGCGTCGTCTTGCCGGCGCCGAGGAAGCCGGTGACGATGGTGACGGGGATCCGGGACAGGGGGGTGCTTGCAAAGCTGGTCATGAACTCACGGCCTCTTTCTGCCGGATGATCGGGGTCGGCCGCCGGTCCAGCGGCGGCACGCGGGCGACGACGCCCTTGCGAAAGGTCTGCGGGCGCGTGCGCCAGGGCACGACGCCATCGGGCGCGGCGAGATAGGCGCGGGCCATCAGTTCCACGTCGGCGGCATGGTCGCCGGCGTCGAGGTCGGCGACGACATAGGTCCAGCGTCCGGGGCCGGCGAGCGCGACCGTGCAGGGCCGCTTGCAGACCGACAGGCATTCGACGGCCGTGACGGCGATGGCCGGGGTGTCGGCAAGGCGCGCCGCCATCTCGGACAGCAGGCCCTCGCCCGGCCGCTCGCAGACTTCGCTGCCGGGCCCGCCGATCTCGCGCCGCAGGTGGTGCAGACGAGCAGGGCGATGCCATCCGGCGTCGCCTGCGCGTCATCTCCGCCGTTGCCGCAGGCCGTCACGCCGGCAGGCCTTCGCGGGCGTCGCCGCGCTGCCAGAACCAGCCGGCGGCCGCCGCGATCAGCAGCCACATGGCGGCCGCAAGGCCAAGCGAGACGGACGCGAACTGCGCGGCGATCTCGGCGGGAACCGCGCTCTCGAATTCGTTCGGATGCGGCGCGCCGATGACATGCGGGGCGACGATCAGGGCAAGGCCGGCCGACTTCGCCACGATCTCCGGGCGCCGGCCCAGCAGGAACAGCCCGGCGGCGGTGGCCGCCACGGTGCCGAACCACCACAGCTGGCGGGCCTCCAGCGCCGCGGCGCTGGCGCCGGGAAGCTCGGGGGCAAGGCCGATCGCGGGGGCGAGATTCACGGCGATGAAGGCAGAAAGGCCCCAGCCGAGGGCGCTGCGGGTCGTCACCTTGCCGTCGGCGGCGACCATCACGGCGGTGAGCATCAGTGCGAAGCCGATCGAGGTGGCAATCGTCGCCAGCGACGTGACGAGAGTGCGCTCGAGACCGTCGGCCGGCATCCAGGCGTCGGAATCGTGCTGGTGACCGCTGGCGGCGTGATCGTCGGTGCCGGCGTCGGCCAGGGCTGCGGCCGGCGCGGCGTGGTCGTGACCGGAGGCCGCCATGTCCGGATGATCATGGCCAGCATGGTCATGCGCGGCAGGAGCCGCGGCGGCCGGGGCTTCGCCGGCGCCTTCAAAGGCCTCGGCGGCGATGATCAGCCGGCTGGTGGTGACTTCCTGAAGGACGGCGACGGCCGATCCGGCGACGAGGCCGGCGAGGAGGCCGACGGCGAGAATGCGGTTGAGCATGGGCAGATCCGTTCCTGAACGACGGTTGAGCGACGGCAACGCGCCCGGAAGATCCGGCCGCGCGCGGGTCGTGCGGTGACGTCATGGGGCCGTCGGGGCGGCCGCTCACGGGGTCAGTGGCAGGGGAAGCTCAGCGCGTGGCGCGTGTCGTGGGCGGCGTTGTGCAGCACGTCCGCACCGGCAAATCCGGTGGTGAAGACGAGGGCGCCGCCGATCAGGAAGGCGAGGGCGCAGGCAACGAGCGCGCCCTGGCGGGCGTTCGAACGGGAAGCAATGGTCGACGTGGTCATCTTATTACTCCAGGGCCGCCCCACCGGCGGCAGGTGTGGATCGCGTGATCGACGGCAGGTCTCCTGGCTCACGGTCCCCCTCGCCGCCTTCCCGGATGGCTCCAGTGGCATTTGCGCTCGGGGTGGAAGCCCGTCCCGGAAGGGGCGGTCTTCGATCGCTTACAGTTGCGGGGGCAGCCACGGTTTCGCACCGTGTTCCCTTTTCACCCCGAGGATCCGGGGCACCGTCACGCCGACCATAGTCTTCGCCGCGCCGCCACGCAATCGCGGGCGGCATGCGGCTGCGCAATGTCGCAGTCCGGCGTCGCTTCGCGGCACTCGGGGAGATGCGCGTTGACAGGGGGCGCTGCCCCGCCGATGACTCTCGTCCCGAGACCTGAGGCGAGGCGAGCATGGAAAAGTCCATCGAGACGGTGGCCGGCGATCTTCCGGGCGTGACCTACAGTTTCGCGGTCTATCGCTTCGCGGGCGAGGGCAGCGGGCCGTCCGCCTATCTCCAGGCGGCGCTGCATGCGGGGGAACTGCCCGGCACGGCGGCGCTGCACGCGCTGATGCCGATGCTGCGACAGGCCGAAGCCGAGGGCCGGATCGCGGGGCGGATCACCGTGGTGCCGACCGCCAATCCGGTCGCCGGGCGCAGAGCGTGTTCTCGGAGGTGCAGGGCCGCTTCCATGTCGGCACCCGTACCAACTTCAACCGCGACTTTCCGCTGCTGGACCGGCCCGACCCGGCCTTGCTGCCCGGTGACGACGCAGCCGTGACCGCCGACGTGCGGCTGAAGGCGCGGCTGCTCGGCCTGTCGCTTGGCCACGAGATCGTGCTCGATCTCCACTGCGACGACGAGGGACTGTCCTATTTCTACGTGCCGGCGCCGCTGTGGCCGGGGGCACGCGATCTGGCGGCGGCCCTTGGCGCCAAGGCCGTGATCGTCTGGGGCGACGGCAGCGACGCCGCCTTCGAGGAGGCGGCGGTCTACCCGTATCTGCAGATGCCGGCGGACGAAGCCCGGCTTGCCGACCGCGTGGTCGCGACGCTGGAATTCCGGGGGCAGGCCGACGTGTCGCCGGTGTTTGCGCAGGCCGATGCCGCGGGGCTCTACCGATTCCTCGTCGCGCGCGGCGTGATCCGGGCGACCGGCGACGAGGCGGCGCTGCCGGACTGGTACGGACGGGCGGCGCAGATCGACCATGTGGAGATGATCCGCGCGCCGGAGGCCGGCCTCGTCTTCTATCATGTGGAGCCCGGCGACCGGGTGGAGGAAGGCGACCGGCTCGCCACCGTCGTGCCGATGCCGGGCGAGCCGGAGCGGGACGTCGACGTTCTTGCCCCGCAGGACGGCCTGATTCTCACCCGGCGCATGCACCGCCAGAGCCGCAAGGGCGAAGATCTCCTGAAGCTGATCGGCGGACGGCGGGCAACCGGCGCCCGGCCCGGCACGCTGGAAGAATGACCGCAGCGCAGCGCGCGGTCAGGCCGTCTTCCAGCGCAACGACAGGCAGGTGAGGCCGGCGTCGAGCTTCCTCACCTCCTCGGCCGGAAGCTCGACGACCTCGTAGCCGGCCGCCCGCAGCATGGCCGCCGTCTTCGGAAAGCCGGCGGGGATCAGCACGTGGCCGTTGACGCGCAGGGCGTTGGCGGCGGGCTCCTCGCCCTCGGGCACCGTCAGCACCGCCCAGCCGGACAAGAGATGGGCGTCGGCGATCGGCCGGGTGGCGAGCAGGGTGGTCTCGTCCAGAAGGGTGCAGGCGGTCTTCAGATGCAGCACGCCCGCCGGCGGGCGGACGACACGGGCGCGGCGGCCGAGCCGTTCGAGGCAGCCGACGAGATCGGCGGCGCCGGTGGTGTCGGTGCGGGCCGACAGGCCGATCACCACTACCTCGGGCAGGACCAGCACGTCGCCGCCGTCGACCATGCCGGGCGCCGGCAGCGTCAGGACCGTGCCGAATCGTGCCTGAAGGTCGGGGACGAGCGCCTTGGCTTCACCGGCCCGCGACGGCGCGCCGGGGCGCAGCACGACGGCGCCTTCGGCAAAGACCAGCGCGGGGTCTTCGATGAACAGCGAATCGGGAAATCCCTCGAGCGGCGGCAGCACCTCGACCGCAACGCCCGCGGCTTCCAGCGCGGCCACATAGGCCGCATGCTCGCGCTCGAGCCCGGGCACGTCCGGGCTGCCGCGGTCGACCGCACGAAGGCCCATCGACGCGGTGCGCGCCGGCCGGCGGACCAGGGCCCGGTCGAACTCGAAGACCTTCGCCATCCACACCTCGCCCGTCGCGTCCGCTCCGGATCGTCGTCAGTCGATCCTAGTCCATTCGCAATGCCTTCGGGTATGCGCGCCGGGCGTGCGGGGTCACGAGAGGGCACCGGTGTGTGTTTCGAGTGACACCGCCACCTCCAGCGCCAGGGCCACCAGTGGCGGCATCGGCTCGCGGCCGATGGCGACGATGCCGACCTCATGCTCCAGCACCGGCTCGGTCAGCGGCACGGCGCGGATGCGCGCCATCGACAGGGTGCGCGCCACATATTCCGGCATCACCGCCGCAAGGCCGCTCTCGCGCACGCTGGCGCAGAGGTTGATCAGCGAGTTGGTCTCCACATGCGGCCGCGGCGTGGCGCCGACGCTGGCAAAGGCGCGGTCGACGATCCGCCGGTTCTGCATGTCCGGCGTCAGCAGCGCCAGCGGATGCAGACCGACCTCCGCCCAGGTCACCGCGCTGCGCCCGGCCAGCGGATGGTCGTCGCGCACGAACAGGGCATAGCGCTCGCGGTAGAGCGGCCGCATGGTGAAGCCGGCGACGGATTCGTTGTCGAGATAGGTGATGCCGGCGTCGATCTGGAAGGCGTCGAGCTGGCGCAGGATGTCGGAGGACGGGGCCGAGAGCACCGTGGCGTCGATGTTGGGATGGGCGGCGCGGATCGCGCTCACCAGCGTGGCGGCCACCGGCAGGGCGGAGGGAATGACGCCGATGGTCAGGCGCCCGGCGACGGAGTTGCGCCGGTCGCGCATCATCGCGATCTCCTGGTTGAGCGCCGACCAGTTGTCGAGGATCACCCGCGCCCACTTCAGCACGCGCTCGCCCTCCTCGGTGAAGCCGTGGAAGCGCTGGCCGCGCTCGACGATGGCGACATCGAGTTCCGTCTCGAGTTGGCGGATGCGTTCGGACAGTGTCGGCTGCGTCACCTCGCAGCTCTGGGCGGCGCGGGTGAAATGCCGCTCGCGGGCGAGCGCCACGAGATACTGCATCTGGCGGATGTCCATGGCGCGTTCCGTCCCCTGATTTTATTGGTCGCAGTATAGGTCCGGCAGGGCCGGCGCGAGAAGCGGCTGGCCCCGCGACAATATTTGCCACCCCGACGAAGATGTTCCGTCCCTCCCGCGCTTGACCTTTCCCGGCCGATCGCGCACCAACCGGTCATGTTCGCATCATGCCGGGCGGGACTCATCGACCGGCGGAAAAGAGGAAACGCCATGACCGCCACGATCATCGACGGCAAGAAGGTCGCCAACGACCTGCACGAGGAAATCCGCGCCAAGGCGGAAAAGCTCACCGCCTCGCACGGCGTCGTGCCGGGTCTCGCGGTGATCCTCGTCGGCGAGGACCCGGCCAGCGCGGTCTACGTGCGCAACAAGGTGCTCGCGACGGCCGCCTGCGGCATCAAGTCCTTCGAGTTCAAGCTGCCGGCTGAGACCTCGGAGGCCGAAGTGCTCGGCCTCGTCGAGAAGCTCAACGCCGATCCGGAGGTGCACGGCATCCTCGTCCAGCTGCCGCTGCCCAAGCAGATCGACAGCGACAAGGTGCTCGGCCTGATCGACCCGAAGAAGGACGCCGACGGCTTCCATCCGGTCAACGTCGGCCTGCTCTCCGTCGGCCTGCCGGGCTTCGTCCCCTGCACCCCGCGCGGCTCGGCGATCCTGATCGAGAAGGTGCTGCCGGATCTTTCCGGCAAGACCGCCGTGGTCGTCGGCCGCTCCAACATCGTCGGCAAGCCGATGATCCAGCTCCTGCTGCAGAAGAATGCCACCGTCACCTGCGCCCACTCGCGCACCGCCGACCTGCCGGCGGTCTGCCGCACGGCGGACGTGCTGGTCGCGGCCGTCGGCCGGCCGGAGATGATCAAGGGCGACTGGATCAAGCCGGGCGCGATCGTGATCGACGTCGGCATCAACCGCGTGCTGAAGCCGGACGGCAAGGGCAAGCTGGTCGGCGACGTGGCCTTCGACGAGGCCAAGGAAGTGGCCGGCGCGATCACCCCGGTTCCCGGCGGCGTCGGCCCGATGACCATCGCCTGCCTGATGCTCAACACGCTGGATTCGGCCTACCGCAGCGTCGGCGCCGAGATCTGAGCGACAGATCGCCCGTTGCCCTGCGTCGCCGCCGGCGCTAACACGATGGCAGTGCAATGCGAAGCGGCCTTGGGGTTCCCGGGCCGCTTCTCCTTTATGAAGAGGCGACGGACATGACGGACATCTGGTTCAGGACGGGCGAGGCGACGGTACTCGCTTCCGAGGGGCAGGTCACGGACGCGATGCCGGAGGTGCTGATCGGCTCGGTGAAGGGGCCGGCCGGGCAGGCCTTCGCGTCGATGATGGGCCAGGTGGTCGGGCACACGCGCATGTATGTGGTGCGCGACCTCAACCAGATGGTCCGCCCCGCGACGATGATGACCACCAAGGCCACCATCACCAACGAGACCTACGTCAACCTGCTGGGCGGCGTGGTCCAGGCGGCGATCGGCGATGCCATCCTCGACTGCGTGATCGAGGGCATCCTGCCGAAGGACGAGGTCGACGATCTGTGCATGATCGTGATGATCTGGCTCGACCCGCGCGTCTCCGAGCGCGACGATCTCGACCAGGCCGAGCTCTACCGCAACAATTACGAGGCGATGAAGCTGGCCGTCAGCCGCGCGATGAAGGGCGAGCCGACGATCGACGAGCTGATCGCCAACCGCAAGAGCGTCAAGCATTACGCGCTGGACGGCATCGTCGAGTATTGATCGTTTGACCCTCGGGCAATGACAAAAGGAAACGGCGGACCGATTGCCCGGTCCGCCGTTTTTCATGTCGCCAGCGTGTCCGCTGTCAGACGTGCATCAGCGGGCGGCGCCTTCAACGGCGTTGCCGGTGTCGCGCATGTCCTGGCCGACGCCGCGGACCGTCTTGTCGCAGGCGGCGACGCCCAGACCGAACACGACGACGGCGGCGGCGGCGATGATCTTCGAAGTACGCATCAGGTCAGCTCCCAGAGATTGTTCACCTTCCGAAAACGCCAGCCTCGCCCGCCTGTTCCATCGCCGCGGAGGAATCTTCCGCGCGAAAACTCAGCGGGCCGCGTCCTGGACCGCCTGGCCGGTGTCGCGCATGTCACCGCCGATGCCGCGGATGGTCTTGTCGCAGGCGGAAAGGCCGAGGCCGAAAGCGAGAATGAGAGCGGTCGCAAGCAGCTTGGAAGACATCGTCGATCCCCATCAGGTGACGCCCCGGCCCCGAATCGCCTTGGCAGGAGCTTAGAGGAGGAATTTTAAAGCGCCTTCCGGCGCCGAAGTCATCCACCTGCCGCGCCGAGGTGCCGGAGGATGCCCTGGGCAGCCGCGCGGCCCGTGGCAAGGCAGGCGGTCAGGAGATAGCCGCCGGTCGGCGCGTCCCAGTCGAGCATCTCCCCGGCGGCAAAGACGCCGGGCAGGGCGTTCAGCATCCCATTCGCGTCCAGTGCCGAGAGCGCGATGCCGCCCGCGCTGCTGATGGCTTCCTCGATCGGGCGGGGGCGCAGGATGGGCAGCGGCAGGGCCTTGATCGCTTCCGCAAGCCGGACCGGATCGCCGAAGACGGCCGGGTCGGCGCATTCGCGCAGCAGCGCCGCCTTCACGCCGGCAATGCCGGCCCGCTTGCGCAACTGGCTCGCCATCGACGCCTTGCCGCGCGGCGCGGACAGTTCGGCGGCCAGCCGCTCGGCGCTGCGCCCCGGGGCAAGATCGAGGGTGACGACGGCCGGGACGCCCAGCGCCAGCGCATCGCGGATGTCCCGCCCCAGCGTGTAGGCGGCGCTGCCCTCGATGCCGTGGCGGGTGACGACGAATTCGCCGTCGATGGTGGTGCCGCCGATCGACAGCCGCACGGGTTTCACCGGATGGCCGGCGAAGCGGTCGCGCAGATAGGGGCTCCAGTCGACATCGAAGCCGCAGTTGGAGGCGGTCAGCGGGCGGATTGCCACCCCCATGGACGACAGGATCGGCACCCAGGCGGCGTTGGAACCGAGGCGCGGCCAGCTGGCGCCGCCAAGGGCGAGCAGCGTTGCCCGCGCGGAGATGACGACATCGCCGCCCGGCGTGTCGAAGGTCAGGCGGCCATTCCCGTCGAACCCCGTCCAGCGGTGGCGGGTGCGGATCTCTACGCCGCGCTCGCCGAGGCGGCGCAGCCAGGCGCGCAGCAGCGGCGAGGCCTTCATCGCCACCGGAAACACCCGGCCGGAGCTGCCGGCAAAGGTCGGCACACCGAGATCCTCGGCCCATGCCCGCACCGCGTCGGGGCCGAACGCCTCGAGCGCTGGCAGCAGATGCGGCGCCGCCTCGCGGTAGCGGGCGACGAAGGCGTCGACATCTTCGGTGTGGGTGAGGTTGAGTCCGCCCTTGCCGGCGAGCAGCAGCTTGCGGCCGACGCTCGGCATGGCCTCGAACACGGTGACGGCAAGGCCGCGCGCCGACAGCAGCTCCGCGGCCATCAGCCCGGCCGGGCCGGCGCCGACGATCGCGACATCGCAGTCATATGTGTCGGCCATGTCGTCCGCTCCCGTCATCGCGCGTCGTCGGCGGTCGCCGACCCGAGCCAGGCGGCGGCTTCCGCGACGCCGCTGCCGGATAGAGGGATGCCGAGAGCGACGAGCGCCGTCTCGATCACCCCCAGCGTGCCCATCACCGCGGCGGCGTTCACATGGCCCATGTGGCCGATCCGGAAGCCCTTGCCGCCGAGGTCGCCGATGCCGTTGGAGAGCACGAGGCCGTAGCGATCACGGCAGAAGGCGACAAAGCGCGCGCCCAGCGCCGGGTCGGCGACGCGCACCACCGTGACCGAATTGGCCCGGTGCGACGGCTCTTCGATGTTGAACTCGAGCGCGCCCGAGCGCGCCCAGACGGCGACGGCGCGGTGGGTGGCCTCGGCCAGCAGCGCGTGCCGGGCCTGCGCCGCGGCAAGGCCTTCCTCGTCCAGCAGCAGGTCGAGCGCGCGGCGGAAGGCGAACAGCAGATGCTCCGGCGGGGTGCCGCAGTATTTCATGTAGTGCTCGGGGCCGTCGCGGAAGGTCCAGTCCCAGTAGCGGGTGACGAGGTCGGCGCGCGGATGGGCCGCGATCGCCTTCGGACCGGCGGCGACGAGACCGAGACCGGGCGGCGTCATCAGTCCCTTCTGCGCGCCGCACATGGCGACGTCGACGCCGAGCGCGTCCATGGCGAAGGGCTCGATGCCGAGCGAGGCGACGGTGTCGACCATGAACAGGGCGGGATGGCCCGCGGCATCGATGGCGGCGCGGATCGCGGCGAGATCGTTGCGCACGCCGGACGCGGTGTCGACCTGCACGACCAGGACCGCCCTGATCTCGTGAGCCGTGTCGGCCTCAAGCCGCGCCTGCACGGCGGCCGGGTCGACGGCCTTGCGGAAATCCTGCGGCAGCACCTCGACGGCAAGGCCGATCGAGGACGCAGTCTCGCCCCAGCCGAGCGCGAATCGGCCGCTTTCCAGCACGAGCACCTTGTCACCGCGGCAGAGCACGTTGGTGAGGGCCGCTTCCCAGGCGCCATGGCCGTTGGCGGCATAGATGTACGGCCGGCCCGCCGTGCCGAACAAGCGCTTCAGGTCCGCAAGGCAGCGGTCGGTCATGTCGACGAGTTCGCCGGTGTAGATGTCGACGGCCGGCCGGTGCATGGCCTGCAGGACAACGTCGGGAATCGTCGTCGGGCCGGGAATCATCAGCAGTTCGCGGCCGTGGCGGAGCGTCATGGAATGAACCTTCGGGAAAGAACGGGTCTGGCGCACCGCGTCGTGGCGGTGCCCGGAAGGCTCTTTCCCTAGCATCGCGATCGCCTACACTCCAGTGCACGCGCGGTTGGGCACGTGCGGGGCGGTGGATCACCGCCTCAGGGACGCGAGGAGGCGGGGCCGGGAATGATCTATGTGACCGAGGCGATCCGGATCGACGAGAAGGAACTCATCGAGAGTTTCGTCACGTCGTCGGGGCCGGGCGGACAGAATGTCAACAAGGTGGCGAGCGCCGTGCAGCTCCGCTTCGACGTGGCCGCCAACTGGACGATTCCCTGGGACGTGAAGATGCGGCTGGCCCGGCTCGCCGGCCGGCGGATGACCAGCGAGGGCGTGCTGGTGATCCAGGCGCAGCGCTTCCGCGATCAGGCGCGCAACCGCGCCGACGCGCTGGAGCGTCTGGTCGGCCTGATCCGCGAGGCGGTCGAACCACCGAAACCCCGGATCGCCACCAAGCCGACCAAGGGCTCCGTGCGCCGCCGCCTTGCCGCCAAGTCGCATCGCTCCGACCTGAAGCGCAACCGGGCAGAGCCGGACGACGAGTGAGGCCGGCCGGAAGGGCGGTCGCAATGATCAGAGAGAAGGGGAGGGCGGATGATGCGTCTCGATGGCGGATGCGCGTGCGGCGAGATCCGCTTCGCGGTCGAGATCGGCCCGGAGGCCAAGACCGACTTCTGCCATTGCCGCGCCTGCCGCAAGGCCAGCGGCGCGCCGGTGACCGCCTGGCTGCAGGTCGCGCCGGGGGCGTTCCATCTTCGGGCGGGTCGGCCGCAGTCCCATGTGTCCTCGCCGCGCGGCCGGCGCTTCTTCTGCGGAACCTGCGGCAGCCCGCTCTACATGACCGATCCGGATGACATCTCCGTAGGGGTGATGGCCGGCGCGCTCGACGACCCGGGGAGCCTGCGTCCGTCGGGGCATGGATGGTGCCGCGAGGCACTCGCCTGGCTGAAGATCGACGACGGCCTTCCCCGCCACGAGGGAGACCCGCCGTGGGACGACGCCGGGGGCCTGAGCGCACCGTCTGAAGGGACCTGAAGAGGCCCATTTCGGG
>NZ_MCRJ01000072.1 GCF_001720135.1 Methylobrevis pamukkalensis
TAATGGCCCGGCGCTGACGCTGTCTGCTGCGCTGCCTGATTTGCATCACTACAATGGTCGTGGCGGTCGCGTGTACCCGCTCTGGGCCAATGCCGAGGCAACACAGCCGAACGCCACTTCTGTCGTCCTCGCCCATCTGGCCGAAGCCTACGGCCACGATGTCCCTGCCCCTGACCTGATGGCCTACATCGCCGCCGTGCTGGCGCATCCGGCCTTCACCGCGCGGTTTCAGGATGACCTGAAGCAGCCGGGCCTGCGTGTGCCGGTCACTGCCGATGCCGGCCTCTTCGCCGAGGCCGTGGCGATCGGCCGCGAGGTGATCTGGCTGCACACCTACGGCGAGCGTTTTGACGATGCAGGGGCCGGGCGACCGCACCAGCCGCCGCGCCTCGAAAAATCGCTCGCGCCGGTCATTCCGGTCGGCGGGGCGATCCCCGGCGCGCCGGAGCCGCTGCCCGAAACCATGGACTATGACCCCGCGACCCGCCGGCTCACCGTCGGCAAGGGGCATATCGACAACGTCATGCCGGAGGTGTTGGCCTACGAGGTCTCGGGCAAGGCGGTCGTGCGGCAGTGGTTCAGCTACCGCCGCCGCGACCGCACGCGCCCGCAGATCGGCGACCGCCGGCCGCCGTCGCCGCTCGATGCGATCCAGCCGGACCATTGGCCGGGCGAGTACACCACCGACCTGATGAACCTCCTGCACGTGCTGGGCCGGCTTGTGCTGCTGGAGCCGCGGCAGGCGGCGCTGATGGAACAAATCCTTGGACAGCCGCTTCTGAGCGTTGCGAACCTCGGCCTCGCATCCGAAAATGCGGAGGTGACCAACAAGGATGCGCCGGATGGCCCAGCTTGACATGTTTGCCGGTGCGGCGCCGGCCCAGAAGGTGGCCACGGCCGATCCGGACCGCGTTCGCCGCAAGCTGGCGGCGATGCTGGACGAGGCGCGCGACGCGGGCGCGGACGGGCTGCCGCTCAAGCGCCGCCGGCTGATCGAGACGCTCGTGCCGCAGATGACGCGCTGGCTGCCGGACGCCGAGGCCGAGGCGATCCGGCAGGCCTTCGGCGAGGCGCTCGCGGCCTGATCGTGTGCCATCCTCTCCGTCGTAATCCCTCGAAGGCGGGGATGACGATGGAGCGCGCGGGAATGACGAGGGCGAGGGTGCGCGGCAGAGGGCACGGCCTCTCTGCCGTCATTGCCGGGCCTGACCCGGCAACCCACTGGCCTCTCCGCCTGGCGCCGCCTATCTTTCTGTTATGTCATGATTTTCCTGCCGAGCACTCCGGCTGCAGCGCGGCCATTGGGTCGCCGGGTCAGGCCCGGCGATGACGGAGAAAGGCTGAAAATCCCAACGCTCCCTTGTCCGCGCCGAACCGGACGGCAGAACGCCTCGCGGGGATGACGAGGGAGAGCGCGGCGGTGACGATGGGGCGGGCGCGCGGTGAACGTGCCCCCCCCCTCAATACCCTTGGCGCAGGCTCCGGTGCTTCGCCACCTTGTCCAGCGCCACGAGGTCGGCGAGGAAGCCCGGGATCCAGGTCAGCGGCAGCATGTTGGGGCCGTCGGAGGGGGCGTTGTCGGGGTCGTCGTGGGCTTCGGCGAAGACGGCGGAGCAGCCGACCGCGACCGCCGCGCGGGCGAGCGCCGGGGCATAGTCGCGTTTTCCCCCCGAGCTGTTGCCGCGCCCGCCCGGCTCCTGCACCGAATGGGTGGCGTCGAACACCACCGGATAGCCGGTCTCGGCCATGATCGGCAGGCCGCGGAAGTCGGAGACGAGCGTCTGGTAGCCGAAGGAGGTGCCGCGATCGCAGAGCAGGATGTTCCCGTTGCCGGTGGAGGCGATCTTCTCGGCGACGTTGGCCATGTCCCACGGCGCGAGGAACTGGCCCTTCTTGACGTTGATCACCCGGCCGGTCTCGCCGGCGGCGACCAGCAGGTCGGTCTGGCGGGAGAGGAAGGCGGGGATCTGCAGGATGTCCACCACCTCGGCGGCGCGCCGCGCCTGCTCGATGTCGTGGATGTCGGTCAGCACCGGGCAACCGAAGGTGTCGCGCACCTCGGCGAGGATGGCGAGGCCGGCCTCGATGCCGACGCCGCGGGTGCCCTTCAGCGAGGTGCGGTTGGCCTTGTCGTAGGAGGCCTTGAATACGAAGGGCACGCCGGCCTTCTTCGTTTCCGCGTCGAGGAAGGCGCCGATCTTCAGCGCATGCTCGCGGCTTTCGATCTGGCAGGGGCCGGAGATCAGCACGAAGGGCCGGTCGTTGGCGAAGGTGACGCCGCCGGCGGAAACGGGCTTCGGGCTGGTCATGACGGTCGGGCTCCTCGTGCGGCTCTGGTTGCCCCTATGTAGACGAGCGGGCGCCCGAGTGCGAGGGGGCCGAGTGCCGACGGCAGGCGTGAGGCGGGACGGGCTCTGCCGTCAGGCCGGGGCCATGCCGAGCCGGCCCCAGCCGGGCAGCTTCAGCGCCGGGCGGCGCAGGTCGAGGCCGGCGACGAGGCCGAGGAGATTGAGCTCCGCCCCTTCCACCCAGCCGAGCGTGACGCCGAACACCCCGCCGAGCGAGACTTGCAGCCCGGTGCCGCTGACGCTGCGCCCGGCATAGAGCAGGCTGCCGCGATAGTCCTTGCCGAGGGCGGTCGGCAGCAGGGCGGGCGCCAGCGCCGGCACCTCGCTGGCGAGATGGGCGACGAAGGTGTTGGAATTCGGCCCCGGCCAGGCGCGGTAGCTGCCGCGCAGGCCGTGCGGATAGTCGGCGACCGCGCGGGTGATCGCCGGCACCGCGTCGGCCGCCGCCGGCCCGGTGAGGGTCAGCAGGATCTCCGGCTCGTTGCCATACCAGCGCCCGTCCGGCACCCGGTGATTGGTGCGCACCGGCTCGCCCCAGCCGACCACGTCGTAGCGGGTGTAGGTCGCCGCCCCCGCCGGCTTCATCACCACCCAGCTGTGGTGGGCGAAGATGCTGCGCCAGTTGCCGACCCTTGCCGCCATCACATGCACCACCGCCTCGTCGGCGACGGCCGCCGCCGGCAGGATCCCGGCCGACGACCAGTCCGCCCCCGACCACGTGCCCGGCCAGCCGGATGTCCAGCGCCACAGGGCATGGGAGGAGAGCGGAAGGACGAAGAGGACGAGCAGGACGAGGAGGGCGAAGCGGCGCATGGGCGGTCCGGGAGGGGCGGAGGAAGGCGGGGCAGCCGACGCCGGATCGTCGCGGCGACATGTGGCGAATGCATGGTCAGATCGTGCGCCGGCTGCGAAGGTCAACGGCGGATCTTCCATGCACGCGCGCGCCCGTCCGGTCCGCGCCCCCCTCAGGCGAGACCGGCGCGCAGCAGGTCGAGCATGTGCAGGATGCCGATCGGCTTGCCGTTGTCGACGGCGAACAGCACGCTGATCTTGCCGCGCTGCATGACCTCCAGCGCCTCGGTGGCGATGGCGTCGCCGCGGATCACCTTCGGCTCGCGGGTCATGATGTCCGCGACGCGCTGGTCGAGCAGGCCGCCGGTCATGTGGCGGCGCAGGTCGCCGTCGGTGACGATGCCGATGAAGTCGCCCTTGTCATCGACGATGCCGACGACGCCGAAGCCGCTCGACGTCATCACCATGATCGCCTCGCTCACCGAGGCGGAGGGCGGCAGCAGCGGGACCCGCTCGCCCTTGTGCATCAGGTCGCGCACGTAGGTGAGACGCGCGCCGAGGCGCCCGCCCGGGTGGAACACCTTGAAGTCGCCCGCCGAAAAGCCCTTGCGCTCCAGCAGGCAGATCGCGAGCGCGTCGCCGACCACGAGCTGCAGCGTGGTGGAGGTGGTGGGGGCAAGCCCGTGCGGGCAGGCCTCCTCGATCTGCGGCAGCAGCAGCACGGCGCTCGCCGCCCGCGCGAGGCTGGAGGCCGGCCGTGAGGTCATGGCGATCAACGGCACGGCGAAGCGCTTGGCATAGGTCAGGATGTTGGCAAGTTCCGAGGTCTCGCCGGACCAGGAGATGGCAAGGATCACGTCCTCGGTGCGGATCATGCCGAGATCGCCGTGGCTGGCCTCGGTCGGGTGCACGAAATAGGCGGCGGTGCCGGTGGAGGCGAAGGTGGCGGCCAGCTTGCGGCCGATGTGGCCGCTCTTGCCGACGCCGACGACGATCAGCCGACCGCTCGATCCGGCAATCAGCTCCACCGCCCGGCGCAGGCTGCGGCCCAGCGCCCCCTTCTCGATCTGCTGGCGAACCCGGTCGATCGCCCGGCTGGCGAGATCGAGGGTCCGCAGCGCCGATGTCTCGATGGTCTGGTCTGTCATGGGCTGGCGTTTCCGCTCCGCGGCTCAGGCCGCATTGTCGTTGCCGCGGTCGTGCCGGGTCCGTCGAACCGGACCGCGCCGAGACTGCGGAGGCGGTACGCCGGGCAGCGAGGCCGTCCGGCGGCGGGTCGGGGCCGACGACGGGTCAGGGCCGGCTGTTGCGCTTCTGCAGCGCCGCTTCCCAGGCGAGCGCGTGGCCGACGATGGCGTCGAGGTCCTGATATTGCGGCGTCCAGCCGAGAAGATCGCGGATGCGGCTGGAATCGGCCACCAGCGAGGCCGGGTCGCCGGCGCGCCGGCCGGTGATCTCGACCGGAAAGTCGGCGCCGGAGACGCGCTTCACCGCGTCGATCACCTCCAGCACCGAATAGCCCTCGCCGTAGCCGCAGTTGGCCGTGAGGCTCTCGCCGCCGCCCATCAGGTGGGCCAGCGCCAGCACGTGGGCCTCGATCAGGTCGGAGACGTGGATGTAGTCGCGCAGGCAGGTGCCGTCCGGGGTCGGATAGTCGGTGCCGAACACGCTCATGCCGGCGCGCAGGCCGTGGGCGGCCTGCGAGGCGATCTTGATCAGATGCGTGGCGTCCTTCGTCGACTGGCCGGTGCGGCCCTGCGGATCGGCGCCGGCCACGTTGAAGTAGCGCAGCACGGCGTAGCGCAGGCCGTGGGCGGCGGCGGTGTCGCGCAGCATCACCTCGGTCATCAGCTTCGACCAGCCATAGGGCGAGACAGGCGCCGGCGGCGTCGTCTCGTCGATCGGCACCTTTGCCGGCTCGCCGTAGACGGCGCCGTGGAGGAGAACAGGAAGGACGTCACCCCGCCGCGCACCGCCGCGGCGAGCAGCGCGCGCGAGTTCACGGTGTTGTTGCGATAGTATTTCAGCGGGTCGGACACCGACTCCGGCACGATGATCGAGCCGGCGAAATGGGCGATCGCGTCGATGCCGAATTCGCCGATCAGGCGGCCGACCAGCGCCTCGTCGCCGATGTCACCGACCACGAGTTGGGCAGGATCGGGCAGGACCGCGTCGAAACCTGTGGACAGATCGTCGAGGACGATGACGGTCTCTCCGCGGTCGACCAGCGCGTGGACCATGTGGCTGCCTATATAGCCCGCCCCGCCGGTGACCAGGATCGCCATCAGTCTCTCTCCCTGTGAAGCCGCGGAAATCCCGACGTTTCCGCCGAGGGACCCCGCGCGTCATAGCGGTTGCCCCGCCGGGTTGGCAATGGCATCCCGGCCGGGGGCCGCTCCGGCGCCGGCGCGAGGGGCGCGATGGCGGCAGGAACCGGTGCCGCGGGCCTGTGCATAAGATCCGCGACAATCTTGCCATTCACCACGCGGTCGCAGACCTTGCCACAAGTGATTTGGCGGCGGTGCTTTCTTCGCCGGGCGGAGTTCTGTGCATGAGCGGGTCCTTCGATTCCACGTCCGACGGGCAGATGCGCGAGGGCAACCTCCGGCGCCTCGTTGCCGTCGGCCCGGACGCGGAACTGCCCGCCCGCCGCCGCATCCGCGTGCTCTGCGTGGAGGACGATCCGGAGGACGTGTTCCTCCTCGACCGCTACCTCAAGGGGCTGGCCCTCCACGAGGCCGAAGTGGTGTTCGCCGCCTCGCTCGGCGAGGCGCGCGAGCATATCCAGGCGGCGCGGTTCGACGTCTGCCTCTGCGACTTCTGGCTCGGCTGCGAAACGACCATGCCGCTGATCGACGAGATCCGGCTGTCGCTGGGCGGCTGCCCGATCGTGCTGATGTCTTCGCTCGACAACGAGGACATCGAGCTGATCGGCCGGCGGTCCGGCACCTGCGGCTTCATCGGCAAGGCCGATCTTTCCAGCGCCTCGCTCGATCGCATCCTCGCCACCATCCTGCCGCGCCGCGCGGCGGTCGTCAGCGACGAGAGCGAGGACGAGGTGCAGACCTGGCTGCGCGCCCTGCTCGCCAGCCTCGACAAGATCCACGCGGCCTCGTCGCTGGCCCTCGTCGATCCGGGCGGCGGCCTCGATCATCTGGCCGAGCAGCTTCTGGGCGACATCGAGGCCGATTCCAGCGAGATCCGCCAGGACATCGTCGCCAAGCTGCTCGCCTTCGAGAAGGCCGCCCGCAGCCGGGCGCGCCACGCCCTGTTCGACGTCGTCCCCGGCATCGTCGATGTCGTCGATCAGTTGACGCCGCGGCTGGATGGCCGCAGCCGGGGCGAGATGCATTTCCTCGTGCCGCGCATGCCGATCCGGGTCGAGGGCGCGCCGGAGCTGTTCGCCGACCTGCTGCAGGGCTTCCTCGCCGAGCGCTCGACATGGCGCTCGCCGGCTTCGACGTCGCCATCGAGCCGGCGATCCGGGCGATGAGCTTCGAGCTGACCGTGCGCGCCGCCGACTTCCGCGGCCGCGGGCATGAGGGCGACGACGAGGCGGGCTGTGCCGACGAGGCCCGGGCCCATGCGCTGGCCGAGGTCCGCCGCCTCGTGGTGCGCACGCTGGCGGCCAGCTGCGACGGGCACGTGCGCATCGGCGCCGCCGGCGGCCTTCCGGTCGCCGTCCTGTCCGTGCCCCTGCGCCGCGCCGACTGACGCCCGCCCTGGCGGCCGGCGGTCGCCGGCCGCGTCCTCAGCCCTTGCCGAGACCGAGGAACTTCGGCCCGCTGCCGAGAATCTGCGCGTCGATCGTGCCGATCGCCCTTGCGTCCTTGTCCGGATAGTCGATCCGGCCCAGCAGGTGGCGGATGACGTCGAGCCGGGCCCGGCGCTTGTCGTTGGCACGGGCGATGATCCACGGCGAGGACTTCATGTGCGTTTCCCGCAGCATGCGGTCGCGGGCGGCGGTGTAGTCGTCGAACATCGTCAGCGCCTTGACGTCCATCGGCGACAGTTTCCAGATCTTCAGCGGGTCGTGGCGCCGGTCGTGGAAGCGCTTCAGCTGCATTTCCCGGCCGATGTCGATCCAGTACTTCAGGAGAATGATGCCGTCCTTGACCAGCATGTCCTCGAATTCCTTGGTGGCCTTCAGGAAGTGCCGGTATTCCTCCGGCGTGCAGAAGCCCATCACCTGCTCGACGCCGGCCCGGTTGTACCAGGAGCGGTCGAACAGCACGAATTCGCCGCGGGTCGGGAACTGGTCGACGTAGCGCTGGAAATACCACTGGCCGCGCTCGGCCTCGGTGGGCCTCGGCAGCGCCACGATCCGGGCCGACCGCGGGTTCATGTACTGGCGGATGGCGCCGATCGTTCCGCCCTTGCCGGCCGCATCGCGGCCCTCGAACAGGGCGATCACCCGCAGCCCGGCATTGGCCACATGCCGCTGCGCCTTGACGAGCTCGATCTGCAGCGCCTCCAGCTCCCGTGCGTAGACCGTCTTGTCGAGCTTCTCCTTGTAGGGATAGCCGCCCGAGGCGAGCGCGCGATCCTCGAGGGCCTCGGGAAATCGCGGATCCTCCAGGTCGAACGGCTCGCCGGACACCTCGATCACCGGCACCTCGCCGAGGCCCGGGGCGGGAACGGGCGTCCAGCTCCGGCGCCCGGCGATCGCGGTCTCGTTATCCATGACCTCGGTCTTCTTCTTCGTCCTGCCGTTCGCCATCAACCGGCCGCTCCTGTGTCCATTGTTATCGATCCGTCGTGTCGCGATGTTAGCAAGGTCCTTCGCCGTACGCGAGAATCACGGCCGGAATGTCGCCGCGGCCGGTCTCGTCACTGGATTGCCGGCTAAGGAACGCCCAGGTAGGATTGTCTGGAGGACGCCGGCTTCCGCCGCGCCCTGCCGCAGCGACGACCGGCGACACGAGGGAGGGGGCGCAATGCCCGCAAGCGAAGACGAGCAGCGGCAACCGGGCACCGGCGCGCGCATGCTGGCGCGGCTGCGCCAGGCGCGCCTTGCGCTGGTCGTGCTGGCGGCCGGCTGCGTCCTGCTGTCCCTGGAGCCCGAGGTCGGCCCGGTCCACCTTTTCGCGCTGTTTGCCGCCGTGCTCGTGGTCGTGCTGGTGTCGGGATCCGTGCCGGAGATCCTGCGCCGCGCCGATCCGCCGACCCGCCCGGCGGCCTCGATCTGGCCGGACACGAGCATGAAGATGCTGGTCGAGGCGCTGCCCGACCCCTGTTTCATTGCCGACCGCAACGGCATCCTGCGCTACGCCAACAAGGCCGCCGTGGCGAGCTTCGGCCCGGCGCGCCCGGGCGATCCCCTGTCGTTCAAGCTGCGCGTGCCCGAACTGCTCGCCGCCGTCGATCGCACGGGACGGGGCGGGGTCGTCGAGACGATCCGCTTCACCGACCGCAACCCCACCGAACGCTTCTTCGAGGCGGCGATTTCCGCGGTGCGCCTCGGCCGGATCGAGGGCAAGGTCGACTTCGTGCTGATCCGCCTGTCGGACCGGACGGACCTCGTCCGCATGGAGCGGATGCGGGGCGACTTCATCGCCAACGCCAGCCATGAACTGCGCACCCCGCTCGCCTCGCTCAAGGGCTTCGTCGAGACCCTGCTCGGACCGGCCCGCAACGACGAGGTCAACCGCGAGCGCTTCCTGCGGATCATGCTCGAGCAGGGCGAGCGCATGGCCCGCCTGATCGACGACCTGCTGTCGCTGAGCCGGATCGAGATGAAGGCCCATGTCCAGCCGGACCGGGCGGTCGATCTGGAGGCGGTGCTGCGCCACACGCTCGGCCTGCTTGAGACACTCGCCCGCGAGAACGGCACCGAGATCGTCGTCGAGCGCGGCGAGGGGCCCTTCGTGGTGCGCGGCGACCAGGACGAGCTGGTGCAGGTGCTGTCCAACCTCGTGGAGAACGCGGTGAAATACGGCCGGGAGGGCGGCCGCGTCGAGATCGGCCTTGCCCGGGTGCGGGACCGGACGGAACCCCTGGCGCCGAGATCAGCGTGCGCGACGACGGACCCGGCATCGAGGCCGAGCACCTGCCGCGGCTGACCGAGCGCTTCTATCGGGTCGACGTCGACCGTTCGCGCGCGCGCAAGGGCACCGGCCTCGGCCTCGCGATCGTCAAGCATATCGTCACCCGGCATCGGGGACGCCTGTCGATCCGGTCGAAGGCCGGGGAAGGCGCCGTCTTCGCCGTGTGGATCGAACTTGCCGATTTCGGGGGCATTCCGGCGCCTCTCGAGAAACCAGTTTCAGAAACAAATACTTAGTCTGTCATAAAACTGTAGATGAACTGTCATAGAAGGGTCGTGCGAGGTCGATACTCAAGAGCTGTCGGCCAGTCCAAGCGACGGCCGGTCGAGTTCGATGGCCAGCGCCAGTCGCGCGCCATGGCCTTCCCAAGAATGACAGGGAGTTCCCCAAGATGAAATTCACCAGCTACGCGAGCGCCATCGCCATCGCCGCGGCGACCGTTTCCTTCGCCGGCGTTGCCGAAGCCCGCGACCAGATCCGCATCGTGGGTTCCTCGACCGTGTTCCCCTACACCCAGGCGGTGGCCGAACAGTTCGCGGCCTCGACCGGCGGCGCGGCCCCGGTCGTCGAGTCGACCGGCACCGGCGGCGGCATGAAGATCTTCTGTGGCGGCGTCGGCGTCGACCAGGCTGACATCACCGGCGCCTCGCGCGCCATGAAGAAGTCGGAATTCGAAGACTGCCAGAAGAACGGCGTGACCTCGGTCACCGAAGTCCTGCTCGGCTACGACGGCCTCTCGATCGCCCATGCCCGCTCGGGCAAGAGCTTCCCGCTGACCAAGGCGCAGATCTTCCAGGCGCTCGCCTCGAAGGTTGAAGTCGACGGCAAGATCGTCGACAACCCCTACAAGATGTGGAACGAGATCGACGCCTCCTTCCCGGCGGCCGCGATCACCGTGTTCGGCCCGCCGCCGACGTCCGGCACCCGCGACGCCTTCGTCGAGCTGGTGATGCACGAAGGTTGCGACACCTTCCCGGCGATCAAGGCTCTCGGCAAGGAAGAGAAGGCCGAAGTCTGCGAGCGCATGCGCCAGGACGGTCCGTTCATCGAAGCCGGTGAGAACGACAACCTGATCGTGCAGCGCCTCGAGGCCGATCCGAACGCCCTCGGCATCTTCGGCTACTCGTTCCTCTACGAGAACACCGACAAGCTGGTCGGCGTCGCCATCGACGGCGTTGCCCCGTCCACCGAGACGATCGCCGACGGCTCCTACGCCGTGTCGCGCCCGCTGTTCGTCTACATCAAGAACGCCCACCGCGGCGTGATCCCGGGCCTCGAGGAATTCGTCACCGAATACACCTCCGAGGAAGCCTTCGGTGAAGGCGGCTATCTCTCCGAGCGCGGCCTGATCCCGCTGTCGGCCGAGAAGCGTGAAGCCGTCCGTGCCGCCGTCGCCGGCAGCACCGCGATGGAAGCTCCGAACTCCTGATCTCAGGACGTCTGAACGAGGCGGTCGCCCTTTTCGGGCGGCCGCCTTTCTTGCGGGGGCGCCGTCGCCGCGTGTCGTGATGCCCGTGCCGCAGGCCGGTCCCCGTGTGGACCCTCGGCAGGTCATCGCATCAAGCACTCATCATTCCGGGGGCAGATCGTGGTCGGCTATTCGCTGCTACTCATCGTCATCCTGTCGCTCGTCGCCTACTATGTCGGGCGCGGCTCGGCCAGGCGCTTCGCCGGTGGGGCCGGCAGCGACAAGGTCCATTCGCTTCCCGGTTACCACGGCGCCTTCATCGCCGTCTGGGTCGGCATTCCGGCCTTCGTGCTGGTCGTGCTCTGGGCGTCCTTCCAGGGCGCGATGCTCGACAATCTCGTCATTTCCAGCCTGCCGCAGGCGTTCACCGACGGAAAGTCGCCGGCCGAGCTCAATCTCGCCCTGTCCGAGATCCGCAATCTCGCGTCGGGCCGGATCTTCGGAGAGCCTGCACCGGAGATCCGGGCGGCCGCCGAGCGGCTTCTCGCCTGGCAGCACATCGCCAGCTGGGCGATGGTCGTGGTCGCGGCGGCGCTGATGATCCTCGTGCTGGTCTTTGCGCGCACACGGATCGCCCCGCGCTTCCGGGCCCGCAACAATGTGGAGCGCGTCCTCTCCGCGCTGATGGTCTTCTGCTCGGTCGTGGCGATCCTCACCACGGTCGGCATCATCGTCTCGCTGCTCTACGAGTCGATCGCCTTCTTCCGTCTCGTGCCGATCCACGAGTTCCTGTTCGGGCTCAAGTGGGAGCCGCAGATCGCCATCCGCGCCGACCAGGTCGCCGGTGCCGGTGCCTTCGGGGCGGTCCCGGTCTTCGCCGGCACCCTGCTGATTTCCGCAATCGCGCTCATCGTCGCCATTCCGATCGGCCTGTTCACGGCGATCTACCTCGTCGAATACGCCGACGACCGGGTGCGCAACGTGGTCAAGCCGATCATGGAGATCCTGGCCGGCATCCCGACCGTCGTGTTCGGCTTCTTCGCCGTGCTGACCGTCGCTCCGGCGATCCGCGAGGCCGGCGGCCTGATGGGCATCGCCACCTCGCCCAACAGCGCCCTCGCCGCGGGCTTCGTCATGGGCATCATGATCATCCCGTTCATCTCGTCGCTGTCGGACGACGCGCTGCGCTCGGTGCCCCGGGCCATGCGCGACGGCTCCCTCGCCATGGGTGCGACCGCGTCGGAGACGATGACCAAGGTGCTGCTGCCGGCCGCCCTCCCGGGCATCATGGGCGGCATCCTGCTCGCCGCCAGCCGCGCCATCGGCGAGACCATGATCGTGGTCATGGCCGCCGGCCTGATCGCGACGCTGACGATCAACCCGATGGACTCGGTGACGACCGTCACCGTGCAGATCGTGTCGATGCTGATCGGCGACACATCCTTCGACAGCCCGAAGACGCTTGCCGCCTTCGCCCTTGGCCTCGTGCTCTTCATCGTCACGCTGGGGTTGAACATCCTCGCGCTGCAGATCGTGAAGAAGTACCGCGAACAGTACGAATAAGGAGGGACCGATGTCGGAAACAGCCCTTACCGGTCCCGTCGACTGGACCTCGGACCAGGCCGCCGGCCGCCGCCGCAGCCGCCACGCCGCCAACCGCCGCCTGCAGTTCTACGGCATTGCCGCCATCTCGACGGCGGTCGGCCTGCTCGGCATCCTGATCGCGACTCTGGTGATCGGCGGCTACCCCGCCTTCTTCCAGACCAAGCTGACGATCGACTTCCCGATCAAGGCCGAGTATGTCGACGCAGCCGATCCGGCTGCCGGCAACTACCGCAACGTGGTGCGGGATGCCCTGCGCGAACTGGCTCCGGAGGCAACCACCCCGGCGCAGCAGCGCCAGCTCGGCCAGCTGCTCACCAACAACGCCCAGTTCTTCGTCCGCGATGCGGTCGTCGCCAATCCGTCGGTCATCGGCCGCACGCTGACGCTGACGCTGCCGGCGGCCGACCCGATCGACCAGCTCAACAAGGGCCTGATCGACCGGGACCTGCCCGAAAGCCAGCGCCGGGTGAACGATCTCCAGCTCGGCTACTATGACACGCTGGTGGCCGGCGGCCGGGTCTCGGCGCCCTTCAACTGGGCGCTGTTCTTCAACTCCGACAGCCGGTTCCCGGAACTTGCCGGTCTGGCCGGCGCGATCACCGGCTCCTTCTACGCGCTGCTGATCTGCTTCCTGATCAGCTTCCCGGTCGGTATCGCCGCGGCGATCTACCTGGAGGAGTTCGCCCCGCGCAACCGGTGGACCTACCTGATCGAGGTCAACATCAACAATCTCGCGGCCGTGCCGTCGATCGTGTTCGGTCTGCTCGGCCTGGCGGTGTTCATCCAGATCTTCGGCATTCCGCGCTCCGCGCCGCTCGCCGGCGGCATGGTGCTCGCGCTGATGACCCTGCCGACGATGATCATCGTCACCCGCAACGCGCTGAAGGCGGTGCCGCCGTCGATCCGCGAGGGCGCCCTGGGGGTCGGTGCCTCCAAGCATCAGGTGATCATGCACCACGTGCTGCCGCTGGCCCTGCCGGGCATCCTCACCGGCACGATCATCGGCCTTGCCCAGGCGCTGGGCGAGACGGCCCCGCTGCTGCTCGTCGGCATGAACGCCTTCATCACCAGCCCGCCTGGTGGCATTCTCGAAGCCTCGACCGCGCTGCCCACCCAGATCTTCATCTGGGCCGACAGCCCGGAGCGCGGCTTCACCTCCCGAACCTCGGCCGGCATCCTCGTCCTGCTCGGCTTCCTCATCGTGATGAACGGCATCGCCATCTTCCTTCGCCAGCGCCTCGAACGCCGCTGGTAAGCGAAGGCTGCCCCACGTCACCTCTCGATCGCACAAGGAATGACTGCCATGGCTGACGTAGCGCTTGCCACCCGGGATGTTCCCACGCCGGAATTCCAGACGGTTCGCACCCCGGATCCCCACCCGCGCCCGACCAAGGTCAAGGCCGACAACGTCAAGGTGTTCTACGGCCAGAAGCAGGCGCTGAACGGCGTCAGCATCGACATCCCGGTGAAGTCGGTCACCGCCTTCATCGGGCCGTCGGGCTGCGGCAAGTCCACCTTCCTGCGCTGCCTCAACCGGATGAACGACACCATCGACGGCTGCCGGGTCGAGGGCGAGATCCTGCTCGACAACCGCGACATCTACGACGCCTCGCTTGACGTCGTCGAACTGCGCGCCCGGGTCGGCATGGTGTTCCAGAAGCCGAACCCGTTCCCCAAGTCGATCTTCGACAATGTCGCCTACGGCCCCAAGATCCACGGTCTTGCCCGCTCGAAGGCGGAGCTAGAGGAGATCGTCGTCTCCAGCCTGCAGAAGGCCTCGCTGTTCAACGAGGTGAAGGACCGCCTGCACGAGCCGGGCACGGGTCTCTCCGGCGGCCAGCAGCAGCGTCTGTGCATCGCCCGCACGATCGCCGTCAGCCCCGACGTGATCCTGATGGACGAGCCCTGCTCGGCGCTCGATCCGATCGCCACCGCCAAGGTGGAGGAGCTGATCGACGAACTGCGCGAGAACTTCACGATCGTGATCGTGACCCACTCGATGCAGCAGGCCGCCCGCGTCTCGCAGCGCACCGCCTTCTTCCATCTCGGCACCCTGGTGGAGGAAGGTCCGACCGACCATGTCTTCACCAATCCGAGCGAACGCCGGACCCAGGATTACATCACGGGCCGTTTCGGCTGATCCATGCGGGATCGCCGGAGCGCGGTTCGACCAGAGACACACCGGCGCCGAAAGGCCCGGACGAGGGAGTTGGACAATGTCGGAACATACTGTCTCGGCCTATGAGGAAGAACTGCGTGTGCTCGCCGGCAAGATTGCCGAGATGGGCGGGCTTGCGGAGATCCTCGTCGCCGACGCCGTCAAGGCCCTGACCCGCGGCGACCTTGCGCTCGCCAAGCGGGTCATCCCGGAAGACCGCCGGCTCGACCAGATGCAGCGCGAGATCGAGGACGCGGCGATCCTGGTGATCGCACGGCGCCAGCCGATGGCGAGCGACCTGCGCGAGGTCGTCTCCTTCCTGCGCATCGCCAACGATCTGGAACGGATCGGCGACCTTGCCAAGAACATCGCCAAGCGCGTGATCGCCATCGACGGCCAGATGATCAGCAAGAAGCTGACCGTCGGCCTCGACCACATGGCCGAAATCGCCCTGCAGCAGCTCAACAGCGTCCTCGATGCCTACGGCAACAAGGACGACGCTCTGGCGCTCGAGGTGCGGCTGGGCGACGACGAGATCGACGCCCTCTACACCTCGCTGTTCCGCGAACTTCTCACCTACATGATGGAAGATCCGCGCAACATCAGCCAGTGCACCCACCTTCTGTTCTGCGCCAAGAACCTGGAGCGGATCGGCGATCACGCCACCAACGTCGCCGAAACCGTGCACTATGTGATCACGGGCGAGATGATGGATCCGGACCGGCCGAAGGCCGACACCACCAGCCTCGAGCGCGTCGCGCTGCCGGGCTGAACGACCACGGTCGCCCGCGCTGCACGGAGCTCAATCCGGCCCGGCGGATCCGCCGGGCTGGCGCCAAGCCGCCCTGGAGTTGAGGCCCACCACAGGCTCCGACCGGATCCTGCGCCGGAACAAGACAGAGCAACACACCCATGCCGAAGGTCCTGATCGTCGAAGATGAAGAGCCGGTCAGCCTGCTGCTGCGCTACAATCTGGAAGCCGAGGGTTTCGAGGTCGAGTCCTGCGTGCGCGGCGACGAGGCGGAGATCCGCCTGCGCGAGATGACGCCGGATCTCGTGCTGCTGGACTGGATGCTGCCCGGCCTGTCCGGCATCGAGCTTTGCCGCCGCTGCGCCAGCGCCCGGAAACCGAGCGCGTGCCGGTGATCATGCTCACCGCCCGCGGCGAGGAGCAGGAGCGCGTCCGCGGCCTCGCCACCGGCGCCGACGACTATGTGGTGAAACCCTTCTCGGTCGCCGAGCTGATGGCCCGGGTCAAGGCGATCCTGCGCCGGGCCAAGCCCGAGAGCCTGTCGTCGCAGCTTGTCGCCGGCGACATCGAGCTCGACCGCGAGACCCACCGCGTCCGCCGCGCCGGCCGCGAGGTCCACCTCGGCCCGACCGAGTTCAAGCTGCTGGAATTCCTGATGCAGAGCCCGGGCCGGGTGTTCGCCCGCGAGCAGCTGCTCGACGGCGTCTGGGGCCACGACGTCTACGTCGACGAACGCACGGTCGACGTCCACGTCGGCCGCCTGCGCAAGTCGATCAACCGCGCCAATTCCAAGGACCCGATCCGCACCGTCCGCGGCGCCGGCTACGCCTTCGACGACCAGTTCGCCCGCGGCTGAGGCCCGGCCGGACAAGGTTCAGCACGAGACCATCAGCGCGGTGCGGCTTCGCCCGCGCTGATGCCTTTTTCAGCTCTCGTCGTCCCCGAACGTCGCCGGATCGAAGTCGTAGGCGGTCGAGCAGAATTCGCAGACCACCTGGATCGTGCCGTCCTTGACCATGTCGCGGCGGTCGTCGGGCGTGAAGCTCGTCAGCATCTCGGTGACCTTGTCGCGCGAGCAGCGGCAGCGCTCGGTCACGGGATGCGGATCGAACACGCGCACGCCGCGCTCGTGGAACAGCCGGAACAGCAGCCGCTCGGCCGACACGTCCGGATCGGTCAGTTCGTGGTCGGCGATGGTGCCGACCAGCGAGGAGACCTCCGTCCAGGCGTCGTCGTCGTCCACCGGCTCGGCATAGACGTCGTCCGGCGCATCGCCGGGGTCGAGGTCGCGGGTCGGAATCCGGTCGGGGTTCTCGGGCAGGAACTGCACCATCAGCCCGCCGGCCCGCCACGCATGGCGCGCCTTGCCGCCGTCGCCGCGGGTCAGCACCTCGGCGACCGCGAGCCGGACCCTGGTCGGGATCTGCTCGGATTGCGCGAAATACTGGTGCGCGGCATCCTCCAGCGACCGGCCGTCAAGCGGCACGACGCCCTGGTAGCGGCTCATGTCCGGCCCCTGGTCCACGGTCATCGCCAGATGGCCGTTGCCCAGAAGCTCGGCCGGGCTGGTGCGGCCCTCGGCGATCGCCACGGCCACCTCCTCGGCGTCGAAGCGGGCACAGGCGCGCACGCCGTCGGGGGCGGTGAAGTCGACCACCAGCATGTGCACCGGACCGTCGCTGCGGGTCTGGAAGATGAAGCGGCCGTCGAACTTCAGCGACGAGCCGAGCAGCACCGTCAGCGCCACCGCCTCGCCGAGCAGGCGGGCGATCGGCTCCGGATAGGCGTGCCGCTCGAGGATGCGGTCGAGCGCGTCGCCCAGATGAACAGTGCGGCCCCGGGCGTCGAGCGCGTCGACCTGGAAGGGCAGGATGATGTCGGAGGACACGCCGGGGGCGGTCGTCGCAGGAAAGTCGGTCATCGCTGTGGTTCCGTGATGCCGCCGGCGGCGGGAGAGAGGCCGGTCGCGAGGGCGCTGATGAAGGCGCTGATATGGAAACGCGGCCGGGCCCCCGCAACGGCGCGGCCGGCAGGCCAGCCATGCCCGATGCGGCCGGCCCTGTTCGGGAAGGCGGCCCGACAGCGCCGGGAGCAGGCGGCGTCAGCTGGCGCCGAAGCACCAGGAGAGCACGCCCTTCTGGGCATGAAGCCGGTTCTCGGCCTCGTCGAACACCACCGAACGCGGACCGTCCATGATCGAGGAGGTCACCTCCTCCTCGCGGTGGGCGGGCAGGCAGTGCATGAAGATGGCGTCGTCGGCGGCCACCGCCATCAGGCGGTCGTTGACCTGATAGGGCTGGAGCAGGTTGTGGCGGCGCTCGGTCTCGCTGTCGCCCATCGACACCCAGCAGTCGGTGACGATGCAGTCGGCGCCCTCCGCCGCCTCGAAGGCGTCGGTGCCGACGTGGACGTTGGCGCCGTTGGCGCGCGCCCACTCCACCGGACCCGCGCGCAGGGCGAGTTCGGGCGGCGTGGCGATACGCAGCTCGAAGCCGAAGCGGGCGCTGGCGTGCACCCAGGAGGCGAGCACGTTGTTGCCGTCGCCGACCCAGGCCACCTTGCGCCCGGCAATCGGGCCACGGTGTTCCTCGAAGGTCATCACGTCGGCCATGATCTGGCAGGGATGCGACTGGCGGGTGAGGCCGTTGATCACCGGCACGGTGGCATGGGCGGCCAGCTCGGCGAGCGCCTCCTCGTCGAGGATGCGGATCATGATCGCGTCCACATAGCGCGACAGCACCCGCGCCGTGTCGGCGATGGTCTCGCCGCGGCCGAGCTGCATTTCCGCGCCGGTCAGCATCAGCGTCTCGCCGCCGAGCTCGCGCATGCCGACGTCGAAGGAGATGCGGGTGCGGGTCGAGGGCTGCTCGAACACCATCGCCAGCACCTTGCCGGCGAGCGGGCCGTCGCCGCGGTGCACGCCGTTGCGCACGGCCTTGAGGGCGCGCGAATGGTCGATGATCGACCGGAGATCGGCCGCGGAAACGTCCGTCAGGTCGAGGAAATGCCGGGGGGAGGGCCGGGCGCTCATGACGTCGCCCTCGCCGCCTGCTCGATGCGGCCGGCCGCGGCCTCGAGCCGCACCAGCGCCGCGTCGACCTCGCTCTCGCCGATCGTCAGCGGCGGCAGCAGACGCACGACATTGTCGCCGGCCGGAACGCCGATCATGCGCTCGGCGCGCAGCGCCGCGGCCACCTCGGCGGCCGGCGCCACGCATTTGAGGCCGACCAGAAGACCCTCGCCGCGCACGGCGGCGAACACGGCCGGATGGCCGTCGACCAGCGCCGCCAGCTTCTGCTTGAGCAGCAGGCCGGTCTCGCGCACATGGTCGAGGAAGCCGGGGGCCAGCACCACGTCGAGCACGGCATTGCCGACCGCCATCGCCAGCGGATTGCCGCCGAAGGTGGTGCCATGGGTACCGGGGATCATCGCCGCCGAGGCCTCCTCGGTGGCAAGGCAGGCGCCGACGGGGAAGCCGCCGCCGAGGCCCTTGGCCGAGGCGAGGATGTCGGGGGCGATGCCGCTCCACTCGTAGGCGAACAGCTTGCCGGTGCGCCCGATGCCGGTCTGCACCTCGTCGAACACCAGCAGGATGCCCTCGGCGTCGCAGATCTCGCGCAGCGCCCGCAGCACCGCATGGGGCACGGGGCGCACGCCGCCCTCGCCCTGCACCGGCTCGATCAGGATTGCCGCCGTCTCGGGGCCGACCATGGCGCGCACGGCGTCAAGGTCGGCGAAGGGCACCTGGTCGAAGCCCTCGACCTTCGGGCCGAAGCCTTCGAGATATTTCGCCTGGCCGCCGGCGGCGATGGTGGCCAGCGTCCGGCCATGGAAGGCGCCCTCGAAGGTGATGATGCGGATCCGCTCGGGATTGCCGCGGGCGTAGTGATAGCGCCGCGCGGTCTTGATCGCCGCCTCCAGCGCCTCCGCGCCGGAATTGCAGAAGAACACCCGGTCGGCGAAGGTTTCCGCCACCAGCCGCGCGCCGAGGCGGGTCTGCTCGGGGATCTCGAACAGGTTCGACGTGTGCCACAGCTTGCCGGCCTGGCGGGTCAGCGCCTCGACCAGATGGGGATGGGAGTGGCCGAGCGCATTGACGGCGATGCCGGCGCCGAAGTCGAGCCAGGCGTTGCGTCGGTGTCGTAGAGCCACGCGCCCTCGCCTCGCTCGAAGGCGACAGTCGCGCGCGAGAAGGTCGAATAGAGCGGCGATGTGGCGGTCGGTTGCGTGGTCATCGGATCCCGGAGGCTCTGGTGTCGGTCGATCCCGGCTCCGGCGGCAGGGCCAGACGCGGCATGCCGGCCCTTTCGGGCGGGGGAGGCCGGAAAATCTCAAGGCCGCACCCCGGTTTCGGCGGTACGGCCCTGTCGGCGCCCGTATACCATGCGGGCCCGAGGGACTGTCAATGTCCGTGCCGTGAAAACCGCATGAAAGCGCCGGATTCCCGCCTCTGGCACCGTTCGGCCGCCCCTGTCGGGGCATCGCGGCCGCCGGGGATGCCCCGCTGCGGCGGCATGCGCGGGAAGCGCCCTCCGGAGGCCGGTCCGGCCTGCTTCGGCCGCTTGTCAACGCAGGGGTCAAGCCCCACATTATTTGGGGAAAAGTATTTTGAGGCGGCAGGCGCGGGACCGGCGGCGTTGCCACGGAGTCAGCCGATATTGTAGGTTCCCGGTCAGTTGCCACGACATCTCGTGGCCCCGACGGCCTTATGAGGCGTATCTCGTCATCTGTGTCCTGACGGTGCGGTGATCCCGTGCCCGAGCGTTCCCGCATCTGCGGGACGGATGGCGAAGGATTCAGCCTCCAAGATGGAGAAGCTCAAGTGACCGAACTGTCCTGGACAGACGAGCGTGTCGAGCGGCTGAAGACCCTCTGGGCGGAGGGTCTGAGCGCAAGCCAGATCGCGGCCGAACTCAGCGGTGTCACCCGCAACGCCGTCATCGGCAAGGTTCATCGGCTGGGACTGTCCGGCCGCGCCAAGCCGCAGAACCAGGTGGCCGGCGCCCGGCCGCGCAAGGCGCGCGAGCCGAGCCATCCGATGCGCCCGGCCGCGCCGATCACCATCGGCAACCTCGCCGTCAAGGCCGAGCCGGAAGCCGCCCCGGAAGCCAAGGCGAAAGACGCCCCGGTGCCGGAAGTGGTCGCCTTCGAGCGCGCGACGATCCTCACGCTGACCGAGCAGACCTGCAAGTGGCCGATCGGTGATCCGAGCCGCGACGACTTCTTCTTCTGCGGTCGCCGGTCGGATGTCGGCATTCCCTATTGCGCCCATCACGCCCGCATCGCCTACCAGCCGGCCCACGACCGCCGCCAGCGCAAGGCGAGCTGACGCAAGGATCCACGGCTGCCCGGCCGCCGCGCGTCAGGTGGCGAGCGTCGCGGCAAAGGCCGCGACCCGTGCTGCCGCGGCGTCCAGATGCCCGTCGAGGCTTTCGCCGCTGCGGGCGCGGGGCTTCAGGTGGTGGTCGCCGTCGGCAAACTCCACGACGGTCACGCTGTCCGGCAGGCCCTCGGCCCTGAGGTCGGCGCCGCTGCCGAACGGGTCGCGGCTGCCCTGCAGCACCAGCATCGGCCGCAGGCAGGCGAGCAGCGGCGCCCGCCGCAGGTCGTCCTGTTTGCGAGGGTCCGGCCTTCCGGATGCCGGTTTTCCGGGTGGCCGCAGCGGATAGCCCCAGCACACCACCCCCGCGATCGACCTGGCGGCCTCGGCGTCCCCCGCCAGCATCGCGGCGACCCGCCCGCCGAGCGACTTGCCGCCCGCCAGCAGCGGCGCCGCCGGATCGATGGCGTGCCCCTCCAGTCCTTCCCTCACTGCGTCCAGCGCGCTGCGGAACTCGCCGATGAGGCGGTCGCCCCGTGGTGGCGGCCGGCGCGCGCCGGCGCGGCGCATCGCCATGTAGGCGAACTCGAAGCGCACCACCGTGACGCCCGCGGCGGCGACCTTGCCCGCGAACGTCGTCATCAGCGGTGCGTCCATCGGCAGGCCGGCGCCATGGGCGAGAAGCAGCGTGGGACCCGGCCCGTACGCGCGATCGACGAGGAAACGGTCATCCCGCGCCATCCTCAGTAGATCCCGACCGGGAAGAAGCGGCGGTAGAGATCGTCGAGCCGCTGCTGCTGGTCGAGCCGCACCAGCGCCGCATCGAGGAAGACGGCAAGATCCCGGTCCTCGCGGCGCACGGCGATCCGCAGCGCGCCGGGAAAATAGGCGGTCTCCACATAGGCCGCGCCGGCCAGCCGGCAGCAGCCCTTGGCGGCCGGTCCCGTCAGCCAGAAACCCAGCGACAGGCTGTCGCCGAACACCGCGTCGACCTTTTCTGAAGCCAGCGCCGCGAGCGCCTCTTCCTGCGCTACAAAGCCGATCCGCCGGCTGCCGGGGAAGAAGTCGCGCAGGTAGTCCTCGTAGCGCGAGCCGGTCACGACGCCGACGGCAAAGCCGGACAGGGTCTCGGGAATGGCGTCGCCGGCAAACGAGGTGCGGGTCACGAAGCGGGCGGGCAGGCGCAGATAGGGCTGGGTGAAGGCGAGCGTCTCGCGCGCCGCCGCCGTGTCGGCGAGCCCCGCGATCGCCGCGTCCGCCTCGTTGGCAGCGAGTGCCCCGGCCAGTTCCTCGAACGGGCGAACCTGGATGGTGCAGGCGACGGCAGCCTGCCGGCACAGCGTCCGGGCCAGCTCGACGTTGTAGCCGATCAGCCGGCCGCCGCCGTCGGTGAAGTTGAACGGCGGGAAGTCGTCGCTGGTGACGAAGCGGATCACGCCGGGCCGGGCCGGCTGTTCGGCGGCGACAAGCCCGGGGTCGATGAGCCGCGGCACGATCCCGTCCTCCGCCGCGCGGACGCCGAAAGCTCCGAAGGCGAAACTTGCGACGAGAACAGCGACGAGTTGCAACAAAGCGATTGAAGGTCGCGGGGACTCTGCATTACGCTTCATGCGGGAACTCCGGTTGCGGCCGGAGCGGGGCAGATCGCGGCGGCGGATCGATATTTCGGGTCCGGGCCGCTGCACGCAACATGAAAATCGCATCGGGATGCCGGCGGACCGGCGTCGGTTGGCTGATCATGGCCGCCGCATCCCGTCTTTCGAGGCCGGCCGGGCATTTCGGCAGGGCAGCGGGGCACGCGGATGTGGGGACCGCCCGAGGGAGGTGGCACCGGCAGTCCGGACCGGTTCGGGGCTCTCGTCCCTGCATCGGACGATCCCGCGTCGCTCGCCGATCCCGCGACCCGGGCAACGGAGACAGCGACGGATCCGGCGGTGTCTCCGCCCTCGCGGGCCGGGCCGTCCGGCAGCAACGTGATCCGGCTGCTCGGCGACGCCGGGCTGGAGGCCGACGTCCTCGCCTTCCTCCACCGCCTTGCCACCGAAACCGGACGGGCGCCACTCGACATCGTCGCCGGCCTCGGCCTCGTCGACGCCGACCGCCTGAACGCGGCCCTTGCCGCACGGCTCGGCGTGGGGCGGCTGTCGCCGGCGATGCTCGATCTGCTCGACGCCGTGGCGCCGCGCTGGGAAGGGCCGATCGCCGCAGCCCTGGTCGCCGAGGGGCTGGAGGGCGCGCGGCCCGGCCTCGTGATCGGCATGACCGTCGAGGCTGCCGAGGCCGGGCGGACGGCCGTCCTGCTCGCCCGGATGCCGGGTCTGGCCACCCGTGTCCATCTGCTGGCCCCGCGCGCCGCACGGCGCCGTCTGGTGGTGTGGGATCTCGGGACGGTGCCGCTGGCCGCGCTGGAGGACACCGTGCGCCGCGGTTTCGGCACCGACGGCCTCGCGCGCCATCCGTCCGTCGGGCCGGCGGCCTTCCATCGCCTCGTTGCGGAGCGCTACGGCCTCGACTTCGCCGACCTGTCGCGCCGGGCTGGCAGCTGTCGGGCGCGGCGCGGATCACGCCGGCGGTGGCGCCGGGGCGCGCGTGGCCCGCGCCGTCGATCCGACAGGGCGCGAGGTGCTGCTCTGCGCGCCGCGGCCGGGCGCCGTCGCCGCCGATCTCCACCGCCTGCTGTCCGACAA
>NZ_MCRJ01000073.1 GCF_001720135.1 Methylobrevis pamukkalensis
ATCTCGTTGTGCGGCTGGAAGGATGCACTTTCCGGCCGCACAAGTATTCGTGTAGATCTTCTTAGTCCGACAGGCGGTTAGGAAAGATGCCGCCCGCTCCAGATTCCGGCACGCCAGGGCGCATACCAGCGATAGCGCGGCGACAGACGCTCCGGCGCGGGATCGAAGCCCGACGGGCTCCACGGGTGGCAGCGCAGGATCCGCGCAAGGCCAATCCAGATCCCCGGCCAGACGCCGTGGCGGCGGATGGCGTCGTCGGTATACTCAGAACAGGTCGGCAGATAGCGGCATTGCCGGCCGATGAAGCCGGAGATCGTCAGCTGATAGGTGCGGATCATCAGATGGGCGACGCGGCGACCGAGGCTTCTGGGCGCCGCCGCGTCCTGAGCCGAAGCTTCATGGGCTACGCCGCGGCAGGCGCCGCACATTGCCGCGTCCCCTCAGCCGGAAACGGCGCTGCGCGCCTCGCCGGCCCGCGCCCGCTCGATCTGGTCGAGGCAGTCGACGACGGCGTCGAAGGTCAGCAAAGTGGAGGCGTGCCGCGCCTTGTAGTCACGCACCGGCTCCAGATAGCGGAAGTCGGCAAAGCGTCCCTCCGGCGGCGGACCGCCCTCCTTCAGCATCGCCCGCATCCGCTCGCGCAGGTCGCGCAATTCTGCGGCGGTGGACCCGATCACCGTGCGTGCCATGATCGAGGACGAGGCCTGGCCGAGGGCGCAGGCCTTCACGTCATGGGAAAAGTCGCTGACCCGGTCGCCGTCCATCGCCAGATCGACGATCACCGTCGAGCCGCACAGCTTCGAATGGGCCTTGGCGGAGGCATCCGGCTGCGGCAGGCGGCCGAGCCGCTCGATGTTGCCGGCAAAGTCGAGAATCCTGGCGTTGTAGATGTCGTCGATCATCAGGAACGGTCCGCACTTTCGGGCGCCGCCGCAATCGGTCGCGGACGGGCTGAGAGGAAAATGGCGGCCAGCCCTTTTTGCCACGCCGCTCCGCGAGTATATAAGCTTGCCGATGGGTCTCCGCCAGCATCGTGACCGGAGCGTTGATCCGCTTCCCGCATCCAAGCGTATCGAGAAGCGACGAGGGAGACGGCATCAACGACTGAGGGCTCCCCCTCGCGACGAGACAAGGCTCCACGAAAGGCCGGATATGGACGTGCTGATCAATCCCGCTGCCCGCGACGGCGAAGACCGCAAGGCAACCGTGAAGGCCACCCGCCCGACCCGGGAAGAGGCCGAAGCCGCCGTGCGGGTCCTCATCGCCTGGGCTGGTGACGATCCCGACCGCGAAGGGCTGCTCGACACGCCGAAGCGCGTCGCGAAGGCCTATGGCGAGCTGTTCGGCGGCTACGACCAGAACGCACCGAAGATGCTGGAACGCGTGTTCGAGGAAGTCGGCGGCTACGACGACATGATCCTCGTGCGTGACATTCCCTTCTTCTCGCATTGCGAGCACCACATGGTGCCCTTCATCGGCAAGGCTCACATCGGCTACTACCCCAACGAGGGCGTCGTCGGCCTGTCGAAGCTCGCGCGCGTCGTCGATGCATATGCCCGCCGCCTGCAGACCCAGGAAAACCTGACGGCCCAGATCGTCGGGGCGATCGACGAGACGCTGCGTCCCCGCGGCGTGGCGGTGATGATCGAGGCCGAACACCAGTGCATGACCATGCGCGGCGTTCAGAAGCACGGCGTGTCGACGCTGACCACCCAGTTCACCGGCGTGTTCCGCGACGACCCGACCGAGCAGGTCCGCTTCATGACCCTCGTCCGCTCGCGCTGACGCCACGCCCTCTCCGGATCACGGACGAATCCCATGGCCGAGTCCTCCGGCGCCGACATGCTGTTTCCCGCGCCCGGCGCCAAGGCCGACCTCGAGGCCGGCGACCGGCTGACGCCGCGCTTCGGGCCGGACGGTACGATCACCTGCGTCACCGTCGATGCGGACACAGGCGTCGTTCTGATGGTCGGGCACATGAATGCGGAGAGTCTCGCCCGCACCATCGAGAGCGGCGAAGGCTGGTACTGGAGCCGATCGCGCGGCGAACTCTGGCACAAGGGTGCCACCAGCGGAAATGTCCAGAAGGTCGAGGAACTTCGGGTCGACTGCGACCAGGACGCCGTCGTGATGACGGTGCGGGTCGAGGGCCATGGCGCCACCTGCCACACCGGTCAGGTGTCCTGCTTCTACCGCAGCATCCCGCTCGGCCAGTCGCCCCGCGGCGGCCAGTCGGTCATGCTTGCAAATGAAGGCGGCGAACGTCGCTTCGATCCGGCCGCCGTTTACGGCAAGGACTGATCCCCGCCTCTGCAGCACGTTTTCACGTCGCCAACTGCGGGGCCCGGCCGGTCACGGTCGCGCCCCGTCAGGATCACGCGGTGGCGATGTAGCTGCGCATCAATTCCGCTTCGCGCTCGATCTCGGCCATGCGGTGCTTGACCACGTCGCCGATCGAGATGATGCCGGCAAGGCGTCCGCCGTCCAGCACGGGCACGTGACGGAAGCGGCCGTTGGTCATCTTCAGCATCACGTTGTCGATCGTGTCGCGCACGCCGCAGGTGATGACGTTGCGGGTCATAACCTCGGCGGCGGTGCTGCCAAGCACCGAGGGGCCGCGCTGGGCGATCACGCGCACGATGTCGCGCTCGGACAGGATGCCGACGACGCGGTTGGCAAGGTCGGTGATCACCAGCGCGCCGATCTTCTGGCTCGCCAGCACTTCGGCAACCTGGGCGATGGTCATGTCGGCGGTGCCGGTGGTGACCGTGCCGCCCTTCTGGGAAAGGATCGTCTGAACTGTCATGGAATATTCCTCCTGAGCGGTGAGGTCCGCAGCCGCCGGTCTCCTGCGGCAGGAGGGGCGGATGGCCGTCCGTCGTGTCTTTCGCCGCTCGTGTGCCCGGGCGACACGGCCATGTCGGCCCTCCGCGACGGGCACCCGCGCGGCGAACGCACGTGGTGTTTCTGAACGGTCGAACCCCGGGACGACGATGCTGGCAACAGTCGTCCGGATTTCTCGTCCTCAGCCTTGATGATGGGGGCAAAGCGCGGGCCGCGCAAGAATTTGCCTCGGGTCGGGCCACAAAGTCGCAGTCACGCCGAGAAATGCCGCAAGACACCCAAGATATGCCAAGGCAACCGAACGATCAGCCCCGCGGCAGCCGGCGCAAGGCCGGGTCGAACAGCGGAAAGGCGAGGAGCCCGACGAGGAACCCGCCGACATGGGCCTCCCACGCGATGATCGTGCCGCTCTGCCCGGGCAGGACCAGCGAACCGACGCCGATCACGAGATTGAACGCGAACCAGATGCCGACGAACAGCACGATCTGCCGGTCGGCCATCATCTGGCTGAGGCGAAGCGCGGGTCGCTGCCAGATCTCCGCGCCGCCGCGCGCGCCGAGCAGCGGGCGGCGTCCCTTGCCGATGGCAAAGCGGCAGGCCGCGGCCATGTGCGCGGACACCGCCGCCGAGGCGCCGATCACCGGAAGCATTTCCCCGGCATGCCCCACCAGATGGGCAAGCGCGCCGGCAATGGCCGCGACCGCGGAAAACAGCAGAAACCGCGCCGCGCCGAAGCGCCAGGCGACGGCGCTGCCGAAGGCGAGCATCCAGGCGCAGTTGACGAAGAGATGCAGGATGTCCGCATGCAGGAAGGCATAGGTCAGGAACGTCCACACCGCGGCGGCGCTGCCGCCCGGCACATCCACTCCGGCCGACAACGCATCGAAGCGTGCCGGAATGAAACTGAACAGCAGCAGGATGTCGGTGTCCTCGGCCGGGTTCAGCAGCAGGACGCGAAAGGCATGGATCGCGCCGAGCACGGCGATCAGCCCGAGCACGACGGTCGGCACGTTGAACGCCTTCTCGCGCCGGGCGGTCGTTTCGAGATCGTCGGTCATGGTTTCTCCGCTGCGGCGTCCGGCCGGAATTTTCCTAAAGCCGTTGCCCTGTACGGACATAGGTCCCTGACGGACAACGGGCAAGCCGCATTTCCCCAAGGCCGGCCACGTCCTGTTCGCAGGGCAAAAAAATCCGGGAAGGCCAGAGGCCGTCCCGGATCGGGTCCGAAGCCGCGTTAACGTTCGCGGGCCGAATTAGTAAATGCTGTATCCACAGAAGCAGGTACTTCTGAGGCCCTATATGCGGGATTTCCCCGCCCCAGTGCAAGGCAAACCCTGATTTAACGTTAACTTCCGAAGCGGCAGCCCGCCGGCGCCGCCGGACAATCCTTAACGGCACACCTCCCCGATGGCACACGCCCTGCTCTTGGAAGCTCAGGACGCGCGGTCGCGCATCCGGACTGTGCCGATCGGGGACACCCGAAACGGCGCGGCCTGCAGGCTGCCCCGGAAACGGGGCGGGCCGGCGCGACCGGGCACCGCGATGAAGGGTCCAGGGATGAAACACCACGTGACGAGAACACTGTACGATTACTGGACTCAGCTCCGCGGCAAGCGTACCGCTCCGGAACGCCACGAGGTCGAGCCCGGCGATATCCGCGGGATTCTCGGCGACACCTTCATTCTCGAGGCGGTCGACCGCAAGACCTACACCTTCCGTCTCGCCGGCACGCGGCTCTGCGCCGCCTACTGCCGCGAGCTGAAGGGCCGCAACATGCTCGACCTGTGGACCGGCAAGGACCGCGAGGCGGTGGCCTCGCTGCTCGCCGCCATCGTCGAGGACGGGGCGGCCGCGATCATCGGCATCGCCGCGCAGAACGAGCGCGACCAGAGCATGCCGGTCGAGATCATGTTCCTGCCGCTGCGCCATGGCGACGGCCGCAACAACCGCATCATCGGCTGCTTTGCGCCCCACGATCCGCCTTACTGGCTCGGCATCCATCCGGTCATGCGCCAGCCGATCCTCAGTCTCCGGCTGATCTGGCCGGACGAGACCCCGCGCTTCCTGCGCACCGGCAAGGAGGCCGACGAGGAGGAGGAGCAGCTGCAGGCGGTGATGATCGAGCGCACCCGCGTCGGCGCCCCGCGCCCGGCCGGCGCCATCGGCAACACCCGCCGCATCGGCCATCTCACCGTCTACGACGGCGGCCGCCGGGACTGATCCCGCCGCGCCGGTCAACAGGCTCAATCGACCTCATCCTGAGGAAGCCGCGCGAGCGGCTGTCTCGAAGGGTGAGGCCGCCCCCGCCCTTCGAGACGGCCCGTTCCGGGCCTCCTCAGGGTGAGGGCGGAGAGAGGTCGAGCACGCGCTTGCTGGTATGATCCCCAGCAGGACGAACGTCCTCAGGGCCGCCGCGAGGCCGGCGTCTCGACGAAGATCTTCACCCGGTCCGAGCGCCCGTCGGCATCGACCACGGCGATGGTCAGAAACCCCGCCCCGCCCGGCAGCACCGAGGCGGCGCGGGTGAACGGGTCCTGCGGCACCGGCGCCCCGTCGACGAACCATGTGAAGGGCGCGCGGCCGTTGCGCACCTTCAGCGGCAGCGGCGCCGCCTCCCCGCCCGGCAACTCCAGTTCCACCCGCGCCCCGTCCGGCGGATAGGCAATGTCCGGCGCACCCGACGCCGTGACCGCCGCGCCGCGATCCTTGACCCGCCGGAACCGCTGCAACGGCGGCGGCAGGTTCATGGTCGAGGCGACGACGAGGTCGCGCGGCGCCGGTGGCAGGGGCACCGCACCACCCGCCCGCACGAAGGCATCCTTCAGGATCGGCACCGCGACGTCGAAGCCGACGAGACCCGGCACCGGCGCACCGTCCGGCCGGCCGACCCAGACCCCGATCACATGCCGGCCATCGTAGCCGATGGCGAAGGCGTCGCGGTAGCCGTAGGAGGTGCCGGTCTTCACCGCCACCCGGCTGGCGGTGGCCGTGATGCCCGGGCCGCCGGCGAGGATGTCGGTGACATAGCCCGCCGCCCGCGCGCCCAGCACCGGCTTGGCCACGTCCCCCGCCGCCGGCACCGCGCCAAGGCGGGTCGTCAGCGCCACCGGTTCGCCGCCCCGCGCCAGCGCCGCATAGAGCGTCACGAGATCGGTGAGCCTGAGGCCGAGGCCACCGAGGCCGATCGCAAGGCCGGGCGGCGAGAGCTCCGAGATCATCGGCCGGACGCCCGCCCGGCGCATCCGCGCCATCAGCCGCGCCGGGCCGACCGCCTCCAGCACCTCGACGGCGGGCACATTCAATGACAACTGAAGCGCGCGCCGGATCGTCAGCGTGCCGTGGAAGGTGCGGTCGAAATTGGTCGGCGCATAGCCGGCAAAGCCGGTCGGCCGGTCTTCCACCAGCGTCTCCGGATGGGCGATGCCGGCTTCGAAGGCGAGGCCGTAGATGAAGGGCTTCAGCGTCGATCCCGGCGAGCGCCAGGCCGTCGTCATGTCGATGAAGCCGTCGCGGCGAAGATCGAACAGCCCGGCCGAACCGACCGAGGCGAGCACCTCGCCGCTGGCGTAATCGGCGACGACGATCGCCACCGACACGCTGGGACCGATCGCCTTTGCCCGCGCGGCCGCAAGGCTTTCCAGCCCGATCTGGAGGTCGCGGTCGAGGGTCAGCCGGACCTCCGGCTCTCCGGGTGCTGCCGCCGCCTCGCGCGCGGCCAGCTGCGGCGCCAGCAGCGGAAAATCGCGCCGCACCGACGGCACCTTCTCGCGCCGCGCCGCCGCCCCCTCCTCCGCCGTGATCACGCCGGCCGCAACCGCCCGGTCCAGCACCCGGTCGCGCGCGGCCCGTGCGGCGTCGGCCGCGCGGTCGGGCCGCCTTGCCGCCGGCGATTGCGGCAGCGCCACCAGCAGCGCGGCCTCGGCCGGTGTCAGCCGGCGCGGTTCCTTGCCGAACCAGGCGAGCGCGGCGGCGCGCACGCCCTCGATATTGCCGCCGAAGGGCGCAAGCTGGAGATAGGCGGCAAGAATCTCGTCCTTGGAGGCGACCCGTTCCAGCGCCAGCGCGCCGAGGATCTGCCGCAGCTTGCCCCCGGCGTTGCGGGTCCGCAGCCGGTCGGCGAGCCGGACGACCTGCATCGTCAGCGTCGAGCCGCCCGAGACGATCCGCCCGTTTGCGGCCATCTGGACGCCGGCCCGCGCCAGCGCGGCGGGATCGACGCCGCGATGGCGGCGGAAGTCGCCGTCCTCATAGGCTTCGAGCATCCGGACATAGAGCGGGTCCACGTCGCCCACCGCGACCGGCAGGCGCCACAGGCCGTCGCCGACCGTGAAGGCGCGCAGGAGCCTGCCCTCGCGGTCGAGCACCGCCCGCGAGGTGGCGACCTCCAGCAGCGGCGGCGCCGTACGCTCCACCGCCACCCGCAGCGCGACCGGGGCGGCCGCGGCGGCAAGCGCCGTCAGGACGAGGACGACGAGGGGCGCGCGCATCAAGACCCCTCAGCGCACCGGACCGATGATCTCGATCCGTCCGGTGTCGGTCCAGCCGCGCTGCTCGGGACGGTACATGTCCTCCACCAGCGCCGCCGGATGGGCGAAGACGCCGGGCGCGATCGCCCGCACCATGTAGCCGAGCCGGATCTCCGTCGTCGCCGAACCGGAAAGGTCGAGGGCGGCGATGAAGCGGTCGCTGCGGAATTCGGTGCGCGCCGCGCTGTTGGTGAGGTCCAGCCCGGCGATCTTCGCGACGTCGGCGCTGGCCAGCAGGTTGGGATTGTCGATGGCAAGACCCGCCGGCAGCGGATCGTCGACGACGAGCCGCGCCTGCTCGGCCCGGTTGACCGTCACGGTCAGCACCGTGACCAGCCGCTCGCCGAGCTGGATCGCCGCCGGATCGACCTCGAAACCGTCGAGATCGTAATAGCTGCGGTGGAGCGAATAGCCCGTCCCGCCCGCCGGCTCCGGCGTCACCGGCGCACCGCGCACCGTGACCTTCGCCTCGACCCGGCGCTCGCCGCGATTCTCGATGGTGAGCGGCGCGGCGGCCAATGCCTCGGGCGTCAGCGCCCGCGTGAAGACGCCCTCGAAAGGCGCGCCGTCCACGCCGAGATCCGGGCGCCCGGCCCCCGACAGCAGGCCGTTGGCGGCGAGCAGCATCCACGCCTTCTCCTGGGTGCTCAGATAGCGCTGCGCGGAGCTTGCCGCGACCACGTCGCGGGCGAGCGCGTCGGCATCCGGGCCGTCGGTCCCGGTTTCGGACACGAGCGTCAGGATCGCCGCACCGTCGCGCAGCCGCGAGCCGTAGTCGGAGCGCCAGCCGCCCGCATCCGTGGTGCCGAGGCTGCCGACCGCGTTGCGGAAGGCGGCAGCCGCGCGCGGCTTGTCGCCGTAGAGCGCGAGCGCCGCCCCGACCTGCGCCTTGGCCAGCGGCGAGGCAAACGCGTCGAGCTTCACCTCGGCGTAGTAGCGCAGGTCGCCGATCGAGGCCCGGCCGTTGCGGGCAAGCACATAGAGCGCATAGGCGACATCCTCGCCGCCCGACGTGAAGTCGGCGGCATAGGACATCTGGTTGGAGAGGTTGGTGACGGCGAGATCGAAGGCCGTCGCCGGCACAGCGTAGCCCTTCTCCCGCGCGCGGGTCAGGAAGTCGGTCACATAGGCGTCGAGCCAGAGGTCGCCGCTGCCCGGTGCCCACAGGCCGAAGGCGCCCGTGGACGACTGGTTTTCCAGCACCTCGGTGATCGCCTGCTGCACCCGCTCCTTCACCGGCGTCTCGCCGGCGAGACCGGCCGCGAGGATCACGTCGTCGAGGTAGACCAGCGGCAGCGCCCGGCTGGTGATCTGCTCGGCGCAGCCATAGGGGTAGCGGTCGAGCGCGCGGACGAGGCCCGGCAGGTCGATCCCGCCGACCCCGCCGACCATCACGGTTCCCGCGGCCGAACCCGGCTGGAAGTCGGAGAAGAGATCGGAGGCGAGCGTGATCCGCCCGCTGCGCGCATCGAGCGCCACGGTGCTCTCGCGCATCACCGGCGGATCGTTGGCGCGCACGCCAAGCGCCAGTTCCTTAACCAGATCCTTGCCGTCCGGCGTCGTCAGCACGACCCGGATCGCCGCATCGCCGACGGCAACGCCGCTGATCGGCACCAGAAGCTGGGTCTTCGCCTTGTCAGTCAGCGTGAAGCTGCGGCTGGCCGCCGCCGCATCCACCGACACCGCGCCGCCCTCCGCGCTCACCCGCATCGACATCTCGCCGGACGGGCCGTCGAGATGGGTGACGTCGAGCAGCAGCCGGGAGGCATCACCCGGCGCGAGGAAGGCCGGCAGGCTCGCCGTCACCACCACCGGGTCACGGATCACCACGTCCTGTTCGGCATGGCCGATGCCGGCCTTCGACCAGGCCATCGCCATCACCCGGACGGTGCCGTTGAAGTCGGGAATCTCCACCTCGGCGCGGACCTTGCCGTCCGCATCCACCTTCACCGGCCCCTGATAGAAGGACACCAGCTTCTCGGTCGGCGGCGTGCCGTCGAGCCGGTTGAGGCCGGAGCCGTCGCCGCCCGAGCGCACCACGCCCGGCACGCCGATCATCCGGTCGATCAGCTGGCCATAGAGGTCCCGCATCTCCACGCCGAGCCGGCGCTGGCCGAAATACCAGCCGTCCGGCGCCGGCGTCGCATAGGACGTGAGGTTGAGGATGCGACGTCGACGGCGGCGATCGTCACATAGGCTTCCTCGCCCGCCGGAAGGTTGGCGAGCGTGACCTCGACGGGAAGCATGGCCCGCGGGCTCGGCTTGTCGGGAACCGAAATCGCCACATCGAGCAGCCGGCCGCCGGGATCGACGCCGGCATGGGCAAGGCCGATCGCCCGGGCCGGCATGCGCTTGGCCTGAAGGTCCATCGGCCGGATCAGGGTCGCGGCCACATAGGCGCCCGGGCCCCATTCGGCCGTCACCGGCAGCTCCACCGTCGCGCCCTCCAGCGGCACGTCGACGGTCTTCATGGTGATCAGCCGGTCGTCGACCACCGTCACGAGCGCGACGCCGGCAAAGCGCGCCTCGATCCGTGCCTTCACCGTGTCGCCGACCCGGTATTTCGGCTGGTCGAGCGTCACCTTCAGCGCGTCGGGCGTGTCCTCGGCGGACGGGGCGACATACCACCCGGCCTCGAAGCCGAAGCTCGCCGGCAGCAGCCGCGACGACGGATCGGCGACCTCGAGCACATATTCGCCCCACTGGACCGCCGCCTCGACGATCGGGCGGGCGTCAGTGGCGGCATCGATCGTGCCGTCGGCGACCCGGCTCTTCACCTTCACCTGCTCGTAGTTCCAGCTGCCGTCGACGTTGTACCACTGGAACCGGCTGTCGACCTTGGAGAGAGTCCAGCGCAGGCCGGACGCAGCCACGGCCTGCCCCTCCGCGTCGATCGCCACCAGCGCGAAGCGGGCGTTGCCGCCCTCCTCCACCGCGCCGTCGAACTGCGGATCGATGCCGATCCGCCCGGCGGTGCCCTTCACCGGCAGCGTCACGTTGCGCTCCACGGGACGGCCGCTGGAATCGGACACCTGCACGGAAATGCGCGCCTCCAGCGGCTTGCTGGTGGCGGCGACATCGGGGGCGGCGAGCGGCAGCTCGGCCTTGCCCGCCTCGTCGGTGGCGACACTCTGGAGATAGGCCGTCTGCGGCTCGAAGGTCTCCTCGGCAAGACCGAAGGACACGCCGGCAAAGCCGGGAATACCGGCGGCCGGGCGCAGGTTGACCGTGCCCTGCACGTCGAGCCCGGCGGCGGGTGCGCCATAGAGGAAGCGGGCCTCCAGCGCGATGCTCCCGGGCGCTCCGACGTCGAAGGCCGGGGCCGCGGGCGTCAGGTCGAAGGTCAGGCGCTCGGGCACGAAATCCTCGACGAGGAAGCTCGCCTCGGCCACCGGCGTGCCCTTCGGGTCGGTGTAGGCGCCCACCCGCCAGCTGCCGCGCATCGCATCGGCGGAGAGATCGAGCGCGAGACTCCGCCCGCCCAGCCCCTCGTCATCGACCAGGCTGCGGGCCTGCTCTACGCCGTCCGGCCGGCGCACGATCATCGTCAGCGGCAGGTCGGCGATTGCCGTGGCCTTGGCGTCCCGGGCGAGCGCCGTCACATGCACCGTCTCGCCCGGGCGATAGACGCCGCGCTCGGTCACCATGAACACGTCGACGGGTCCGGGCGACGGACGGCCGTCGACGCCGCGGTCGGTGAGATCGAAGGCCGACTTGGTGAGATCGAGGAAGGAATAGTCGCCGGACGGACCTTCTGCGACGACCAGCGCCGGGGCCGAGCCGCCGGTGCCGCGCGCAAGGCCGGCGTCGAAACGGGCATAGCCTTCGCCGTCCGTGGTCGCGGTGCCCAGCACCTCGTTGTTGACGGCGACGAGGCGAAGCTGCGCGCCGTTCACGGCGGCGGCCGAGGACAGCGAGCGGGCGACCACATGCAGCCCGTCGTTGCCCGACAGCGACGACAGGCCGATGTCGGTGACGATGAACCACTGGGTGGCGTCGGCGCTCCAGCTGTCCTTCTTGGTGGTCGCGCGCGCCGACAGCGCGTAGACGCCCGGCTTCAGGTCGGCCACCAGTTCGCCGACCGGCACCGCCGTCGTCACCTCGCGGTTGAGGTCGCGCGTCACGTCGATCTGGCCGGTCCACACCGCCTCGCCGGAGGTGTTGGCGATCTCGTCCACGTCATAGCCGGCCATCTGCGACAGGAACTTGTCGCCGGTGACCGCGGCGGCGAGCGAGCGGTCGCCGAGGCGGACCAGCCGGGCATCCATGGTGTCGACGTTGACGGAAATCACCGGGATCGTCGCCTCGCCGCCGGCCGGCAGCACATAGGCCCGGCCGATGAAGCGGACCAGCGGATCGCGGTCGCGGACATAGATGTCGAGGTCGGCGGCGCGGGCCAGCACCTCGCCGTCGGTTGAGGCGAGGCCCGGACGCAGCGTCACCCGGTAGCGCTCGCCATAGGCGACGCCGTCGATGCAGATCTGCTGGCCTTCTGCCTCCACAGGCAGGTCGTGGCCGCCGTTGACCGTGACGAAGTCGGAAATCTCGCCCCGGGTGGCGTCGATCGTGTCGGACAGCACCACGCAGATGCGCGGGCTCGCCGACGCCGTGTCGACGGTGTTTTCGGTAACGCGGAAGCCATGTTCGGCCACCAGCGTGTCGAGCTTCGACGCCAGTGCGGCATCGGGCGCCACGGCAAGGCTGGCGCGCGCCGCCTTGATCGCAGGCCGCCAGACCTCGCGGCGCGCGAAGGCATCCGACATCGCCGCAAGGCCGCTCGCCCGCGCGGCGTCGTCGCCGGCCCGCAGGTAAGCGGCGATCGCTGCGGCGGTCGCCTCGCGGCGGATCCGCTCGCGCACCTGCCAGTCGTCGGATTCGGCGACGGTGGCGGTGGTCGCGAAGCGCTGCCAGAGGTCGAAGCGCTCGGGGGCGAGCCGCAGCGCCATCTTCAGGAGATCGAGGGCGCGGAAGGTCTCGCCGCCGGCAAGGGCCCCATCGACGCCGGCCAGAATCTCGTCGAAGCTGCCCTCGACGGGAACGCCCGCCACCTCGCCGACCAGCCGCCGCGCCTCGTCCACATTCGCCTGCGGCACGAAGCCGAGTTCGGCAAGCCGGCGCGCCTCCAGATCCGGACCGGCCACCTCGCCGGTGACGATCCGCCCGGCCACGGCGCCGGCCGCGGCCCTCAGGTCGCCGAAGCTGGATTTGAGGAAGCACCAGCGGGCCTTGGTGTTGTAGGTGAAGGCCTTGCAGCTTTCATCGGCGATGCAGGCCGCCTCGCAGCCGTCCAGCCCGACGTCCTTGACCGTCTCGAAGTCCTTGCCGAAATAGTCGGCGCCCTCGGTGGTGACGATCCGCCGCTCGGCGGCAGCCCCGGGCAGGACGGTGCCCAGCAGCACGGTCGCGGCCAGGGCGAGGGACGACAGGATGTTTCCGGCACGCATGATCGGCTCTCCCGCTCGCGGATCGCCGGAGGGGCGCCGCGGTCTTGGTCTTGTCCGGGGAGCGCCGGATCGGCCGCAAAGGCGCAGATCCGCGAAAAATTCGCTGTTTCGAAACAATCAGTTGGTCGGAAGCTCCGGCCGGTCCCCGTGTTGCGGCGAGTCTATGACGAGGACCGTGGCACGGCAATGACGAAAGCGGAGGAGACGAGGGCGCGCTCTTCTCGTGGAGCGGTGGCTTTCCCCTCGTCCTTCGAGACAGGCGCTCCGCGCCTTCCTCAGGATGAGGGGAAAGGGCAAGTCTCTGCGAAATCATGCTTACGTCTTCAAGGCCTCATCCTGAGGAAGCCCGAAGGGCTGTCTCGAAGGACGGCCGGGTGCACGGATCTTCCGGCGGGCCTCAGCTCTCAAGCCCCCTCCTGCGCCAGCCTTTCCAGCGCCCGGTCCAGCGCCGGATCGACGAACACGCCTTCGGCCTCCGCCTTCGCCCGCGCGGCAATGCGGCTCGCCCCCGGCAGGCGGGCGCCGTCCTGTCCCTCGATCAGGCCGGCGAGGGTTGCCATGCGCGGCAGGAAATCGTCGGCGAAGAAAGAGGGATCGATGGCGAGGATCGCGTGCCCGGCCTCGGGCGGGCCGCCCTTGCCGTCGAAATAGCTCGGCTGCTCGGCCGACAGCGCCCCGCCGACCAGCGCGGTGGAGAAGATCTCGACCATCAGCGCCAGCGCCGTGCCCTTGGCATCGCCCATCGGCAGCATGGTGCCGGCGAGCGCCGTCTTCGCGTCGGTGGTCGGCTCGCCGTCGGGGCCGACGGCCCAGCCCTCGGGGATCGGCTCGCCCTTCTGCACCGCGGCCAGCACCTTGCCGCGCGCGACCTTGGCGACCGAGAGATCGACCACCACCGCCGGCCGGCCGGGCATCGGCGCGGCAAAGGCGATCGGATTGGTGCCGAACACCGCCTTGCGCCCGCCCCAGGGCGCGATCGAGGCCGGTGCGCTGGCGAACATCATGCCGACCAGCCCCCTGGCGGCGAGCTTCTCCAGATGCAGGCCGACGGCGCCGCAATGACCGGAGCGGTTGATGCCCGCCATGGCGATGCCCTGCACGGGGGCCATCTCCATCAGCTCGGCAAGCGCCAGCCCGACCGCCGGATAGGCAAAGCCGTGGGCGGCATCGACGGCGACGAGACCGGGCGCGACCCGGCGCGCGCTCGGCCGCGCATGGCCGTCGATCTTCTTCGCAAGCGTCTGGATCGCGTAGGTCTCGAGGCGCACGAGGCCGTGGCCCTTGAGGCCCGAGGCTTCCGCCTCCACCAGCGCCTCGGCCACCACGGCGGCGATGTCGGGGGCGGTGGCAAAGCGCGTCAGGGTCTCGGCGGCAAAGACGCGCGCCTCGGCAAGGCTCAGTCGCCTCATGGGGGAAGAACTCCTGTGGTTGCGGTCGCGTGTCCGGGGAGGAGACGGACGGTCACGACCGGTTGGTCTGCGGATCGGCGGCATCCAGAATGCGCAGCTGCGGCTTTGCCTCGCCCTGCCAGTGGTCGAGGGTCAGCACCCCGGCCACATGCACGGTACGGCCGCGCGCGGCGAGCAGGAACTGCCCGAGCGGCCGGTCGCCGACGCGAAAGGCCATCGCCTTCAGCCGGGTGCCGTCGGTGGAGGACAGCGCCACGCGCACATGGCCGTTCCCGGCCGGCTCGGCATAGGCGATCTTGTGGGCGGGAAAGGCGAACACCGGCTCCGGCTGGCCCGAACCATAGGGCCCGGCCTTTTCCAGAAGCTCGATCAGGTCCACCGTCGCGCCGGCCGCGGTCAGCGCGCCGTCGATGTCGAAGTCGGCGCCTTCGCGCGCCTGTTCCACCTCGGCGCCGAGCTGGCCCTCGATGAACTCCGCGAAGGCCGCCGTCTCCGTCGCTCGGATCGTCAGGCCCGCCGCCATGGCATGGCCGCCGCCCTTGACGAGCAGCCCGCCGTCCACCGCCGCACGCACCGCCTTGCCGAGATCGACGCCGGGGATCGAGCGGCCGGAGCCGGTGCCGAGCCCGTCCTCGCCGAGCGCGACCGCAAAGGCCGGCCGGCCGTGTCGCTCCTTCAGCCGCGCGGCAACGAGGCCGACGATGCCCGGATGCCAGTTGGCCGAGGCGGCGACGATCACCGGCGGATCGCGGGTGACGAGGGAGGCGGCGACATCGGCCTCCGCCTCGGCCAGCATCTCCGCCTCCATCGCCTGCCGCTCGCGGTTGAGCACGTCGAGTTCGGTGGCAATCCGCCCGGCCTCCAGCGGATCGTCGGTGGTCAGCAGCCGGGCGCCGAGCGCCGCGTCGCCGATGCGGCCGCCGGCGTTGATCCGCGGCCCGAGCAGGAAGCCGAGGTGATAGGGCGTCGCCGGGCCGTTGAGCCGCACCACGTCGCAGAGCGCGGCAAGGCCCCGGTTGGCGCGGGCGCGCATCACCTTGATGCCCTGCACCACGAAGGCGCGGTTGAGACCTTTCAGCGGAACGACATCGCAGACGGTGCCGAGCGCCACCAGATCGAGATAGCCGAGAAGATCGGGTTCCTTGCGCGCCGGCCCGTACCAGCCGCGCCGGCGCAGTTCGCGGTTGACCGCGACGACACCGAGGAAGGTGACGCCGGCCGCGCAGAGATGGCCAAGGCCCGAGAGGTCGTCCTGCCGGTTGGGGTTGACCAGCGCCACGAGGTCCGGAAGCGTCTCGCTCGCCTGATGGTGGTCGAGGGCGACGACGTCGAGGCCGACCCGCCGCGCCGCCTCGAAGGCCTCGAAGCTCTGGGTGCCGCAGTCGACCGTGACCAGCAACTCCGCCCCGTCCTCGCGCAGCGCCTCCACGGCGCGCGGATTGGGGCCGTAGCCGTCGACGATCCGGTCGGGAATGAAGATGCGTGCCGTGAGGCCCTGATGGCGCAGGAAGCGGGCGAGCACGGCCGACGAGGTCGCGCCATCGACGTCATAGTCGCCGAAGATCGCGATCCGGCTGCCGGCCATCACCGCGTCGGCGATCCGGCTGGCGGCGACGTCCATGTCGCGCAGCACGTCCGGGTCGGGCATCAGGTCGCGCAGGCTCGGGCTGAGGAAGGCGGTGGCCGCTTCGGCGCTCACCCCGCGCGAGGCAAGCACGCGGCCGAGGAGTTCCGGCAGGCCCTCGCGCTGGGCGATCGCGCGGGCGATCGCCGCCTGGTCGGGGTCGAGGCGGTCGACCCAGTGCCGCCCACCGATCGACCGCGACACGCCCAGCACGCCGCGGACGGGTCCCTGCCCCGCCACCTCAGCAGCCCTTCGCCGCGTCCGGGTGGCTGCTGCGGATCGAGCGGATCGTGCCGGTGGCGGAACTCATCAGGATCGAATGGGTGCGCACCCGGTCGCCGCGGAAGCGCACGCCGGAGAGGAAGTTGCCGTCGGTCACGCCGGTGGCGGCAAACAGCACCTCGCCCTTCGCCATCTCCTCGACGGCGTAGATGCGCGCCGGATCGGCAATGCCGGCCGCCTTGACGAGGCGCAGGTGGTCCTCGTTCTGGACCATCAGCCGCCCGAACATCTGGCCGCCGGTGCAGCGCAGGGCCGCCGCCGCCAGCACGCCGGCGGGCGCCGCGCCCGAGCCCATGTAGATGTCGATGCCGGTTTCTTCCGGATCGCTGGTGTGGATCACCCCCGCAACGTCACCGTCGCCGATCAGGCGGATGCTCGCGCCCGTCTCGCGCACCTCGGCGATCAGCCGCATGTGGCGCGGCCGGTCGAGGATGCAGACCGTCACCTCCTCGGCCGGCACGCCCTTGGCCTTGGCCACGGCGGCGATGTTGACCCGGGCGGGCGCGTCGAGATCGACCACGCCGGCCGGATATCCGGGGCCGACCGCGATCTTCTCCATGTAGATGTTCGGCGTGTGCAGCAGGCCGTCAGGTCCCGCGACGGCGATCACCGACAGCGAGTTCGGCAGGTTCTTGGCGCAGATCGTCGTGCCTTCGAGCGGGTCGGCGGCGATGTCGAACACCATGCCCTTGCCATGGCCGATCGTCTCGCCGACGAAGAGATGCGCGGCCTCCCCCTTGTCGCCCTCGCCGACCACGACCTTGCCCGGGAAAGGCAGCCCGGCCAGCGCGGCATGCATGGCGGCAAGCGCCGCCTGGTCGGCGGCCTGCTCGTCGCCGCGTCCGCGCAGCCGCGCGGCGGCGATCGCCGCGGCCTCGGTGACCCGCACGATGTCGAGACCGAGCATCCGGTCGAGATCGGCGAGGTCCGGGAGCTTCTTCTTGCCTGCCATGGGCGTTGCCTTTCGCCGGTCGCCCGCCGGGGCGACGAGGACGATGTTGCCGTCAGAGTTCCTCGATGCGGATCAGCCGCGGCGGCGCGGCGATGTGGCCGTCCGTCTCGATCGCGGCGAGCGCGGAACGGATCTGGTCCTCGGTGGTGGCGTAGGTGATCAGGATCACCGGCTGCGGATCGTCCGGCACCGCACTCGCCGGCGGCTCGGCCCGCGGCTTGCGGCGGCGCTGCACGATCGATTCCAGCGAGATGCCCTTTTCCGCCATCCTCGCGGCGATCGCCGCGAAGGCGCCCGGCCGGTCGACGACCGTGAGGCGGACGTAATAGCCGCCCTCATGGGCGTGCATCTCGGACTGCACATAGGGCTCCAGCCCCGCCGCCGGCACGCCGAAGGTCGGCAGGTGCAGGCCGCGGGCGATGTCGATGATGTCGGCCGCGACCGACGAGGCGGTGGCGTTGCCACCGGCCCCGGGGCCGACCAGAACCACCTCGCCGACGAGCGAGCCGTCGATCGCCACCGCGTTGAGCACGCCGTCGGTGCGCGCGACCGCCGAGGATTTCGGCACCATGGCCGGATGCACCCGCTGCTCGATGCCGGTCTCGGTGCGGCGGGCGACCCCCAGCAGCTTGATCCGGTAGCCGAGCTCGTCGGCCGCCTCGATGTCGGCGATGGTGATCTCGCGGATGCCCTCGACATAGACCCTGTCGGCGTCGAGCTTCGTGCCGAAGGCAAGCGCGGTCAGGATGGAGAGCTTGTGGGCGGTGTCGAAGCCGTCGACGTCGAAGGTCGGGTCGGCTTCGGCATAGCCGAGCCGCTGCGCTTCGGCGAGGCAGGTCTCGAAGGCGAGATTCTCGCGCTCCATCCGGGTCAGGATGTAGTTGCAGGTGCCGTTGAGGATGCCGTAGACGCGGCTGATGCGGTTGCCGGCAAAGGACTCCCGCATGGTCTTGATCACGGGAATGCCGCCGGCGACCGCCGCCTCGAAGGCGAGCGCGACGCCCTTGTCCTCGGCGATTTCGGCAAGGTCGACGCCGTGGCGGGCGAGCAGCGCCTTGTTGGCGGTCACCACCGGCTTGCCGGCGTTCAGCGCCGCGCGCACGCTGGCCTCGGCCGCGCCGCCCTCGCCGCCCATCAGTTCCACGAACACGTCGATGTCGGGGCTCTGCGCCAGGTCCACCGGATCGTCGAACCAGCGGACGGCGGCGAGGTCGAGCCCGCGGTCCCGGCTGCGATCGCGGGCGCAGACGCCGGTGATCTCGACGGGACGGCCGGCGCGCAGGGCGATCATCGCGCATCGCGTGCAAGGAGGGCGAACAGCGAGGACCCGACGGTGCCCAGCCCGGCGACGCCGAGACGGAGAGGTTTGTGCATTGGGACTTGAATCCGAAACCTGAGCGGAGTGCCGGCCGGACGGCAGCCCGCCCGATCGGCATCCACACGAAATCCATGACGATCGGCGGCGGGCGGCGCCCGCGCCCCGGACCGATCAACGGGCGGCGTTGATCGGGATGACGTTGTGCATGGTTTCGTCGGCGGTTTCAAGGAAGCGGCGAATGCCGCGCGCGGCCTGGCGGATGCGCTGCTCGTTCTCCACGAGGGCGATGCGCACATAGCCGTCGCCGTGCTCGCCGAAGCCGATGCCCGGCGCGACGGCGACGTCGGCCTTCTCGATCAGCAGCTTGGAGAATTCGAGGCTGCCGATCTCGCGGAACTTCTCCGGCAGCGGCGCCCAGGCGAACATCGAGGCCTGCGGCACCGGGATCTTCCACCCCGCCCGGCCGAAGCTCTCCACCAGCACGTCGCGGCGGCGGCGATAGACCTGCCGCACCTCGTCGATGCAGGATTCCGGGCCGTTCAGCGCCGCGGTCGCGGCCACCTGGATCGGGGTGAAGGCGCCGTAGTCGAGATAGGACTTCACCCGCGCAAGCGCCGCGATCAGCCGCTCGTTGCCCACCGCAAAGCCCATGCGCCAGCCGGCCATGGAGAAGGTCTTCGACATCGAGGTGAACTCGACGCAGACGTCCATGGCGCCCGGCACCTGCAGCACCGAGGGCGGCGGCGCGGTGTCGAAGTAGATCTCGGAATAGGCCAGATCCGACAGGACGAAGATGTCGTGCTTCTTCGCGAAGGCGACCACGTCCTTGTAGAAGTCGAGGTCGACCACGCAGGCCGTCGGGTTCGACGGATAGCAGAGAATCATCGCGATCGGCTTCGGCGTCGAGAACAGCACCGCCCGCTCCAGCGCGCGGAAGAATTCCGGACCCGGCTCGACCGGCACGGAGCGGATCACGCCGCCGACCATGAGGAAACCGAAGGCGTGGATCGGATAGGAGGGATTGGGGCAGATCACCACGTCGCCGGGCGCCGTGATCGCCTGCGCCATGTTGGCGAAGCCCTCCTTGGAGCCGAGCGTCGCCACCACCTGGGTGTCGGGGTTGAGCTTCACCCCGAAACGGCGGTCGTAGTAGGCGGCCTGCGCCCGGCGCAGGCCCTGGATGCCGCGCGAGGCCGAATAGCCGTGGGTGTCGGGCCGCTGCACCGTCTCGATCATCTTGTCGACGATGTATTTCGGCGTCGGCTGGTCCGGGTTGCCCATGCCGAGATCGACGATGTCTGCGCCTGCAGCCCGTGCGCTGGCCTTCAGCCGGTTGACCTGCTCGAAGACATAGGGCGGCAGTCGCTTGATCTTGTGAAATTCGTCCATCGTCATGATCCGGGTTTCGCCATGCCCCGCCAGGGAAGGCACCGGGTCTGATCCGGAGGCAAGGGACCGGATCGAAGCGGCTGCCATGGTCGCTGCGGGGGTCGACCTACCTAGCATCGTTCGCGCGGGGCCGGGAGTGTCTATCTCGTCGCTGCTGCTTTTCCGCGCCGCAGGGTCAGCCCGCGAGTCACATCACGGGCGCAGGAGAAGGCGCGGGCTCCACCGAGGCATCCTGCTGCTCGAGGAGGCGCCGGGCTTCCTCCACCTGCTGCTGGCGGATGATCGCCAGCGCCATGGCCGGCGCCATCGCATCGTCGGCGGCATTGGCCGCCCCCGCCTGCCCGCGCGCGGTGCGCAGCAGCCGGTCGCGGTCGCGGGCCACCTCGGCCGGGCTCTGCGCCGCCGTCGCGCTGCCGGCCGCCACATCGAAGCCGATGCCGTCGGCAAAGTCGGAGGGGCCGCTGGCACAGCCGGCGACGATCAGCCCCACCGCCGCGAAGCGCGCGAGGGACCAGGGTCCGAAGGGCGCACGGGAGAGCCCGCGATTTCGCAGCCCGGCGGTCGCCGCCCCGTCAGTCGTCCGTCCGCCACGTGCTGCCATCGTTCGTCCTGCCCTGCCATCCCTGCCGCGGTCATCCATGTGCTCGTCATCCACGAACCGACCGAGGTCAATCGGCAGTTTCACGACTTGGCCTCGTCACCGTATCATGCAATCTGAAGAGAGAAAAAGTCCGGCGAGACGTGACCCGTCCCGCCGCCCCGACCGGCCGAGGCCCGTCCGGGACAAGCGATGCAGGGGAAACGATGCCAGAGGACCGGAACGGCCCCGAGACCCATCCGCTGTTGAAATACATCGTCAACAACCCCGACGCCTTCGCGCACAACGTGGCCGCCATGATCGAGGCCGCCGGCAAGGCGACGGCGGCCTATGTCGAGCCGCGCGAGAAGGGCGAGGCCAAGGCGGTGATGACCGAGGAAATCACCACGGTGGTGAAGACCCTCGCCCAGGTCGGCGACTGGTGGATGCGCGATCCGGCCCGCATGATGGAGGCCCAGAGCCGGCTGGCGGGCGGCTTCATGGACCTCTGGGGCAACTCCCTGCGCCGCGCCATGGGCGAGGACGCGCCGGACACTGCCGTTCCCGCGCCCGGCGACAAGCGCTTTGCCGACGCCGAATGGCGCGAGAACCGCTTCTTCGACTTCCTCAAGCAGGCCTATCTCCTCACCAGCCGCTGGGCCGAGCAGATGGTCGACGAGGCGGACGACCTCGATCCGCACACCCGCCACAAGGCCGACTTCTACGTGCGGCAGCTCACCGCCGCCCTGTCGCCCTCCAATTTCGTGCTGACCAATCCGGAACTCCTGCGCGAGACGCTGACGTCCAACGGCGAGAATCTCGTGCGCGGCCTCGAGATGATGGCGGAGGACATCCAGGCCGGCGGCGGCGACCTCAAGATCCGCCAGTCCGACACCACGAAGTTCAAGGTCGGCGAAAATCTGGCGCTCACGCCCGGCAGCGTGATCTACGAGAACGAGATCTGCCAGATCATCCAGTATGCCGCGACCACCGAGAAGGTGGCCAAGCGCCCGCTGCTGATCGTGCCGCCGTGGATCAACAAATACTATGTCCTCGACCTGACGCCCGAAAAGTCGCTGATCAAGTGGCTGGTCGACCAGGGCCGCACCGTGTTCGTGATCTCGTGGGTCAACCCGGACGAGCGCCACGCCGGCAAGAGCTTCGAGCATTACATGCAGGAGGGCGTGCTGACCGGCGTCGACGTCGCCTGCAAGGTCACACGTTCCAAGGAGGTCGACACGGTCGGCTACTGCGTCGGCGGCACGCTGCTGGCGGTCACGCTCGCCTGGTGCGCGGCCAAGGGGGACGAGCGCATCGCCAGCGCCACCTTCTTCACCACCCAGGTCGACTTCACCAACGCCGGCGACCTGAAGGTCTTCGTCGACGAGGACCAGATCCGCATCCTGGAAGACGCGATGGCGCAGAAGGGCTATCTCGACGGCAGCAAGATGGCCGCGGCCTTCAACGCCCTGCGGGCCAACGACCTGATCTGGCCCTATTTCGTCAACAACTACATGCGCGGCAAGGACCCCTTCCCCTTCGACCTGCTCTACTGGAACTCCGATTCGACGCGCATGCCCGCGGCGAACCATTCGTTCTACCTGCGCAACTGCTACCTGGAGAACAATCTCGCCCGCGGCGAGATGGTGGTGGCCGGCGAACGGCTCGACCTGTCGAAGGTCACGGTGCCGGTCTACAATCTCGCCACCCGCGAGGACCACATCGCCCCGGCCGACTCGGTCTTCGTCGGCTCGCGCCTGTTCGGCGGGCCGGTGAAATATGTCGTATCCGGCTCCGGCCACATCGCCGGCGTGGTCAACCACCCCTCGCGCAACAAGTACCAGTACTGGACCGGCGGACCGCCCGAGGGCGCGTACAAGGACTGGCTGGACAAGGCCACCGAGACCCCCGGCTCCTGGTGGCCGGACTGGGACGCGTGGCTGCGCGCCCACGACCCCCGCGAGGTCAAGGCCCGCCGCATCGGCGGCGGCCGCTACAACGTGATCGAGGACGCCCCGGGGAGCTACGTGCGCAAGCGGGTGTGAGGGTTGTGGCGGCCACGGACCGTGGTGGTTGCGAGCGGTGGCGGTGATGATGCCGGCGGGGCGATGCCATCGCCCGAGACGGGGGCCTGCCTCTCGGTATACGTTGACCCACGCGTTCTCCGTCTCCTCGTCTACGGATCCCAGCTTCTGAGCGAGGGCATCCCAGGGGGCAAGGTCAACTTAACAGCACCTACGGTGCTGTCCCTTTATCTTGCCTTCGCTCTTCCTGGCGGTTCTGGCTGATCCTCGGTCCAGTTCCACCCCGTTTCATCGGCGATAAGGTCTTCAAAATCGCAAGACGCTGTCACGAAGCGGCCCCCTTCACGAAGGTTCGATACCAGCGCCGCGACCCCCGACTGGAAGCTCGCCAGTTGCTCCGGAACCTCTT
>NZ_MCRJ01000074.1 GCF_001720135.1 Methylobrevis pamukkalensis
TGGCCGAGCCGTCCTCGTCGCTCTCGTCATCGCCGGACGCGTCCTCGCCCGAGGTCTCGTCGCCGCTCTCCTCGCCGGAGGCCTGCATCTCGTCGCCGGACTCGTCCTCGTCGTCCTCGTCGTCGTCACCGGACGCACCACCCTCGACTGCTCGCCCGTGGCGTAGCCGTCGCCGCTCCGCCGCCGCCGGCGACGGCGACGACGCTTGCTGCGGCTCTCGCCCTCGCCCTCGGCCTCGGTGCCGTCGCGGGTCTCGCCGGCCTCGGTCTCTTCGGACGCCTGCGTCTCCTCGGTCTCGTCGACCTCGAGCTCATCCATCTCGTCTTCCGGATAGACGGTTTCCGGATGGATGATGTGCTGCACCGGCTGCGGGTTCAGGATGATCTCGCCGCGTTCCAGCACGTAATGCTGGCCGGTGACATGCTCGTCGGCGGAAATGGTGATGCTGAGGCCGAAGCGGGCTTCGAGCTCGAAGAGATGGCGGCGCTTCTGATTGAGGATGTAGAGCGCGACCGCCGTCCGCGTGCGGATGGTGAGGTGATGGGTGACGCCCTTGAGAAGCTGGTCCTCCAGCGAGCGCAGCACATGCAGGGCCACGCTCTCGGTGGAGCGGACGATGCCGGCGCCGAGGCAGTGCGGGCAGACTTCGGTGGAGCCTTCGAGCACGCCGGTGCGGATGCGCTGGCGGCTCATCTCCATCAGGCCGAAATGCGAGATCCGGCCGACCTGGATGCGCGCGCGGTCGTTCTTGAGGCAATCCTTGAGCTTGCGCTCCACCGCCTTGTTGTTGCGGCTCTCTTCCATGTCGATGAAATCGATCACGATGAGGCCCGCAAGGTCGCGCAGGCGCAGCTGGCGCGCGACCTCCTCGGCGGCTTCCATGTTGGTCTGGTAGGCCGTGTCCTCGATGTTGTGCTCGCGGGTCGACCGGCCGGAGTTCACGTCGATCGAGACCAGCGCCTCGGTCTGGTTGATGACGATGTAGCCGCCCGAGCGCAGGGTCACCTGCGGCGAGAACATCGCGTCGAGCTGCGGCTCCACCGAGTAGCGCGCGAAGATCGGCGCGGAGTCGCGGTAGGGCTGGACGTTCTTGGCATGGCTCGGCATGAGCATGCGCATGAAGTCCTTGGCCTCGCGGTAGGCCTCGTCACCGGACACGAGGACCTGGGTGATGTCCTTGTTGTAGAGGTCGCGGATCGAGCGCTTGACCAGCGAGCCCTCCTCGTAGACCAGCGTCGCCGCGCTGGACTTGAGGGTCAGGTCGCGCACGTTCTCCCACAGGCGCAGCAGATACTCGAAGTCGCGCTTGATCTCGGCCTTGGTGCGGCTCGCACCGGCGGTGCGCAGGATGACGCCCATGCCCTCGGGCACTTCCAGCTCGTGAGCGACCTCCTTGAGGCGCTTGCGGTCGGCGACATTGGTGATCTTGCGGGAGATGCCGCCGCCGCGCCCGGTGTTCGGCATCAGCACCGAATAGCGGCCGGCAAGCGACAGATAGGTGGTGAGCGCCGCACCCTTGTTGCCGCGCTCTTCCTTGACGACCTGCACCAGCAGGACCTGCCGGCGCTTGATCACTTCCTGGATCTTGTACTGGCGCGCCCGCGGCTTGCGGCGCATCGGCACCTCTTCCATGGCGTCTTCGGCGCCCACCGACTCGACGTGATCCTCGTCGTCGCCGTCATGGTCGTCGCCGCGGCTGCCGCGGACTTCCGTCACGTCGCCGCCATGCTCGCCCGCAGGTCCGTTCTCGGACTCGTGCTCGGCGCCGTGGTCCGACGCGGACGCGTCGTGCTGCCGGTCGTGGCCGTTGCCGTCGCCGTCGTGGCTGCCGGCGTCCTCGGACACCGACTGCTCGTCGCTGCGCGCCGGGCTGGCCTCGCCGCCGGAGCCGTTGCGATCGCGGGACGAGGAGCGGTCGTTGCGCCGGCTCTGCCGGGCAGGGCGCGGGTCGAAATCTTCGTGCGCCTCGGCCTCTTCGGCATCGAGCAGCGCCTGACGGTCGGCCCAGGGGATCTGGTAGTAGTCGGGATGGATTTCCGAGAAGGCGAGGAAGCCGTGGCGGTTGCCGCCGTATTCCACGAAGGCCGCCTGAAGCGACGGCTCCACGCGCGTCACCTTGGCAAGGTAGATGTTGCCACGCAACTGTTTGCGGTTGGCGGACTCGAAGTCAAACTCCTCGACGCGCGACCCCTTGACCACCACAACCCGGGTCTCCTCCGGGTGGGTGGCATCGATAAGCATCTTGTTGGACATCAATAGGATACTCCACGGCGCACGAAGACGCGCCCGCCCGCTTCCCAGCGAGGCGGCGCGATCCGGTGCAGCCGTTTTCTGTTCTTTGGAATGGGGAGACGGAACGGCGGTCTGCGGTGGCCACGGCCGAACGCGGGAGCAGGCGGGAAATCATCCCCGTCCAACCACACGCCGCGGTCGCAAATCTCCACCCTCGGTCACCACGTCTTGTCAGTCCGTCGGTCTCATGCGGCCATGCGCGCATGGCAAAACATCTGTCGAACCGGCACGCCACGCGCGCCAGGGGAACCGTCGCTTGCTGCGGCAGCGTCGCATCCGTTGTCCGGAAACGCCGGGCCATCCAGCCCTTGCGCTTCCCGGCGGTCGATACCTGTCGAGATGTCTTGCGGTCGATGCCGCCACATCTCCGGCCTGCCGCTCATGTGGACTGCGATCCGAAGTGTCCGTCGATCTGGACGGATCATCGATTCACGATCGCGCACGTTGCCGAGAATGAGGATTCAGGTTCCTTGCCTTCTTGTAAGGAGCCTTACAGCAATTGGCAAGATGTTGCCGTCCCGACTGGCCTATTTCGCTTCGAGGTGCCAGCCTGCATCCTGCGGCCGTGCCCCGCAATCGGCGAGCCTGCGCCCGAATGCCGCCGCATTCGCCGCCTTCCATCCGCAGCGCCGGCCCGAGGCCGGGGACGGCCGTCAAGAAAAGGTTAACCAAGGCCCTGTAGGGGTCTATGAAAGGCATCGACGGCACGCGCCGACTCCGGGAACCCAGCAGGAGCCATGCCCATCATCTCGCCGACCCTGCGCGCGGTCCTCTGTGCCGCCCTGATCGCCACGTCGGCTGCGCCCGCGGCTGCGGCGGCGCCTGCGCAGGGCGTCGTGACCGCGCCCGAGGCTCGGCCCGTGGCACGCGACGCGCGAATCGTCGGCGACGACAAGCGCACGCGCTTCATCGTCGACCTCACCGACGGGGTCGAGACCGCCGCCTTCGCGCTGGACGATCCCTACCGCATCGTCATCGATCTGCCGGAAGTGGACTTCAAGTTCTCCGACACGGTCGGCGGCGAGGGCAGGGGCCTGATCCGCAGCTTCCGCTACGGCCTGATCGGGCGGGGCAAGTCGCGCATCGTCATTGACGCGACCGGGCCGGTGTCGATCGACAAGTCGTTCCTGCTGCCGGCGATCGAGGGTCAGCCCGCCCGCTTCGTCGTCGATCTCGTCGAGACCACGCGCGAGGCCTTCCTCGCCGACCAGGCGCGCAACGTGGTGGCCCGCAAGGCGATGGCCGAGGTGGCGGTCGCCAAGACCGACCGCCTGCCGTCCGGTCTTGCCCGCGCCGACCGCATCCATCCGCTGGTGGTGATCGATCCCGGCCACGGCGGCATCGATCCCGGCACCGTCGCCGCGACGGCCTGCGCGAGAAGGACATCGTCCTTGCCTTCGCCGAGGAACTGCGGCGCCAGATCACGGCCACGGGCCAGATCGAGGTGCAGATGACCCGCACCGACGACAGCTTCGTCGGCCTCAACGACCGGGTCCGCTTCGCCCACGAGCACGAGGCCGACTTGTTCATCTCGATCCACGCCGACGCGACGCCGGAAGATTTCGTGCGCGGCGCCACGGTCTACACCCTGTCCGAGAAGGCGTCGGACCGTGAGGCCGCGGCGCTCGCCGCCAAGGAAAACGCCTCGGACGTGATCGCCGGCCTCGACCTTCCCGAAGAGCGGGACGGGGTCAGCAACATCCTGATCGATCTTGCGCGGCGCGAGACCCGCAACTTCTCGATGGTGTTCGCCCGCGAGCTTGTCTCGGGCCTGTCGACCTCGACGAAGATGATTCGCAATCCGCACCGTTCCGCCGGCTTCCGGGTTCTGCGCGCGCAGGACATTCCCTCGGTGCTGGTCGAACTCGGCTACCTGTCCAACGAGCAGGACGAGCAGCTGCTGTCCTCGCCCGAATGGCGCGCCCGGGTCGCAGAATCGGTCGCCGCCTCCGTGTCGCGCTTCTTCAGCCGCCGGCTGGCCTCCGCCAGCCGCTAGCCGGGCGGCGCCCTGAAATCTGCATCGAATTTCGCCGCGACAGGCGACGTTCGCCGGTGGCTGTGGCATATTGGTCACGGGTTCATCCAAGCTTTGCCACAAAGAAAGACGAATAAGCCGAGGACTTCCAACGTCGCTTGCCGTCACCGAACTTGCGGGTCATATGGCCAACGCAGCGGTGGGCCGGCCGAAGGACGCACGGAGACCGGCAGGGCCCTGCGGGAGAGCGACCCGCCGGTTCGACCGCGCCGACAACAGAAAGCAGATCATGATTCTTGTTCGGTTCCTTGGCTGGGCTTTCGCGATCGGGGCCTTCCTCGCGCTGATCGTCGCCGGCGGCGTCGCCATCTACCTGAAGAGCGAATCGAGCGATCTTCCGGACATCGCGCGGCTGCAGAACTACGAGCCGCCGGTCATGACCCGCGTGCATGCGGCCGACGGCCAGCTCGTCGCCGAGTATGCCCACGAGAAGCGGCTGTTCCTGCCGATCCAGCTCATCCCGGACCAGGTCAAGAACGCCTTCCTCTCGGCCGAGGACAAGGACTTCTACAATCATCCCGGCATCGACATCGTCTCGCTCGGCGCGGCGATGGTGAAGAACGTCGACTTCTATCTCCGCGGCCGCCGCCTCGTCGGCGCCTCGACGATCACCCAGCAGGTGGCCAAGAACTTCCTTCTCACCAACGAGCGCTCGGTCGACCGCAAGGTGAAGGAAATGCTCCTGTCGCTGCGCATGGAGCAGGCCTACACCAAGGACCAGATCCTCGAGCTCTACCTCAACGAGATCTATCTCGGCTTCGGCGCCTATGGCGTCGCCGCCGCCTCGCTGTTCTATTTCGACAAGCCGGTCGGCGATCTGGATCTTGCCGAGACCGCCTTCCTCGCCGCCCTGCCCAAGGCGCCGACCAACTACAATCCCTACCGCTACTACGATGCCGCCATGGAGCGGCGGAACTGGGTGATCGACCAGATCGTCATCAACGGCCACGCGACCGCCGAAGAGGGCGACGCGGCCAAGGCGACGCCGATCACCATCACCCGCCGCGAGCTCAGCGCCGACGTCTTCGCCTCCGATTACTTCGTCGAGGCGGTGCGGCGCGAACTGATCGGCCGCTACGGCGAGAAGGGCCTTTACGAGGGCGGCCTGTCGGTGCGCACGACGCTCGATCCGCAGCTGCAGGTCATGGCCCGCAGCTCGCTGCACAAGGCGCTCTTGAAATTCGACGAGACGCGCGGCTGGCGCGGACCGGTGGCCGAGATCGACGTCTCGGGCGACTGGGGCCTGCCGCTGGCCGAGCTTCCCGCGCTGGCGGATGTGCCCGAGTGGCAGCTCGCCACGGTGATCTCCCTGACCGACACCGACGTGACCATCGGCCTGCAGCCCGGCAAGACCCCGACCGGCGGCGTCGACACCGACCGCGACCTCGGCACGATTCCGCTCGAACTGATGAAGTGGGCGCGCTGGGCCAAGGGACCGGACCGCGGCCGCCGCGTGGCCACGCCGTCCGACGTGCTCAAGACCGGCGACGTTGTCTTCGTCGAGCGGGTCGAGACCGGTGGCGATGGCAGCGGCGTCTACCGCCTGCGTCAGGTGCCGGAAATCTCCGGCGGCCTCGTGGCCATGGATCCGGTCACCGGGCGCGTCAAGGCGCTGGTCGGCGGCTTCTCCTACGCCCAGAGCGAGTTCAACCGCGCGACGCAGGCCTGGCGCCAGCCGGGCTCGTCGTTCAAGCCCTTCGTCTACGCCGCGGCGCTCGACAACGGCTACTCGCCGTCGAGCGTGGTCATGGACGCGCCCTTCGAGGTCGACCAGGGCGGTAGCCTCGGCATCTGGAAGCCGAAGAACTACGGCGGCAAGTTCCTCGGCCCGGCGACGCTGCGCACCGGCATCGAGCGCTCGCGCAATGTCATGACCGTGCGCCTCGCCGAGGACATGGGCATGCCGCTCGTCGCCGAATATTCGCGCCGCTTCGGCATCTACGACAACATGCTGCCGGTGCTGTCCATGTCGCTCGGCGCGGGTGAAACCACGCTGCTGCGCATGACCAACGCCTATTCGATCATCGCCAACGGCGGCCGCCGGGTCGAGCCGACCCTGATCGACCGGGTGCAGGACCGCTACGGCAAGACCGTGTTCAAGCACGACCAGCGCCTCTGCGCCGACTGCTCGGTCCCGACCTGGGAAGGTCAGGACGAGCCGGAGGTGGTGGACGAGCGCGAGCAGGTGCTCGATCCGATGACCGCCTACCAGATCACCTCGATGATGGAAGGCGTCGTCCAGCGCGGCACCGCCACCGCCGTCAAGGCGCTCGGCCGCCCGGTTGCCGGCAAGACCGGCACCACCAACGAGGAAAAGGATGCCTGGTTCGTCGGCTTCACGCCGGACCTCACCGTCGGCATCTATCTCGGCTACGACCAGCCGCGGCCGATGGGCAAGGGCTCGACCGGCGGTCTTCTCGCCGCCCCCGTGTTCCTCGACTTCATGCAGAACGCGCTGGCCGGCGAGCCGCCGGTCGAGTTCCGCGTGCCCGAAGGGCTGACGCTGGTGCCGATCGACCGCAAGACCGGCCTGCGCGCCGGCGGCTCGGGCCAGAACGTCATCCTCGAGGCCTTCAAGCCCGGCACCGCGCCGCCCGACCGCATGGAGGTCATCGGCGACTACGGCTCCTGGGGTGAGGCCGGGGCCTCCCGCGTCAACACCGAGGCCGAGCGCGCCGCGATCACCGGGACCGGCGGTCTCTACTGACCGCCATCGTCCCGCGGGATGGGAGAGCGCCGTCGTGGATCTTCCCGCGCATCTGAGGGCGGTGGCCGACGAGGCTCTCGACGGCATCGACCTTGCGACCCTCGCCGGTGCGGCCGAGGCGCTGTCGGCGCGCTACCGCGGCGAGGTGCGCGACGGCCGGATGCACCTCTCCGCCGACCTCTATGCCCGCGCCTACATGGCGGCGCGCCTGCCGGCGACCTATGCCGCGATCCGCGCCGCCGTCGCCGCGGCGTCCGAGCGGATGCCGGACCTCGCCCCCCGCACGCTGCTCGATATCGGCGCCGGTCCCGGCTCGGCCACCTGGGCCACGCTGGATTGCTGGCCGTCGATCGAAGCGGTCACGCTCGCCGAGGGCAGCCCCGCCATCCGCGCCTGGGGCGAGCGCATGGCGCGTGCCGCGGCGGTGCCGTCGCTGCGCTGGATTGCCGGTGATGTTCGTGCCGGCCTCGTCGAGGCCGAGCCCGCCGACATCGTCACCATCGGCTATGTGCTCGACGAACTGGAGCCGGCCGAGCGCGACGCGCTGATCCGGCGTGCCTTCGCGCTGACCGGCGACCTCCTCGTCGTCGTCGAGCCGGGCACCCCCGCCGGCTGGCAGCGCATCCTGGCGGCAAGGGACCTGGCGCTCGGCGCCGGCGGTGTGGTGGTCGCGCCGTGTCCGCATCAGGGCCCGTGCCCGCTCGTTGCCCCCGACTGGTGCCATTTCTCCCGCCGGCTCGCCCGCTCGCGGCTGCATCTTCGCGCCAAGCGCGCCGAGGTGCCGTTCGAGGACGAGAAGTTCGCTTATCTTGCCGTCGCCCGCCGTCCGGGCGAGGCGCTGGACGGCCGTGTGCTGACCCGGCCGCGGGCCGGAAGCGGCCATGTGGAGCTCAAGCTCTGCCGCCAGGAGGGCGATGCGCGCGTCACGACCTTCAGCCGCCGCGACGGCGACATCTACAAGGTCGCCCGCCGGCTCGACTGGGGCGACGGTCTGGCGCCGTAAGCACGGCAGGCCGCGCTGAGCCCGCGGCATGCACCGGCGAGGTTTACATCGCCGCGCGCGCTCCCTATTTTGCGCCTGCTTCGGCATCCGGCCGGACCACGCCTTCCATCCTCGGAGTAGAAAGACACGCCATGCGCGCGGAAATCGAGGCCATCGTCGACGAGATCGAGCAGGGTATGACCCTGCTGAGGAGGCATCTTTGACTGGGACAAGTCCCAGGCACGCCTTGCCGAACTGAACGGCTTCGTCGAAGACCCCGCACTCTGGAACGATCCGGAGCGCGCGCAGAAGATCATGCGCGAGCGCACCGATCTGGAAACCCGCATGAACGCCGTGCAGCGGCTGACGGCGGAGCTGTCGGACAATGTCGAGCTGATCGAGCTCGGCGAGATGGAAGGTGACAAGACCGTCATCGCCGACGCCGAGCAGGCGATCCGCGAGCTGAAGGCCGAGATCGATCGCATGCAGATCGAATCGCTGCTGGCGGGCGAGGCGGATTCCAACGACAGCTACATCGAGATCAACTCCGGCGCCGGCGGCACCGAGAGCCAGGACTGGGCGAACATGCTCTTGCGCATGTACACCCGCTGGGCGGAGCAGCACCGCAACAAGGTCGAGATCCTCGAGATGCACGACGGCGAGGAAGCCGGCATCAAGAGCGCGACGATCATGGTCAAGGGCCACAACGCCTACGGCTGGCTGAAGACCGAATCCGGCGTGCACCGGCTGGTGCGGATCTCGCCCTACGACAGCCAGGCGCGCCGGCACACCAGCTTTGCCAGCGTCTGGGTCTATCCGGTGGTCGACGATTCGATCGACATCCAGATCAACGAGAGCGACTGCCGCATCGACACCTACCGGGCGTCGGGCTCCGGCGGCCAGCACATCAACACGACCGACTCGGCGGTGCGCATCACGCATCTGCCGACCAACATCGTCGTGCAGTGCCAGAGCGAGCGCTCCCAGCACAAGAACCGCGCCACGGCGTGGAACATGCTGCGCGCCCGCCTCTACGAGCGCGAGCTGGAAATCCGCGAGCAGAAGGCCAACGCCGCGGCGGCCGGCAAGACGGAGATCGGCTGGGGCCACCAGATCCGCTCCTACGTCCTGCAGCCCTACCAGCTGGTCAAGGACCTGCGCACCGGCGTGGAAAGCACCAGTCCGCAGGACGTGCTCAACGGCGACCTCGACGCCTTCATGGAGGCCGCGCTCGCCCACCGCGTCCACGGCGGCAAGGACGGCGAGATCACCGACGTCGACTGATCCGGCCGGCTGCCATCGACCTCACCGAAACGCAGAAAAGGCGCCCTCCTCGGGCGCCTTTTTCGTTGGACCAGCGGTGGCGGGATCCGGCCTTCCGCCCTCAGCCGCCGAACAGGCGCTCGAGACGGCGGCCGGCGGCCAGATAGATCTGCGGATCGACGGCGACGCCGTTGACCCGGGTCTCGTAGTGGAGATGCGGGCCGGTCGAGCGGCCGGTCGAGCCGACCTCGCCGATCTTCTCGCCCTTGGCGACCTTCTCGCCGACCCGGGCGCTGATCGAGCTCAGATGCGCATAGCGGGTGGTGAGGCCCTTGCCGTGGTCGATCTCGACGAGATTGCCGTAGCCGCCGCTGCGGCCGGCGAAAACCACCTTGCCGGGTGCGGAGGCGGGCACGTCGCGGCCGGTCGGCGAGCGGTAGTCGACGCCGGAATGCATCGCCAGCCGCCCGAGGAACGGGTCGCTGCGCGAGCCGAAGGTCGAGGTCATCGTCGCGCCGGTCAGGGGATCCTCGAGGGGCAGGGTGGCGGTGGCCTTGCGCACGCGGCCGAGCTGCTCGATCGCCGTCTGGGCACGGCCGACGGCGTCGGCGAACTGCTGGGCCGAACCGAGCGGAATGTAGGGGCCGCCGGTGTCGGCGGTCGAGGCCGTCTCGGTCTTGGCAACCTTCAGGTTGATGCCGACCGAGCGCATGATCGAGCGGGCCTTCTCGGTCTTGGTCTCGGCCGCGGCGGCGATGGCGGCGATCGCCGTATACTGCTGGCTCTTCAGCGTCTGGAGCTGGTCGGCCATCGCGGCAAGGTTGGGCCGTTCGGCAGGTTCGACCTCGGCGGCGGCGCCGCGCAGCTTCGGCGTGGCCGGCTCGTCCCGTTCGCCATCGAGAAGCGCGTCGAAGCTTGCACCGGCCGTGCCGGCCGGCGCGGGCGAGGCATAGGCGTTGGCCACATCGGGCGCGTCGAGGCGCGCGGAGGGAGTCAGGCGGGCGGTCGCGGTCGTACGGGCCGGCGCTGCCGGAAGACTGCCGGTGATGGTCGGATCGACCGGGCCGACATCGAGGCCCTGGCCCTTGGCGGTTTCCAGCAGGCTGCCGAGCATCTTCTGCGAATCGGTCAGTTCAGCCTGGCGGCTCAGGAGCCGTTCGATCTTCTGGTCGTAGGCGACCTGGTCGAGAAGCTGGCGGCTGGCGATCCGGTCGATCTCGCCGCGCAGGTTGGCGATCCGGTTCTCGTAGGCCTGCTGCAGGTCGGCGGTGCGGCTCAGGGAGGCGTCGATCAGCCCGTCGCGGAACACGAGATAGGCGGTGGCGCGAGATAGACGGCGGCGAACAGCGCTCCGACCAGCGCCAGCGACCCGGCCACCCACGGCCGGACCACGTAGCTGCGCACCTCGTCGCCCTTGGTGACGATGATGCGACGGACGGGCTTGTTCGACCGATAGCGGTCCTCGGAACGATAGCGCGCCATCTGCCTGCCGCCTCTAGTATCGAGATTCTTATTCGAGTGGAGATGATTAGAGATGGTTAGGGTTAACGAAGACTTGATGCGCAAGCGGCATCTGCCTTGTTTCGCGGCAGGAAGGGCGATGGTTACCCGGCAATGCCGGCGAGTGGCTTGTAGAAGCCCGGCGTCAGGCCGGCTTCGGAGCGGGCCCGGTCGTTGAACGGTGGCTTCAGGGGGCCGCGGAAATTGCGGCGGACAAGGTCGTGGAAGGCTGGCTCGGGCGCCACCCGGTCGCGGTCGCACAGGAAGCGGAACCACTTCGCGCCGAAGGCGACGTGACGCTTCTCGTCGCGGTAGATGACGTCGAGGATGCCCGCGCTCGGCTCGTCGCCGGCCGCCCGCAGCTTGTCCGACATCGCCGGCGTCACGTCGAGCCCGCGCGCCTCCAGCACCAGCGGAATGACGGCGAGCCGGGCGCGCAGGTCGTGGCCCGTCGCCTCGGCCGCCTGCCACAGGCCGTCATGGGCCGGCAGGTCGCCGTAGGCGCCGCCGAGTTCCTTCAGCCGGCGGTCGAGCATCGAGAAATGCTTGGCCTCCTCGAGGCGACCTGAACCCAGTCGTCGAAGAAGGAGCGCGGCATCGCCTGGTCGACGAAGCGGGCAACGAGGTCCCAGGTGAGGTCGACCGCGTTGAGCTCGATATGGGCCAGCGAGTGGAGGAGGGCGATCCGTCCCTGCAGGCCGACCGCCGAGCGCCGCTTCATCTCCCGCGGCGGCAGCAGGATCGGATGCTCCGGCCGGCCGGGCCGCTCGGCGAGCGCCGGCCCGATCGTGCCCGTGCCCCGGTCGAGCCGCCGGCCGAACCAGTCGCGCGCCGTGCGGTAGGCCAGATCGACCTTCTCGGCAAGATCGGCGGTGGCGACGACGAGACGGGCGCGCTCGCGCAGGCTGTCGCGCTCGGCGCGGATCGTGGCGTCCATCATGCTGTCCCGTTTGCTGCGTTCGACCCTGCGGCGCGGGGCGGTCAGAGCGCCCTGGCCGCCTCGAGCACCTCGGCAACGTGGCCGGGCACCTTCACCTTGCGCCAGATCCGCACGAGGCGTCCATCGGCGCCGATGAGGAAGGTGGAACGATCGACGCCGATGTAGGTTTTGCCATACATCGATTTCTGCGCCCAGACGCCATAGGCCTCGATCGCTTCGCGGTCGGGGTCGGCGAGCAGCGCCACCGTGAGGCCGTGTTTGCGGGCAAACTTCGCATGGGATTCTTCGGTGTCCGGCGAAATGCCGACCACGGCCACGCCGAGCGCCTCGAACTCCGGCAGGGCGGCCGAGAATTCGCTCGCCTGCCGGGTGCAGCCGCCGGTGTCGTCCTTGGGGTAGAAATAGACCACGGCGGGCTTGCCCGAGAGGTCCGAAAGCGTGATCCTGCGGCCATCTCCCGTCGGGAGCGTGAAGTCCGGTGCCGGCATGCCTGCGGAAAGCGTGTTGCTGTCGGTTTCGGCGGTCATCGGGTCATCCTTGTCTGGCCGTGCCGGTCTGGGACCATGGTGGTGTCTGGCACGGGGTGATCCGGATACGCAAGCGGCAGCAGGCCGGATCGCAGTTCGGTCGAGGCTCTTGCCCGGGCTGGGACCCGGTCGCGCGCAGGAAAGGCGACGGTCGTTTGAACGCGAACATCACGGAGGCAGGCGGCGGCATGGCACCGCCGCAGAGGCCGCGGCGCCGCGGACCGGGCGCGCGCATCCTGCGCGTGGGTCTGGTGCTGCTCCTCGTCGGGCTGGCGGCCGGCATCTGGCTGTTCGTCCGCCTCACCTCCCAGCCGCTCTACTCGGAAATGCTTGCCGACGAGGCCGAGATCGTCGCCGGCGCGATGCTGGGCGAAGGCTCCGCCGTCGACATCGGCGCGATCGGCCTGTCGATCGACGACGGCCTTGCCCCGGTGATCCACCTGCGCGACGTGCGGGCGCGGCTGCGCGGCGGCAACGTCGTCTCCGTCGACACGCTCACCGCCACCACCGCCTGGTCGACCCTGCTCGGACGCGGCCGCAACGTGACGCGGCTCTCCGCCGATCATGTGGTCGGCGAGATGGTGGCCGGCGAGGGGGTCGAGATTCCCGACCCGCTGCTGATGCTCGCCTATCTCGAATCGGAACTTGCCCATGCCGGCCTCGGGTCGGCCGAGATCGGCTCGCTGACCGTCTATTCCCTGCGCACGGACGGCGTGCGGATCCCGCTTCTGGAAAATGCCGCCGTAACCCTGGCCTCCCCGGTGGAGACTGCCGATCGCTCCGGCACCGTCGATTTCCGCGTCGCGGGCGCCGGGGCGGGCGGTCCGTGGTCGGCCCGGATCGAGGTCCGCCCCGACCCCGCGACCGAGACCAGCCGAATCAAGCTGTCGGCCCGCACGATCGACGTTGCCGATCTTGCCCGGCGGATGGGGGATGCGCGCCCGCCGTCACCGGTTCGCTGGACGCGGACATCGAGGCGGTGGTCGACCGCGACGGACGTCTTGCCAGCGCCAGCGGCCGGCTGAGCGCGGGCCGCATCGAACTTGCGGAGGGGGAGGATGTCGACGTCCTGCTCGAACGCGGCCAGATCGATGTCCGCTGGGATCCGTCGGACCGCGCGATCGTGATCTCGCCCTCCTATGCTTCCTTTCCCGCCGGGAGCGCGCTGATGTCCGGCCGCGTCCATCCGCCGGCAAGCGAGGATGTCCGCTGGCGCTATGCGCTGTCGCTCACGGCCAGCGACGGCACGCCGGGTGCCGCCGGCCGGCGCGGCGGTGCGCGCCTCAGCGGCAGCTACGATCCGGCCGCGGGCCAGTTTGCCATCGACAGCCTCGTGGTCGACGACGAGCAGACGCGCTTCTCCGCGGCCCTGTCCATGTCGCACCACTCGCGCGCCCCGTGCTGGGGCTGTCGGGGATTGCCGAGCGCATCCCGGTCGACAAGCTGAAGCAGATCTGGCCGGCCGTGATCGTGCCCAACGCCCGCAACTGGGTGCGCGACAATGTCGTCTCCGGCATGATCACCGGCGCGACGGTCGATCTCGCCGTGTCGCTTCCCGGCAAGGGCAAGGACGACGCGGGCGGCAGCGTGCGGCAGGGCGACACCCTGCTGCTGTTCAATTTCGACGACCTGACGTTTCGGCCCTTTCCGGGCGGCCCGATGATCACCCGCGCCAGGGGCAGCGGGCGGCTGGAGAACAACGCCTTCACCGTGACGCTGGAAAGCGCCGTGGTCGAACTGGAGGACGGCCGCACGCTGGCCGCGCCCGCCGGCACCTTCGTGGTGCCGCGCATCGACGTCGATCCGCAGATCGGCACCGCCACCCTCGATCTCGCCGGCGAGGCGGCGGCGATGTTCTCGCTGTGGCAATCGCTGCCGCTGTCGCGCGGCATCGATCTCGGCGCCACGCCGCAGGATCTGTCGGGCAGCGGCAAGGCGACGGTGCGGGCGACGATGCCGCTGATCGCTCACCTGCCGGCCGAGCAGGTGGATTACGAGGCGTCGATCAAGGTGGAGGGCCTTGCCTCGACCCGTCCCGTGTTCGGCCGCGCGCTGTCGAAGGCGAGCGCCGACATCCGGATCGTGGCCGGCCGTGTCCGCGTGACGGGCGAGGCGATCGTCGACGGCGTCAATGCCGACATCGACATCGACCGGCCCCTGACGGGCGGCGACGACGGCGCGACGTCCTTCCGTCTCGTTCTCGACGCGGACGCCCGCAAGAAGCTCGGCCTCGACCTCGGCGACCTGATCAAGGGCGACGTGCCGGTGGAGGTCTCGGCGCAGAAGGACGCCTCGGGCGCGCCCTACCAGGCGGTGACCGCGGATCTGTCCGCCGCGACCATCGATCTCGGCGACCTCGGCTGGACCAAGGCGCGCGGCACCGCCGGCAAGGCAACCTTCCGGCTGGTCGAGCGCGACGGCGGCACGCGGATCGACGACTTCGTGTTCACCGCGCGCGACGCCCGCATCGAGGGCGAGATCCGGCTCGACGCCAATGGCAAGCCGGTCTCGGCCGACCTGCCGGTGTTCCGCCTGACCGCCGGCGACCGGCTCGCCGTCACGGCGCGGCAATCGGAGGGCCGCGGCCTGCAGCTTTCGGTCAAGGGCGCGCGCTTCGACGCGCGCGGCCTGATCGACGCCCGGCTGAAGCGCGGCCAGACCGGGGGCGGGGGACCGGGCTTCACCGGCGACATCGCCATGCAGATCGGCGCGGTGACCGGCTGGGGCGAGGAGGAGATCGACGGCGTCAACGTCGACGCATCGATCACGGGCGGTCGCATGTCGTCGATGTCGCTGACCGCGCAGACCGGTGGCGGCGGCGCGACCTCGGCGACCCTGCACGCCGAGGGCGCCGTGCGCCGGCTCAGCGTGGAGGCCAGCGAGATGGGCCGGCTGCTGCGCTTCCTCGACTATTATTCGCGGGTCTACGGCGGCCGCGCGACGCTGGACGCGGTGGTCGATGATCAGGGCGGGCTGTCCGGCCGGCTCGACGGCCAGCGCTGGAAGATCGTCGACGAGCCGGCGCTGGCGCGGCTGGCGACGGCGGCGCCCGATCCCGACACGCCGGGCAGCGGCACGGTGGACCTGCGCCGCCTGATCATGGACCTGCGCTTTGCCGACGGGCGGTTGTCGATCATCGACGGGGTGGTCCGTGCCAGCCATGCCGGCCTGTCGCTGCAGGGCGAGGTCGATTTCCGCCGCGACCTGTTGCGCCTCACCGGCTCCTACCTGCCGGCCGGCGCCTTCGACAATCTGCTCGGCAAGATACCGATCCTCGGCCAGACGCTGTTTGCCGGCGGTCGCGCCGGCCTCGTCGGCGTCACCTTCCGCCTGAGCGGGGCGATCGACGCGCCGGAACTGTCGGTCAACCCGCTGTCGGTGGTGGCGCCGGGCGTGCTGCGCAAGCTGTTCGAGCTCGGCTGACGGGACGGTGGTCCCGCCAGACCGGTTCTGGCCTCACACCGCGCGCAGGAGGATGTGCTTCTTGCGGCCGAAGGAGAGCTTGATCACGCCGTCGCCGGTGAGGTCGGCGCGGGAGAGGCTGGCGGTCGGGTCCGTCACGGACGCGTCGTTGACCTTGAGGCCGCCGCCGGCCGCGGCCCGGCGGGCCTCGCCGTTGGAGGCGACGAGGCCGGCGCGCACGAAGGCGCTGAGCACGCCGAGCCCGGCGTCGATCTCCGCCATCGGCACCTCGATCGTCGGCAGGTCGCCGGCCAGCGCGCCCTCCTCGAAGGTCTTGCGCGCCGTCTCGGCGGCCGCCTCCGCCGCCGCGCGGCCGTGCAGCAGGGTGGTCACCTCGCCGGCGAGCACCTTCTTCGCCTCGTTGATCTCCGCGCCGCCGAGCGCCGCCAGCCGGTCGATCTCGGACATCGGCAGGGTGGTGAACAGCTTGAGGAAGCGCACCACGTCGGCGTCCTCGGTGTTGCGCCAGTATTGCCAGAAGTCGTAAGGGCTGAGCAGCTCCGCATCGAGCCAGACCGCGCCGGCCGCCGTCTTGCCCATCTTGGCGCCGGACGCCGTGGTCAGCAGCGGCGAGGTGAGGGCGTAGAGCTGCACGTCGTTCATGCGCCGGCCAAGGTCGATGCCGCTGACGATGTTGCCCCACTGGTCGGAGCCGCCCATCTGCAGCACGCAGCCGCGCCGGCTGTTGAGCTCGACGAAGTCGTAGGCCTGCAGGATCATGTAGTTGAATTCGAGGAAGGACAGCGACTGCTCGCGGTCGAGCCGCAGCTTCACCGAATCGAAGGACAGCATCCGGTTGACCGAGAAATGCCGGCCGACGTCGCGCAGGAACTCGACGTAGTTGAGCCCGAGCAGCCAGTCGGCGTTGTTCATCATCTCGGCGCGGCCGCCGTCGAAGTCGAGGTAGCGCGAAAAGGAGCCGCGGATGCCCTCGAGATTGCGGCCGATGTCTTCGACCGACAGCAGCTTGCGCGCCTCGTCCTTGAACGACGGATCGCCGATCATGGTCGTGCCGCCGCCCATCAGCGCGATCGGCCGGTGCCCGGTCTCCTGCATCCAGTGCAGCATCATGATCTGGGTGAGGTGGCCGACATGCAGGCTGCTGGCCGTGGCGTCATAGCCGATATAGCCGGTGACCGGACCCTTGAGCGCCGCCGCGTCCAGACCTTCCGGATCGGAGATCTGATGGACGAAACCGCGCTCGGAAAGAACGCGCAGGAAATCCGACTTGAACCCGCTCATGACACCCTGTTCCCTGATGACCGCCCGACGCCGGGCGGGGTGGCGGCGTCTTAGCAGAGATTGACGGGCAATTCATCTTTCCGATGCCAAATCGTGCCGTTGCTGCGGCACGCGCGGACATCCTTCAAAGAGTGCGAGACCCATGAACGATGGTGCGGACGACGGGTATCTCTGGGCGCTCGGGCTGATGAGCGGCACGTCGATGGACGGGGTCGACGCCGCGGTGATCCGCACCGACGGCGAGCGGATCGACGCCTTCGGCCCCACCTTCTTCCGCCCCTACACCGACGACGAGCGCACCACGCTGCGCGCCGCGCTGGCTGAGGCGCGGCACATGACCGACCGCAACGCCCGGCCGCCGGCGCTGGCGGGGGCAGAGAAGGTCGTCACCGATGCGCACCGCGACGTGGTGCGGCGTCTGGCGGCGCTCACCCTCGATGCCGGCGCGATCGTCGACCTCGTCGGCTTTCACGGGCAGACGGTGTTTCATGCGCCGGAACGCGGCCTGACCGTGCAGATCGGCGACGGCGCGCGGCTCGCCCGCGAGACCGGCCTGCCGGTGGTCCACGATCTTCGCGCCGCCGATGTCGGCGCCGGCGGTCAGGGCGCGCCGCTGGTGCCGGTCTATCACCGCGCGCTCGCCGCCCACGTCGGGCTGGACTTGCCGGTGGCTATCCTCAATCTCGGCGGAGTTGCCAACATCACGCTGCTCGATGCGGAGGCTGACCCGGTCGCCTTCGACACCGGCCCTGCCAACGCGCTGATGGACGACCTGCTGATGCGCCGCGAGGGCCTGCGCTTTGATGACGGCGGCCGGATCGCGGCATCCGGATCGGTGGACGAACTGGCGCTCGCCCGGCTGATGGCTCATCCCCATTTCGCGGCGCCCTGGCCGAAGTCCCTCGACCGCGATGCCTTCGACGCCGGCCCCGTGGACCATCTCGCCACCCCGGACGCGCTGGCGACACTGGCGGCCTTTACCGCCGCCTCGATCGCCGCCGCCGTCGCCCTGCTGCCGGCCCGGCCCCGGCGGATCGTCGCGGCGGGCGGCGGGGCGAACAACCCGGAGCTTCTGCGCCACATCGCCCTCGCCACGGCCCTTGCCGTCACCCCGGCCGGCAGCCTCGGCCTTTCCGGCAACTTTCTTGAGGCGGAAGCCTTCGCCTTCCTCGCCGTGCGCAGCCGCCGCGGCCTGCCGCTGACCTTCCCCGGCACCACCGGCGTCGCCCGGCCGACCACGGGCGGCCTGCTCGCCCTGCCGCTGACGCCTGTGCGGGACGGCGGGTGAAATTGCACTTGTCGCCGGCGAGCGAACCGGCTACACCCGTCCGCGTCGGAGCGTAGCGCAGTCTGGTAGCGCACTTGACTGGGGGTCAAGGGGTCGTCGGTTCGAATCCGGCCGCTCCGACCATTTCAAAAATCTCGATTTTGCTGGCAAATGCCGGCTGCTGGTCAAGAATCAGCGCTGCTTGAAGCTCGAGCCTTTTCAGGCGCGATTACAAGACACTACAAGACCCTTTTGACGTTTTGCGTGAGCCATGCGCCACGCCGATCGCAGGCCCGTGCCTGTTGGCGGCGCGGGGGGCGCCCCTTCGCGCCTGCGGTCCAGGTTTGACGACGATGTCCCTTGCGAAATCCGGATGAAGCGCCTGCCAGCGAGGGAACTTGCAGCCGCGATCCGGCTTCTAGCAGGAAGGCGTTTTCCGCGACATCTGACCTGCCTTCTGAAGACCCGCGGCCTCCGGTCCGACACCTCCATGTGCGTGCGATCGCCGGTCGGTGGAGTGCAACGGGAGATCTGCGGAGGCCGTCCGCCGGACCGGGACTCGCTGTTTCGCTGCGGCGGTCACCTCGGTCCGCGGCATCCTGAAGCCATCGGAGGAGATTTCCATGGGCGACGACAGCAGCCACGCGCTGAGCAAGGTTCTGGATGACCTCGAACACGGGATCGAGGGAGACCAGGTACCGATCAGCGCGGTCGTCGCCGCGATGGGCGATCACTCCTTCGCCTCACTCATGCTGGTGTTCGCGCTGATCTCCACCTCTCCGGCAAGCGCCATCCCCGGGATCACCGCGATGGTCGCCGTCATCGAATTCCTGCTCGTGATCCAGATGATCGCCCGGCGAAAGTCGCTGTGGCTTCCGCGGGTCATCTCCGACCGCAGGATCTCGACGGACAAACTGGACAAGGGCGTGCGCTGGCTGCGGCGTCCCGTGCAGGCCGTCGAGCGGCTGCTCAGGCCGCGCATGACCGCCCTGGTCGAGCCGCCGTGGATCTACCTGCCGCTCGTTCTCGTTCTCGGCGTCACCCTGCTGATGCCGTTCATGGAGGTCATCCCGACGTCCGGATCGATCGCCTCTGCCGCGATCGCCCTGTTTGCGGCCGGTGTCCTGACGCGGGACGGCCTGCTCACGGCCTTGGCGGTGGTCCTGCTGGCGGCGATGCCGGTCGCGATCGGTTATGTCGCGCTGGGTGGGTAGAGACTCACCCGCTTCCGCATCTCAGTCCTCCAGCCAGCGCACCTTGCCGGCATCGAGAAAGTCGATGCTGTGGACGACCACGCCCTCGTCGTCGACGAAGCAGACGTTGTAGTTCGGGGCGAGGGCGCCGTGGCCCATGCGGTCGGCGATGCCGGAGAAGTCCGGCCAGCAGACATGGCAGGTGGACCGCGGCGCGGAGAAGGGGATGCCGCGCAGGCTGCCGCTCAGGGTGTAGTGGCAGTGCCCGAAGAACAGGTGCCGCACCGTGTCGCGGTGGGCCAGCAGCAGGGCGAGCAGCTCCGGCTGCTGGACGATGCCGATCCGGTCGGCATTGGCCACATGGATGACCCCCGGATTGTGGTGCAGGAACAGATAGGCCGCGCGGCCGTCACGGGCGGCGGCGCTGAGCTGTGCGTCCAGCCAGGCTCGCCGGCGGGCGCAATAGTGGCCGGCATGGGTGCCGGCCTCGGCCGTGTCCATGTAGACGAACACGCCCGCGGGCGTCTCCTCGGTCCACTGGATGTAACCGTCGCCGTCGCGCGGGGTCTGCGGAAAGACGGAGACGAAGGTCTCGCGGTCGTCGTGGTTGCCGATCAGCAGCCGCGGTGCGCGGTCGCCTGCAAGCCCGCTGTCCTCCAGCATCGCGGCGAGCCGGGCATAGCTCTCGGCGCGCCCCCGGTGGGTCAGGTCGCCGGTAATGACGATCCGGTCCGCATCGCCGTGGTCGCGCAGGATATCGGCGAGACAGCGCGCGAAGTTTTCCTCCGGATCGTGGCCGAGGATCGGCGCGGGATCGAGGTGGATGTCGGAGATGTGGACGAGCTTCAGCGCCATCTGACCCTCCCGCCGATCAGGCCTGCTGCCTCAGTCCTCGATGTCCTCGCTCGGCACGTCGGCCGGCAGATCCTCGTCGCCGGGGATCGGCGAGGCGTCGAAGGCGGGGACCGGGGGCTTGGGCCGGGGCAGCGGGATGGCGCCGGTCGGCGTGCCGGAGCCGGGTTGCACCTCCTGCTCCTCGACATTCGGCGCCGCCTGCCGCTCGCCGCCACGCTCGCCGGGCGGCGGCACGTCGCTTTCCTGCCGGCAGTCCTTCAGCCAGACGTCGTAGACCGGGTGCTCGATGGCATTGAGCGCGGGGCTGGCTGCGAACATCCAGCCGGTGAAGACGCGCTGGATCTTGTTGTCGAGGGTGATCACGTCCACCTCGACGAAGGCGTCGGTCTGCGAGGCCTCGGTGATCGGCCGCGTGTAGCAGACCTTCGGGGTCACGCGCAGCGCGCCGAACTGCACGGTCTCGTCGATGTAGACGTCGAAGGTGATGATCCGGCCGGTGATCTTGTCGAGGCCGGTGAACACGGCGACCCGGTTGGCGATCTTCTCGGCATGGGCCAGGTCGGCGCCGGCGGCCAGCAAGGTGCCGGCGAGGAGGGCGAGGGCGGCGGAGCGTCTGGCAACTGTCGAAATCATCTTGTCCCGTCTGTCGTCTGGACCCGTCCGGTGCCTCGAAGGGAATGGCCGGTCCCGTCCTGTTTCCCCGGTCCTGACCCTGCGCCCGGCACCCTCGGTCGCGAATGCGGCGCCAAGGCGGCGGCCCGTTTCAGGGCAGGGCGGCGAATCGCTCCACGAGGAGATCGTAGAAGGCGTCGTCGTCGAGGTCGCGGATGAACAGCGCGTTGACCGGCCGGTCTGTGACCTTCCACCAGTCGACGACGGTCATGCCGCGCGTCAGGGGGCTCGCCGTCTCGATCGCGATGTTGACCTCGCGGCCCGAGAAGATCTCCGGCCGCAGCATCCACGCCACCGTCATCGGGTCGTGCAGCGGGCCGCCGGTGGTGCCGTATTTTTCCTCGTCGAAGCGCTTGGCGAAATCGAGCAGGCCGGCAAAGGCCGGGCCGCAGCGGTTCGGCAACGCGCGAAAGCGCTCGATCCGCGCCGGTGTCGTCGCCGCCTTGTGGGTGACGTCGAGCGGCAGCACCACCAGCGGAATGCCCGCGGCAAACACCAGCGCCGCGGCCTGCGGATCGACGTAGATGTTGAACTCGGCCGCCGGCGTGATGTTGCCGCCCTCCGACATCGCCCCGCCCATGAGCACGATGCGGGGAATGCGCGCGGCGATGCGCGGCTCGCGGGCGAGCGCGATGGCGATGTTGGTGAGCGGGCCGAGCGCGCAGAGCGTCACCGTGCCCTCGGGGCGCGACATCACCGTCTCGATGATGAAGTCCACCGCATGGCCGGCCGCCACCGGAACGGTCGGCTCCGGCAGGTCGATGCCGTTGAGGCCGGTCTCGCCGTGGACATGCTCGGCGGTGACGAGCGCTTCCAGCAGCGGGCGGTCGGCGCCGGCGTAGACGGGAATGTCCGGCCGGCCGCAGAGTTCGAGCACCTTGCGCCCGTTGTCGACGGTCAGCGCCAGCGGCACGTTGCCGGCGACGATGGTCAGGCCGAGGATTTCGAAGTCGTCCGGCGAGGCGACCGCAAGCGCGATCGCCACGGCGTCGTCCTGGCCGGGATCGGTGTCGATGATGACGGAGATGGGAGGCATCGCGCGCTCGCGGAAGGCCGCATGCGCGGATGCGGCGCGGATCGGGAAGAGAGGCCGCCGAAGCTCGGGCCGCCTGACGTCGGGTCAGCGCCGTCCGCTGCGGAAGCGGACGGGCGCGGCCGGCAGGCTCAGGAGCCGGGCGTCCAGGCGTCGTAGTCGCCGGTGACGCGGGGACGTTCGCCGGCGGAAAGGATCGAACCCTGCGGGCGATGGGCGGCCGGGGTGCCGGTCTGGTTGGCGCGATGCGGCTTCTGCCAGGCGCGGGCCACGTAGGTCTCTTCGGTCGGCGGGGTGTCGACGCGATGATGGATCCAGCCGTGCCAGCCCGGCGGAATGGCGCTCGCCTCGGCCGGACCGTTGTAGATCACCCAGCGGCGCTTGCCATCGGCGGTGCGGTAATAGGTGTTGCCGGCTTCATCCTCGCCGACGCGCACGCCCTTGCGGGACGTGAAGACATCGGTCCCCATCGTCGAACCGTTCCACCAGGTGAAGATCTTCAGCAGCACATTCTTCATGATCTCGCCGTCCGGCCCTCTCGCATGTCGCGGCGACTATGGCGAGTGACGGCAGGGATGTCCAGATGCAACCCGCCGCCAACCGCCTGTCCTGCAGACCCTCATACACTGCGGCCACCCCGGCTTCGCGCCTTGCCTCCGAGGCCTGCTGGCGGGCCCCGGCCGCCTCATGACCGCGGCTCAGGCGTCGGTCCGGGGCCGGGCCGGCGCGCGGCG
>NZ_MCRJ01000075.1 GCF_001720135.1 Methylobrevis pamukkalensis
AGAAAGCTATTGTTCTATATAGCGGAATCTTTCCATAGCGGATGGATGGGTCCCCGCTTTCTCGGGGGATGACGGATACAGGGGAAGGGAGATAACGCGAAACGGCGATGTCTCTCAAGGCATCATCCGAACCTGCCAACCGAAAACCCTGCCCCCTCACTCCCCCGCCGTCACCGCCACCGGCGCTGTGTCCCCAGCGCCGCCAGCACCGCAGCGGCGATGCCTTTGGCGTCGAGGCCGGCGTCGGCGTACATGGTTTCGGGCTTGCCGTGTTCGGTGTAGTCGTCGGGCAGGAACAGGGTGCGGACCCGGAGGCCGCCGTCGAGCAGGCCTTCGGCTGCCAGATGCTGCAGCACGAAGGCGCCGAAGCCGCCGATCGAGCCTTCCTCCACGGTGACGAGCACGTCGTGGCGGCGGGCGAGCAGGGCGAGGAGGTCGCCGTCGAGGGGCTTGGCAAAGCGCGCGTCGGCCACCGTGGTGGACAGGCCATGGGCCTCCAGATCGTCGGCGGCCTTCAGCGCCTCGGCGAGGCGCGTGCCGAGCGAGAGGATCGCGACGCGGTTGCCCTCGCGCACGATCCGGCCCTTGCCGATCGGCAGGATCTCGCCGCGCTCGGGCATTTCCACGCCCACGCCCTCGCCGCGCGGATAGCGGAAGGCGATCGGACCGGCGTCGTAGGCGGCGGCGGTGGCGACCATGTGGACGAGTTCGGCCTCGTCGGCGGCGGCCATCACCACCATGTTCGGCAGGCAGCGAGATAGGCGACGTCATAGGCGCCCGCATGGGTCGGCCCGTCGGCGCCGACATAGCGGCCCGGTCGATCGGGAAGCGCACGGGCAGGTTCTGGATCGCGACGTCGTGGATCACCTGGTCGTAGGCGCGCTGCAGGAAGGTCGAGTAGATCGCGCAGAACGGCTTGTAACCCTCGGCGGCCAGCCCCGCGGCGAAGGTGACCGCATGCTGCTCGGCGATGCCGACGTCGAAGATGCGCGCCGGATAGGCCTCGCCGAAGAGGTTCAGGCCCGTGCCGTCCGGCATCGCCGCGGTGATGGCGACGATCTTCTCGTCACGCGCGGCCTCGGCGACCAGCGCCTTGGCGAACACCGAGGTGTAGCTCGGCGCGTTGGACTTCGGCTTCGACTGCTTGCCGGTGATGACGTCGAATTTGGCGACGCCGTGATACTTGTCGTCGGACTGCTCGGCCGGGGCGTAGCCCTTGCCCTTCTTCGTGACGACGTGGATGAGGATCGGGCCCTCGCCATCGTCGCGCACGTTGCGCAGGACGGGGAGCATGTGCTCCAGATTGTGGCCGTCGATCGGGCCGACGTAGAAGAAGCCGAGCTCCTCGAACATCGTGCCGCCGGTCCAGAAGCCGCGGGCGTATTCCTCGGCCTTGGCGCCTTGTCCTTCCAGAAGCGCGGCAGGCGGCGGGCCAGCTGCTTGGCGGTCTCGCGCAGGGTGCGGTAGGTCGGGCCGGAGACGAGGCGGGCGAGATAGGCGCTCATCGCCCCGGTCGGTGGGGCGATCGACATGTCGTTGTCGTTGAGGACGACGATCAGCCGGGAATCCATCGCGCCGGCGTTGTTCATCGCCTCGTAGACCATGCCGGCCGACATCGCGCCGTCGCCGATCACGCAGATGACGTTACGCGTTTCGCCCGACAGATCGCGGGCGACCGCCATGCCGAGGCCGGCGGAGACCGAGGTGGAGGAATGTCCCGCGCCGAAGGGATCGTAGTCGCTTTCCGCGCGCCGGGTGAAGCCGGACAGGCCGCCGGGCTGCCGCAGGGTGCGGATGCGGTCGCGCCGGCCGGTCAGGATCTTGTGCGGATAGGCCTGGTGGCCGACGTCCCAGATCAGCCGGTCATGGGGCGTGTCGAACACCGCATGCAGCGCCACGGTCAGCTCGACCACGCCGAGGCCGGCGCCGAGATGGCCGCCGGTGACCGACACAGCGTCGATCATCTCCAGCCGCACCTCGTCCGCCAGCTGGACGAGTTCGGCGTCACTGAGCGGCTTGAGGTCGCGCGGCGAGACGATCCTGTCGAGAAGCGGGGTGGCGGGGCGCATGAGGCAGGGGTCCGGGGCGGTTCGCTCGACATGTGCGGGAAGAGGCACGATCCGGAGCGATTACAGGAAGCGTGACGAGGCATCAACGCCGGCAGCGGCCGTTTTGATCGGCAGCCGCCGATCTCGGCCGCTCAGGCGACGTCGAGCGGTTCGGTGGCGGCGGTGCCGTCCTGGCCGAGGCGGATCTTCTCCACCTTGGCCTCGGCGGCGCGCAGCAGCCTGTCGCAATGGGCGCGCAGCGCGTCGCCGCGCTCGTAGATGGAGATCGACTCCTCGAGCGGAACGCTGCCCTGCTCGAGCTTCGAGACGATGCCCTCCAGTTCCTTGAGGGCCGCCTCGAAGGAGAGGGTCTTGATGTCGCTGTGGTCGGTCAACGGTGCGGTGTCCGGAACTTGTTGCGGGGCCTCACCCCTAGATGTGGCCCGAAGCGGCCCGAAGGGCAACCCCGGGGGCTTCCGCCGCAAGGGGAAGGGCTGGATCATGTCAGGCTTTGCGCATATTTTGTCATGACGAGGGCGGATCACGGACAAGGAGCCCGGACATGAACGTATCGATCGGCACCCGCTGGGAAGAATTCGTGGAGGAGGCGGTCCGCCGCGGCCGCTATGCTTCGGCCAGCGAGGTGGTCCGCGAGGGACTGCGGCTCGTCGAGGAGCGCGAAACCCGGCTTCAGGCGCTGCGCGACACGCTGGACCGCGCGATCGAGCGCGGCGGCGAGGCGACCGACGCGGACATCGACCGCGCACTGGCGGAACAGGAGCTTGTTCTCAGGCGGCAAGGCCTTTGAGGTGCCGCGGCTGAAGTACCTCGCCTCCGCGCGCGACGACCTCGTCGACATCTTCAGCTATGTCGCCACCACGGGCGGCGACATCGACGTCGGGCGCCGCGTGGTCGGCATGCTGCGGGGCAAGTGCGCGGAACTGGCGGCGCTGCCCGGCCGGATCGGCCGCCCGCGGCCGGAGCTTCGGCCGGACATCCGCAGCTTTCCCTTCAAGGGCTATGTGATCTTCTTCCGCTATGCCGACGACACATTCGAAGTCGTCGACATTCTCGAGCGGCACCGCGACGTCGGCCCACATTTCAGCGACGAAGACTGACCAACGAAGCCCGACTGCCGAAGCCAGCGCTTCAGTGCCCCATCAGCGCCCCGACGTGATGCGTCACGGACTTGCCGAGGCCGATCAGGTCGTAGCCGCCTTCCATCACCGACACGAGCCGGCCCTTGCAGTGGACGTCGGCCTTTTCCATCAGCTTGCGGGTCACCCAGCCATAGTCCTGCTCCACGAGCTGCAGGCTCGCCAGCGGGTCGCGGTGGTGGGCATCGAAGCCGGCGGAGATCAGGATCAGGTCCGGCTTGAAGCTGTCGAGCGACGGCAGGATCACGCTTTCCATCGCCTCGCGGAAGGCGTCGGAGCCGTCGCCGGGCGAGAGCGGGGCGTGAAGATGTTGCCAACGCCCTTCTCGCGCACCGCGCCGGTGCCCGGAAACAGCGGCATCTGGTGGGTCGAGGCATAGAGCACGTTCGGATCGGACCAGAAGATGTCCTGGGTGCCGTTGCCGTGGTGGACGTCGAAATCGACGATCGCGATCCGCTCCAGCCCGTGGGCGGCCTGGGCATGGCGGGCGGCGACGGCCACGTGGTTGAAGAAGCAGAAGCCCATGGCGGTGGCGACTTCGGCGTGGTGGCCCGGCGGGCGGTGGGCGCAGAAGGCGTTGTCGACCTTGCCGGCCATCACCTCGTCGATGGCATGGCAGGCGGCGCCGGAGGCACGCATGCCGGCCTCCCAGCTGCCCTTGGACAGCACGGTGTCGCCGTCGATGCCGACGAGGCCGTGGTCGGGGATCGCCTCGCGGATCGCGTCGACGAAGGCTTTCGGATGGGCGCGCTCGATCTGCTCGATCTCGGCCATCGGCGAGTTCTCGCGGATCAGCGACTGGAACGCCTCGGCCTCCATCGCCTGGTCGACCGCGCGGATCCGATCGGCCCGTTCGGGGTGGCCGGCCGGCGTCTGGTGGTCGAGGAAGGCGGAATGATGGAGATAGAGGGTACGCATGCGTCGGCTCCCGTCTCTGCCCGGATCTGTGCCGTCCGGTTGGTCCGCCGGGCACCCGTTGCGGGGCCCGGATCGTTGACGGCTGTTATACCAGTCTCCGGGGGACGCCGCAGACTGTCAATTGTTCCGGTCCGGAGAAGCTGCCTCGCCCCCCGCCGGGGCGCCAACGGACGGCGCCGGGGCAGGGCGGGGGGCCGCCGCGCGGCGCAGCCGGTCGTTGATCGCCTCGCCGAGACCGTGCTCCGGAATGGGCGCGACCGCGATGGTCGTGGCGCCGCTGGCATCGAGCCGGCGCAGGGCCGAGAACAGGTTGGCGGCGGCCTCCACCGGGTCGCCGCCTGCGCTGAGCGTTTCGGCGGCGACCGCAGTTGCCCCGATGTCGTCCGGGATCGGGCCGAAGCCGAGGAAGGCCTCGCCCGGCCGCAACGCGGTGGCCTCCAGCCGGACGAGGGCGCCCGGCGCGTAGTGCGAGGCGAGCAGGCCCGGGGACACCGGGGCATGGTCGTCGGTCACCGGCGTGTCGTCGACGGCAAGGCCGGACGTGGCGGCAAGCTCGGCGCGCGACACGCCGCCGTGGCGCAGGAGCCGGATCCGGCCGTCCATGACCGCGGCAATCGTCGATTCGACCCCGACCGGGCAGGCGCCGCCGTCGAGCACCATCGGGATGCGGCCGGAGAGGTCGGCCATCACATGGGCGGCGGTGGTCGGGCTGATGTGGCCCGAGCGGTTGGCGCTGGGGGCGGCGAGCGGGCGGCCGGCGGCGGCAAGCAGCGCCCGCGCCACAGGATGGGCCGGCACCCGGATCGCCACCGTGTCGAGTCCGGCGGTGACGAGATCGGAAACGCCGGCATCCGGGCGGCGCGCCAGCACGAGGGTGAGCGGGCCCGGCCAGAAGCGGCGGGCCAGCGCGAGCGACGCCGGATCGAACACGGCGATCTGCTCGGCGGCGGCCAGATCCGGCACATGCACGATCAGCGGATTGAACGACGGGCGACCCTTGGCGGCGTAGATCTTCGCCACCGCCGTGCCATTGGTGGCGTCGGCGCCGAGGCCGTAGACCGTCTCGGTCGGAAAGGCCACCGCCTCGCCGGCGCGCAGCAGCAGGGCCGCGCGGTCGATCGCGTCCCGGTCGGCGGCAAGGCAGAGGGTGGCGTGGTGCGGCACGGCGTCGTATCGGCCCGGGTGCATCGAGGAAAGGGCCGCCGGGACAGGCGGCCTTGCGCGCACCATATACACCAGATCGGGCCGCCCGCGAGAGCGCCGGCACCAAAGGCCAAGCCGGCCGTGGCAATCGGGCGGTTGCGGCCGGATGCTGCATCGCCGCACAGTCGGCAGAGCGAATCTTCGGCCGTGATGGCCCGTGCAGGAGTGACTGGTCATGAGTTTCCGCCCGCCCGTTTCCGCCATCTCCTTTGCCCTGCGCAAGGTCGCCGGCCTCGACGACATTCTCGCCGAGGGCCGGTTTCCCGAACTGGCCGGTGACGATGTCGAGGCCGTGCTGGCCGAGGCCGGGCGCTTTGCCGCCGAGGTGATCGCGCCGCTGGATGCGGGTGGCGACAGGTCCGGGGTCCGCATCGAGAATGGCGGCGTCGTCATGCCGGAGGGTTTTCGCGCCGCCTATGCGAAATGGGTGGAGGCCGGCTGGAACGGCCTCACGGGGCCGACCGAGCGCGGTGGGCAGGGCCTGCCGCTGATGCTCAACATGGCGCTGTTCGACATGTGGAACGCGGCCTCGCCGTCGTTCGCGATCGGGCCGGCGCTGACGATCGGCGCCGCCGAGGCGCTGGGTGCCCATGGCGACGACGCGCTGAAGGATCTCTATCTCGACAAGCTTGTCAGCGGCGCCTGGACCGGCACGATGAACCTCACCGAGCCGCAGGCTGGCTCCGACCTCGGCGCCCTGCGCGCCCGCGCCGAGCGGGCGGAGGACGGCAGCTACCGGATCTTCGGCTCCAAGATCTTCATCACCTACGGCGATCATGACCTCGCCGACAACATCGTGCATCTGGTGCTGGCGCGCCTGCCCGACGCCCCGGCCGGCACGCGCGGCATCTCGCTGTTCCTGGTGCCGAAGTACATTCCTGATGCCGACGGGCGGCCGGGCATCGCCAACGACGTGAAGGTCGGCGGCACCGAGCACAAGCTTGGCATCCACGCCTCGCCCACCTGCACCATGGTGTTCGGCGAGGCCGGCGGCGCGGTCGGCTGGCTGGTGGGCGCGGAGCATCGCGGCCTCGCCGCCATGTTCACGATGATGAACAACGCCCGGCTGTCCGTGGCGATCCAGGGCGTGGGCGTGGCCGAACGCGCCACCCAGCGCGCGCTGGCCTATGCGCAGGATCGCCGGCAGGGCCGGGCCCCGGGGCGACCGGCGAGGCGATGAGCCCGATCGTGGCGCATCCGGACGTGCGGCGCATGCTGATGCGCATGCGCAGCCTGACGGACGCCGCCCGCGCCATCGCCTACAGCCTCGCCCATGCGATCGACCGGCAGCACGACGCGGGGGCCGGCGAGGCACAGGTCGACTGGGCGCAGCGGGCCGCCCTGCTGACGCCGGTCGCCAAGGCATTCGCCACCGACGTCGGCTTCGAGGTTGCGTCCCTCGGCGTGCAGGTGCACGGCGGCATGGGCTATATCGAGGAGACCGGCGCGGCGCGGCACCTGCGTGACGCGCGGATCTTCCAGATCTATGAAGGCACCAACGGCATCCAGGCGATCGACCTCGTCACCCGCAAGCTCGGCCTTGGCGACGGTCTTGCCTTCAAGGCGCTGGTGGATGACCTTCGGTCGATGATTGCGGACGCGCAGGCGGAGGACCCGTCACTGGCGCCGGCCTGCGAACCGGCAACGGCGGCGATCGGCGAACTGGTGTTTGCCGCCAACTGGCTGACCCGCGCGGCGAGCGAGGGCCGCCAGGAGGATCTGCTCTCCGGTGCCACGGCCTTCCTGCGGCTGTTCGCCATCGCCGCGGGCGGTGCGCTGCTGCTCAAGGCGGCGGGCATCGAGGTCGACGCCCCGGCGGCGGAACTGCGCCGCGCCAGCGCGCATGCCTTCGCCGTGGACGAACTGCCCCACGCCGCCGCCCTGCGCATCGCCGTCATCCAGGGCGGACGCATGCTTGGGCCGGTCACGCCGTCGGTGCTCGCCCTGATGCAGGAGAGCTGAGGAAGACAGCGACGTCCCGGCCGCTTTCGCGCGCCCGTCTCAGTCGAATTCCGGCCCGCGCGGATCGAACGGCTTCATCTCGCGCCAGCGCTTCATCAGCTGCTCGAGGCCGCCGTCCGGGCCGTCGGGCAGGACGATGCGGAGGTTGACGATCAGGTCGCCCCGGCCGCCGGCCTTGGTCGGCAGGCCGCGGGCGCGCACCCGCAGCGACTTGCCGCCGCTGCTGCCGGGAGGGATCGTCACCTCCACCGGGCCTTCCAGCGTCGGAACGCGCACCTTGGCGCCCAGCACCGCCTCGTCGAGGCCCACCGGCAGGTCGAGCCGCAGGTTGGGGCCGTCCGGGCGGAACAGCGGATGCGGCTCGTGCACCAGCACGACGATGGCGTCGCCGGCCGGCGCGCCCGGATTGCCCTGGCCCTTGAGCCGCATCGGCTGGCCGGGCTCGAAGCCCGGCGGGATCTTCACGTCCAGCGTCTTGCCGCTGGGGAGGGTGACGCGGACCTTGCCCGAGCCGACGATGTCCTCGAGCCGTACCTTTGCCGTCGTCACCACATCGCTCCCTTTGGCGCCACCAGGCGCCGGGCCGGGGCCCACGTCCTCGAAATCGGCGCCGGCGAAGGGCGAGCGTGCCCGCCGTGCCGAACTCCAGCCGCCGCCGGCGCCGGGGCCTGCACCGCCCGCGGCGCCGCCACGGGCAAAGCCGGAGAAGGCCTCGCCGAACACGTCGTTGAGAATGTCCTCGGCGCTGCGCCCGCCGAAATTGCCGCTCTGCGCCCGCGGTCCGCCGCCACCGGCAAAGCCCTCGAAGCCCGCGAACTTCGGCTTGCCCTCTGCGTCGATCTCGCCGGCGTCGAACTTCCTGCGCTTGTCCTTGTCGCCGACGATCTCGTAGGCGGTGTTGATCTCGGCAAAGCGTTCCTTCGCCTTCGGATCGTCGCCGCTGGCGTCCGGATGATACGTCTTCGCCAGCTTGCGAAACGCCTTCTTGATCTCGCCCTCGCCGGCGTCGCGCTTGACGCCGAGCACGTCGTAGGGATCGCGCATGTCGGTACCTTCGGTCTTCGTGAAACGCGGAGTCTGCCCTTGCCGCCCGCGGCCTGCAAGTCGGTGAACCTGCGTGGATATGGGAGAAGCTAGGAATAAAATCCAGACCCTTCGCTGCACTTCGGCGCAGCTCTCGTTCCGGAGGCCTCGATTTCCAAACTTCCCGGCCCGCTCTATATACCGGCTATCCCCGGCTGGCCATCGCGGCAGCGCGAGCCGCCGGGCGAGGGGACATGCGAGGCGGCGATGGACGACACGGCACGGGACGGCACGGCACCTTCGGACTTCACCGGCGCGGACGAGCCGCTGCGGCTCTTCGGCGAGTGGCTGGCGGACGCGACGGCCAGCGAGCCCAACGATCCGAACGCCATGGCGCTGGCGACCGTGGACGAGACCGGCCTGCCGCATGTGCGCATGGTGCTGCTCAAGGATTTCGACGCCGACGGCTTCGTCTTCTACACCAATTTCGGCAGCCAGAAGGGCCGCGAGCTGCTGGCGAGCGGCAAGGCCGCGCTGCTGTTTCACTGGAAGTCGCGCCGCCGCCAGGTGCGCATCCGCGGACCGATCGAGGTGGTGAGCGACGCCGAGGCCGACGCCTATTTTGCGTCGCGCCCGCGCGGCAGCCGGATCGGCGCCTGGGCGTCGAAACAGTCGCAACCGCTGGAAAGCCGCTTCGCGCTGGAAAAGGCGGTCGCCGAATTCACGCTGAAGTTCGGCCTCGGCGAGGTGCCGCGCCCCGCATGGTGGTCGGGCTTCCGGGTGAAGCCGGCCTCGATCGAATTCTGGCAGGACGGCCTGTTCCGGCTGCACGACCGGGTGGTGTTCGCCCGCGAGGGGGAGGCCGGCGACTGGTCGAAGACGCGGCTTTACCCCTGAGCGGCGAACAGGGCTGGTCGTATTTGTCGCCGCAAATCCTGACACGTCAGGATTTGCGGAGGTAGCGGCCTGACCCGCCGTCGCCCGGTCGGGCGCTTCCTCACCCGCAAAGCCGAGCTCAGGTCAGGAATTTGCGTGTTCGGTATCACAGCCATTTCTGCCAGCGGAACAGCAGGAAGGTGCCGACCGCCGACATCACCATGATGCCGAGTGCCATCGGATAGCCGTAGGTCCAGTCGAGTTCGGGCATGACGCGGAAGTTCATGCCGTAGATCGAGGCGACCAGGGTCGGCGGCATGAAGATCACCGCGAGCACCGAGAAGATCTTGATGATCGCATTCTGCTCGATGCCGACGAAGCCGAGCGTCGCGTCGAGCAGGAAGTTGATTCGGCCCTCGAGCGCGTGGGAGTGGTCGGTGAGGGCCTTGGCGTCGCGCGCCATGGTCTTCAGCCGCAGTTTGTCGGTCTTGCCGAAATCCGGTCGGTCGGCCTTCTCGGTCAGGAACAGCAGCAGCCGCGACAGCGAGGTCAGGCTTTCCTGGATGTGACCGATGCGCATGCCCTCGCCGCCGATGTTGCGCAGGATGGTGCGGTGCAGGTTGCCGGCGATGCCTTCCTCGAAGATCGAGCGGGCGAGCCGGTCGACATTGGCGCCGGTGCGCTCCAGCACGTCGGCGAGCCGGTCGATCGCGGCGTCGAGCAGGATCAGCAGCGTGCCGGCGCCGGTGACGGCGCCGCTGCCGGACTTGGTGAGCCGGGCGATCGCAGCGGGCAGCGTGCCGGTGTCGTCGTAGCGCAGGGTGGCCAGCCGGCCGCCGGCGAGGATGAAGGTCACGGGTGTGGTGGTCGGGCTCGCCGTCTCGGAGCGGCAGAGGATCTGCGCCGTCATGTAGAGCGTGCCGTTCTCGGCGGAGAGACGGCTCGACGGCTCGATCTCCTCCATTTCCTCGCGGGTGAGGAGTTCGGCGCCGAGAAAGGCCGTGACGGCGTCGTCCTCTTCCCGGGTCGGGCGCAGCAGGTCGACCCAGACCACGGCGGGGTCGAGGCTTGCCCGGTCGCAATCGACCTCGCGCACGAGATGATCGTCGGCGGGGCGGAAGAGATCCATCATGCGGCGCTCCGGGCATCGAGACCGGCCCTCGACCGAAACGCAACCGCGGTTCCGCCGGACCATGCTCTTCAACGCCACAGCTGCGCGGGCGGTTCAAGCCCGGAACGGTCGTTTGCCACCCGAGCGCACGCCGATCCCGACGAAAGGCTCGACGTCACCGCCGGCTCGTTCGAGGGCCTTGCGACCCGCGGCATCGGGGGAGCCTCATTGTCGCCGGCCCGCGCGGCCGGCGAGATCTTCGGTGCCGCGAGGGCACGGACGGGGACGTCACATCCGCGGGCGATGCCGCGAGAGCGTCAGCCGTCGTCGCGATCCTGGAACTGATCCGCCACGAGCGGACGCGCCGGCTTGGCCTTGGTCTTGACCATGGCAGCAGCAGCGCTCAGGGCCTTGATGCCGATCGCACGGTATTGTGCGGTCAGATCGTGCTGCGACTGCTGCTGTTGCTGCGGCAGATCCTGGTTGTCCGCGGGAGACATCTTGTTACTCTCTGGCTCTACGTGACGGGTACGGCCGTTGTTCTGACCGCCGGTGTGATGCGGTCCGGACGTCGCCCTGACCGCCTTCGATTCCACAGGGGGAATGAGACATTATTTAGACAGGAAAACAGCATTTCCGCCAGATCGAAAAAATACAGAAGGGGTGCCGCTCACGTTTCATTAACAACTGTTACAGAGCCGCCTTCACAGAACGCAAAAGCGCCCGCAACTATATCGCGGGCGCCGGAAGCAGATCGGGATGAATATTAGGTTACCTTAGGTATAATGGATGTCACGGGGTGCGCAGGCCCTCGGCCGCGACCCAGGCCTCGGCCGCGTCGAGCGCCTTGCCGAGGCGGGCGAAGAGCTCCTCAAGCTCCTGAGAGGAAATGATCATCGGCGGACAGACCGCGACCGTGTCGCCGATCGCCCGCACGATCAGGCCGACCTCCTCGCCGCATCTGGCGACCTTCGCGCCGACGCCCTGGGCGGGCGCGAAGGAGCGCTTCGTGGCCTTGTCGGCAACGAGCTCGATGCCCCCGACCAGACCCTTGGCCCGCACGTTACCCACCAGCGGATGGTCGGCGAAGGCCTCGATCCCGGCGGCGAACTGCGGCGCCATGCCACGCACGCGGCCGACGATGTCGAGGCGCTCGTAGATCTCGAGCGTCTTGACCCCGATCGCGCAGCCGAGCGGGTGGCCGCCGTAGGTGTAGCCGTGGCCGAAGGTGCCGATCTTGGCCGACTGCGATTCCAGCGCGTCGGTCATGAACTTCGGCAGCAGCACCGCGCCGAGCGGGGCATAGGCGGCGGTCATCTGCTTGGCGACGGAGAGGGTCGCCGGCTTCATGCCCATGGTGGTGGCGCCGAACCAGTTGCCGGTGCGCCCGAACCCGCAGATCACCTCGTCGTCGATCAGCATGATGTCATGCTCCTCGAGAATCGGCTGGATCGCGGGGAAGTAGCTCTCGGGCGGAATCACCACGCCGCCGGCGCCCATGATCGGCTCCGCGATCATCGCCGCGATCGTGTCGGGGCCTTCCTCCTCGATCATCCGCCGCAAGTTGTCGGCGAGGCGGACGACGAACTCGTCCTCGCTCTCGCCGTCCAGGGCGAAGCGGTAGTATTGCGGGCAGTCGGTGTGGCGCACGCTCGCCACCGGCAGGTCGAAGTCGCGGTGGTTGTTGGGCAGGCCGGTGAGCGAAGCCGCCATCACCGTGACGCCGTGATAGGCCTTGATCCGGCTGATGATCTTCTTCTTCTGCGGCCGTCCGAGGGCGTTGTTGTAGTACCAGGCCAGCTTGATCTGGGTGTCGTTGGCCTCCGAGCCTGACGAGCAGAACAGCACCTTGTCGATCGGGCAGGGCGCGATCTCCTTGAGCTTCTCGGCCAGTTCGATCGCCGGCTCCATGCCCTTGCCGCCGAACAGGTGATAGTAGGGCAGCTTGCGCATCTGCTCGGTGGCCGCCTCCACCAGTTCCTCGTTGCCGAAGCCGAGGCCGGCGCACCAGAGGCCGGCCATGCCCTCGATGTATTCGCGCCCCTGCGTGTCGTAGACGAACACGCCCTTGCCGTGGTCGAGCACCAGCGGGCCGTTCTCCTTCAGCTTGTGGAGCGGCGTGTAGGGATGAACGACCGCGGCGAGGTCACGGGCCTGGACATTGGTGAGCATGGGCGTCGGTCTCCGGTACATGCGGCGGGAAAGACCGGACGATATCCTCTGGCCGGGGCTTTGGGCAGTCCCCCGAAAGAACACTGCCTGCCGCCGTTGTCCCCGTCCTCCGGCGCGGCCGGCGAGCGGGCCGCTTGCCGCCGTCGCGGCCGCCGGGCAAGGTGGAGGCAAGGGGTCGCCGGCATTGACCGACCTCGATGCACGGATGGCGGGGGACAGAGTGGACGGGACCGGAGCGCGCACCTACGATCACCTGCTCGTGCGGCGCCTCCCGTGGCGCGCCCGCGGCCTGCGGCCGGCGCGGGTGGCCGCGGTGTTCGCCGCCTTCCTGCTCGCCGAGGCCGAACTCGGTCGCCGCTTCGCCCTGATCGACCTGCCTGCTCTCTGGGCGGTGCTCGCCGCGGCGCTGGTCGTGGCGGTGGTCGGCGCCCTCGCGCTCGCCGTCGCCCTGCGCGACATCTGGCGCAACGGCGCCGCCGGCTTCGGCCACGCCCTTGCGACCGCCGCGCTGCTCGCCCTCGTGTTCGCCCCTTTTGCGGCGGTCGCCGCGGTCGCCTCCGCAAGGGCGCCCCTGCCGGCCGTCACCACCGATCCGCTCGACCCGCCGCCGCTCGCCACGCTGCGGGTGCCGGGCGCCTTCGATCCCGATCACATGCGCCGCCAGCACGCCGCCGCGCCCGACCTCGTGGGCCGCCGCTTCACGCTCTCGACGGTGGAACTGCATGCCGCGGCCCGGGCCACGGCGGTCGATCTCGGCTGGCACCTGCGCCGGGACGACGAGCCGGACAGCGAGGACACCGGCGGCGGCTTTGCGGCCGAGGTCGACACGCCGGTCCTTTCCATTTCCGGCGAGGTGGCCGTGCGGATCCGGGCGACGCCATCGGGCGCGCGGATCGACCTGTCCGCGGCGACGCCGGCCCTGCCGCACGATCTCGGCCTCGATGCGTGGCGGGTCCGCGGTTTCCTCGCGCCCTCGACGCGCAGTTGCGCCAATCCGCCGACGAGTGAATCCGCCGACGAGTGAGCAACCCGCGCCTTCAGAGCGACCGATAGCGGCCATCGGGACGGGGGGCGCCGTCGGTGGCGAGCCGGCCGCGCGCGACCAGGTCTTCCAGATGCGAGAACACCGACATCGCGGCCGCGCCTTCGAGCCGCGGATCGAGGTCGCGGTAGACCGCCCGGACGATCGCGGGAGCCGTGTCCGCGCCGCCCGCGACAGCGCCGAGGATCGCCGCTTCCCGGCCGAGCCGGTGGGCGTGGAGACCCGCGACGAAGGCCGGACCGTCGCGGACCGGTCCGCCGTGGCCGGGCAGGTAGACCTGCTGCGGACAGGCGGCGATCCGCTCCAGCGACGCCATGTAGTCGGCCATCGCCCCGTCCGGCGGGGCGACGACGGTGGTCGACCAGGCCATGACGTGGTCGCCGGAGAACAGGAACTCGGTTTCCTCCAGCGCGAAGGCCAGATGGTTGGCGGTGTGGCCGGGGGTGGCGACGGCCGTGAACCGGCCGGCCGGCGTGACGAGGACCTCGCCGCCGGCGAGGATGCGGTCGGGGCGGAAGTCGCGGTCGGCGGAGGCCTCCATCGCATAGGCCTCGCCGGCGCCGAGCGGACGCGCCGGCCGATGCGGCCCCTCGGCGACGATCTCGCCGCCGGTCAGCGCCTGCAGCGCACGGGCGGCCGGCGAATGGTCGCGATGGGTATGGGTGACGAGGATGTGGCTGACCGGCCGGCCCCCGCAGGCCGCCACCAGCGCCGCCACATGGGCGGCATCGTCCGGGCCCGGATCGATCACCACCAGCGAGCCCGTGCCGACGACATAGCTGTTGGTGCCGCGGAAGGTGAAGGGGCCGGCGTTGGCCGCGGTCAGCCGGCGCAGGCCGGGCACGAGTTCCACGGCCTCGCCGTGGGCCGGGTCGAACGCCCGGTCGAAGACGAGGGCGCTCACGTCCGGGCGACCGTGCCGCGCGGGACGGGCGGGCGGATGAGGATCTGGCGGCAGGGCAGGGGAGCCTCCTCGTACCGGGCCCCGGGGCGGGGCCTGTCGCCGGCGAGTTGAGCAGATTTGCCGGGCGCGCGCTCCAACTTTTGCGGCCGGCCTTCGGATCCGGAGCGGGCCCTGTCCCGCCCCGGGTCCTTTCGCCGGACGACGCAAGGTCGGCCGTTCGTTTCCGCGGCGGACGCTGGACACGCCGCCGCAGACGGCGCCATACTTGCAGTTGAAGCCTCCCCTCGCATCCGCGCGGGCACCTCACGGATCGGCGACGGGGGACCACCAACGACGACGCGGCGCGGCGCCCCCGGCACCGACGCCCGCGCGGGAGGCAGCATGCGACGCATCCTGGTCATCGACGATGATCCTCTCGTCCGCTCTGCTCTCAACGCCATGCTGAGCCGCCACGCTTTGCCGTGCTTCTCGCCAGCGACGGCCTCGTCGGCCTTGCCGCCGCCGAGGTGGCGAGCATCGACCTTGCGCTCGTCGACATCTTCATGCCGAACGTGGAGGGCCTGGAGGTCGTGCGGCACCTGCGCGAACGGCGACCCGAACTTCCGGTTGTCGTGATGTCGGGATCCGACGGCACGCGCTCGCCGGTGTTCACCGATGCCGCGCCCCCGGACTATCTGACCATGGCCGTCGCGCTCGGCGCAGCGCGGGCTTTGCGCAAACCCTTCATGCCGGATGAACTGCTGGACGCGATCGCGGCCTGCTTCGACGACGGCACCGAACGGGCCGGTCCGCCGGCCGTGCCCGGCGCCCTGCGCGGGACCGGCCATGGATGACGCCCGGTCGCGGATGGCGCGCAGGAGCCGATCGCAGGACGGCGAGCCGGGGTGCTCCGGCGGGACGGCGCGGCCATGAGCCTCTCCTCCCGGCTGTCCCTGGCGATGATCCTGCTGGTGCTGACGATGGCGGGCGTCGTCGGTCTCATCAGCGACATCGCCCTGCGCGCGGAAATCCGGCCGAGGGTCGTGAAGCGGGTGGAGATCAGCCTGCGCTATGCGGCCACCCGGGTCGAGGCGATGGCGAGTGCCGCCCGCGGCGATGTGCTCGCCATGGCCGCGCATGCCGTGGATCACATGGCCCACGACAGGCTCGGCGACATACAGAGCGCCCGATCGACGCTGACCGCGGATTTCGTCGCCAACATCTCCAACAAGCCGGGTTACGTGGACTACCGGCTGGTCGGCGCCGGCGGGGAAATGCCGGAACTCGTGCATGTCACGCGCCGTCTCGAAGGCGGGGCGATCCGCGCCGTGCCGGATGACGAGCGGGCCTTCCATGGCGACGACACCTTCGTGCGCGCGGCGCTGGCGCTGGCGCCCGGCGATGTCGGCGTCGAACTCCTCCGGTCCGACGGCGAGCCTCCGGTGCTGCGTCTGGCAACGCCGGCGCCCGATGAGGTGGGTGCGATCTTCGGCGTCGTGATGCTCGACATCGAGCTCGGCGGCGTGCTGGAGAGCGCGCGGCGCTCGATCGGGCCGGGCTACCGGTTCCTGGTCGCCGACGCCGATGGCCGCCTCCTCGTCTCGTCGGCGGAGGACGCCTCGCTCGCCCTCGATTTCACCGCCAGCGGCCGCATCCAGGATATCTTTCCCACGATTGCCATTCCGGATGCCGGCGCAGAACCCGCGAGCGGCATGCTCGAGGACCGCAACGGCGAGGGCCATGTCGCCTCGGTCCTGTCGATCCGGCTTGCCGGCGTCCTGCCGATCACGGTCGTGGAACTGCTCGACGCCGACAGCATCAGCGCGCTGCCCGCGACCGCGCGCTGGTCGAGCCTTGTCGGCGGCCTCTTGGCCGCGATCGCGGCCGCGTTCCTGGCCCTGGTCGTCGCGCGCTCGCTGTCGCGTCCGCTCGTGCGCATGACGTCGGCGGTCGAGGCGATGGGGCGCGGCGAACGGGTGGCCGCGCCCGTGGAGGCGGCCGGCGAGATCGGCATCCTTGCCCGCGCCTTCGAGCGGATGTCCGCCGACGTCTCGGAGAAGACGGCGGCCCTTGGCGCGGAAGTCGGGCGGCATCGCGAGACCCTCGCCCGTCTTGCCGAGCACGCCACGCGCGAGACGCTGCTCGCCTCGGCGGTGGAGTCCTCCGCCGACGCGATCATGCTGGAGGATCTGGATGGCCGCATCCTCTCCTGCAACCGCGCCGCGGAACGCTTCTACGGCCTCACCCTCGCGGATGCCGCCGGGCGCACGTCCCTCGACTTCATTCCCGAGGACCGCCGGGACGAGGCGCAGATGCTGCGGTCGCAGATCGCCGCCGGCGAAAGCGTCGACCAGTTCGAGACGGTGCGCATCGACGGCGAAGGCCGGCGCCGGGACGTGTCGATCACCCTCTCGCCGGTGCGGGCGGCCGACGGAACGCTGATCGGCTATTCGGACATCGCCCGCGACGTCACCGACCGGCGCGCCGAGGAGGAGCGCTTCCGCCTCGCGATCGAGGCCTGTCCGAGCGGCATGGTGATGACCGATGCCATCGGCACGATCCTGCTGGTCAATGCCGAGACGGAGCGGCTGTTCGGCTACGACCGAGACGATCTGGTGGGCCGGCCGGTCGACATCCTGCTGCCCCACGCGGTGCGCGGCATCCATGTCGGCCTGCGCGCGGAATTTGCGGCGGGTCCGTCGCGGCGCGCCATGGGCGCAGGCCGCGATCTCTTCGCCCTGCGCAAGGATGGCCGGAGCTTTCCCGTGGAGGTGGGCCTCAATCCGATCGAGACCCGCGACGGCCTGCGAATCCTCGCGGTGGTGATCGACATCACCTCGCGCAAGGAGGCCGAGGCGAAGATCGCGGCCTTCACCGAGGACCTGAAGCGGTCCAATGCCGAACTCGAGCAGTTTGCCTACATCGCCGCGCACGACCTGCAGGAGCCGCTGCGGATGGTGGCGAGCTATACCGAACTGCTCGGCACCCGCTATTCCGGCCAGCTCGACGAGCGCGCCGACAAGTACATCGCCTATGCGGTCGACGGCTCCAAGCGCATGAAGCGGCTCATCAACGACCTGCTGCTCTATTCCCGTGTCGGCACGCAGGGGCGGGCGCTGGAGCCCGTGGACAGCCGCCGGGTCGTCGACAATCTCCTTCGTCTGATGAAGGTCGCCACCGCGGAGGCCGGTGCGGAGATCGTCGTCGGCGACCTGCCGAAGGTGATGGCCGACGAGATGCAGCTCGGCCAGGTGTTCCAGAACCTTCTGGGCAACGCGCTGAAATTCCGCTCCGCCGCCCCGCCGCGCATCGTCATTTCGGCCGAGCGCAGCGGGGACACCTGGACGTTCTCGGTCGCCGACAACGGCATCGGTATGGACCCCAAGTATTCCGAGCGGATCTTCCAGATGTTCCAGCGCCTGCATGAGCGTGGCCGCTACGACGGCAGCGGCATCGGGCTCGCCATTGCTCGCAAGATCATCGAGCGCCACGGCGGCCGCATCTGGTTCCAGTCGGTACCGGGCGAGGGATCCGTGTTCCAGTTCACGCTCGTCGCCGCAGGAGAGACGTGATGACCCATCCGCAGCCGATCCAGGTGCTCCTGGTCGAGGACAACCCCGCCGACGCCGATCTGACGCGGGAAACGCTCGAGACCAGCAAGCTGCATATCGAGCTCTCGGTCGCGCGCGACGGCGTCGAGGCGCTGGACCATCTGCGGCGGGCGCCGGGCTACGACGGGATGCCGCGGCCGGACCTGATCCTGCTCGACCTCAACCTGCCGCGGATGGACGGCCGGCAGCTTCTTGCCGAGATCCGCGCGGATGACGCGCTGCAGTCGATCCCGGTGGTCGTGCTCACCTCCTCGGAGGCGGAGCGCGACATCGCCGAAAGCTATCGGCTCGGCGCGAACTGCTACGTGATCAAGCCCGTCGATCTCAAGGCCTTCCAGACCATCGTGGAAGCGGTGGAAGGCTTCTGGTTCACGGTGGTGAAGCTGCCGCCGTGAGCCGGGGCCGTCGATCTTCTGCGCGTGCAACAGCTCCGATGCCAGGGCGATCATGACCGAGCTTCCGACCTACCGCCTGCTGCTGATCGAGGACAATCCGGGTGACGCGGAGCTCGCCGGCGAATGGCTCGCCGACCTCGTCGACTTCCGTCTGGAGATGAGCCAGGTGACGACGCTGGCCGCCGCCGTCGCGGCGGTGGCGGACGGCGGCTTCGACGGCGCGGTGCTGGACCTGAACCTGCCCGATTCCACGGGGCTCGCGACGCTGGAGCGGCTGCTGGCGGCCAGCCCCGACCTGCCGGTGATCGTCTATTCCGGCATGTCCGCCGACCCCGATCTCGGGCTTGCCGCCGAAACCGCCGGCGCGGCAGACGTCCTTTCGAAGGAGGACACGTCCTCGCGGCTGTTCGCCCATTCCGTACGCTCGGTGCTGCGGCGGGCCAGCGCCGACCGCCTGCACCGGCAGTTCGAGCGGCTGCTGACCCAGGTTCCGGATGCCGTGATCCTCACCGATCGCGGCGGCACGGTGCGCTTCGTCAACCCGGCGGCGGAGGGCCTGTTTGCCGTCGCGGCCGGCGAACTGATCGGACGGCGGCTGGGCATTGCCCTCGAGGACGGCGCCACCGCCGCCGTGCCGGCCCACGGCGATGGTGGTCCGCGCTTTGCGGAAATGCGGGTGGTCGACTGCAGCTGGGACCGCCGCCCGGCGCGGCTCGCCATGCTGCGCGACGTGACCGACGGCCGGATGATGGCCGAACAGTTGCGCCAGTCGCAGAAGATGGAGGCGCTGGGGCTGCTGGCCGGCGGCATCGCCCACGACTTCAACAATCTCCTGCTGGTGATCCTGCTCTACATCGACGCGATCCGCCGCTCGCCCGGCGCGGAGGCGATTGCCACGGAGGTGTCCGAGATCGCCCAGGCCATCGAGCGGGCGCGGGCGATGACCCGCCAGCTGCTGACCTTCTCGCGCCGCCAGCCGGCCGAGTTCGAGGTGCTGGGGCTCGGCGAGGTCGTCACCGGTGTCCGCGGCCTCCTGCGCCGCACGCTGCCCGAGACGATCGCCCTCGACTGCGTCGTCGGAGACGGCCCCTCGCCGGTGCTGGCCGATCGCGGCCAGATCGAGCAGGTGCTGATGAATTTTGCGATCAACGCGCGGGACGCGATGCCCGCCGGCGGTGTCTTCCGCGTGGAGGTCGCCGACGTGGCGGTCGTGCCGCCCGGCTTCACCCTGCCGCCCGGCGAGCATGTGATGCTGCGGGTCAGCGACACGGGCACCGGCATCGCCCCGGCCGACCTGCCGCGGATCTTCGAGCCCTTCTTCACCACCAAGGCGCGCGGCAAGGGCACCGGCCTCGGCCTTGCCAACTGCTACGCGATCATCACCCAGGCGCGCGGACAGATCCGTGCCGAAAGCACGCCCGGCGCCGGCACGACCTTCACCATCCTGCTGCCGCGGAGCGAGGCGCAGCCGGGGGAGGATGTCGCGGATCCGCCGGCACCCGCCAGCGGCGGCGGGTCGGGCACGATCCTCGTGGTCGAGGACGATCCGGCGGTGGCGCGGGCCACGGGGCTGATCCTGGAGAAGAGCGGCTACCGCGTCCGCGCGGCCGGCGACGGCGAGGAGGCGCGGCGCCTTTTGACGGCGCAGCCGGCGGCCTTCGATCTGGTTCTCACCGACGTCGTGATGCCGAACATGGGCGGGCCGGAGCTTGCCGGCTTCATCGCCGGGCACCGGCCGGACCTGCCGGTGGTGTTCATGACCGGCTACACCGACCACCCGATCGTCGCGCTCGAGGGCGCCACCACCATCGACGGCCACCCGGCCCTGCTGAAGCCGTTCCAGCCCCACGACCTCCTGCGCCTCGTGCGCGAGGGTCTGGCAGGTCGGGCATGACGATGCGGCGCCCGGAAGGCGGCTCTGCCGTCGATGCCGTTGAACGTCTTGAAAGTCTTGGCGGGAAAATTTGGTCGGAGTGGCAGGATTCGAACCTGCGACCCCCTCGTCCCGAACGAGGTGCGCTACCAGGCTGCGCTACACTCCGAACCGCTGGTGGCCGGGGTTATAGCGTTGCGACCCCGACCCCGCAAGCGCCTTTTTCGCCTCGTGACAAGGCAGGGTATCCGGCCTTGCCGAAGGGCGCGCGGCGGCCTCAGGGCGGGTCGGTCCGGGCGGGGGCAAGTGGCGGTGCGGCCGGCTCGGAAATGGCGGATTCTGGCGCTTTTTCCGTGGCGCCCGTTGCGGCCGCCGTTGCCGGGTCGCGCCAGCCGCCGCGGCTGAAGGGCAGGCGGAGGATGGCGAGGAACCCGAGCGGTTGCCGGTGCGCGCCGCCCGGCAGGCCGATGGTCATGCCGTCGTGCCCGCCCTGCGGCTGGCCCACCAGCGTGCCGAACAGCCGGTCCCAGACGGACAGGAAGAAGCCGAAATTGGCATGGGCCTCGCGCGGCAGCACCGAATGATGCACCCGGTGCATGTCCGGCGTGACGACGAGCAGCCGCAGGGCGGCATCGACCCGGCGCGGCAGGCGGATGTTGGCATGGCTGAACATGGCGGCGCCGTTCAGCGTCGCCTCGAACACCACCACGGTCCAGGGATCGATGCCGAGCGCGAGCACGATGCCGGCCTTCCACACCAGCGACAGCAGGATTTCCACCGGATGGAACCGCGTGCCGGTGGTGACATCGATGTCGAGATCGGCATGGTGCACGGCGTGCAGCCGCCAGAAGACCGGCCACGAATGGGAGGCGACATGCTGCGCGTAGATGGCGAGATCGAGCGCGAGGAAGCCGATCAGCGCCTCCAGCGCCGGCGGCCAGTCGAGGACGGCGAACAGGCCCCAGCCGTTGTCCGCGGCATGAAGCGCCGCGACATAGGCGGCCGCGCCAAGCGTGAGGCGCTGGACGACGACGTCGAGCAGCAGCACCGACAGGTTGACCCGCCAGCGCGCCCAGCGGTCCTCGCGCGGCACGCGCTTGGGCAGGCGCCATTCGACGACGGCGACGACGAGGAAGATCGACAGGAAGGCGGCGAGGCGAAGCGCGGCTTCGGCGGACATGCGGCGGGTGAACCTTGCTGGCGGCGCGGGGCGATGGCGACGCGGACCTGCGCAGAGGATGAGCATTGAAGCGTTGGTCAGAGAATGTCGCGTCCGGCCATCCCGGCCAAGGCACCTGCCGCGCACGCCTTCGTGAAGGCGGTCCCGAAAACCGCTGCGCTGCCGCGTGGGACGCGCTTCACCTCGCGCCGGGTTGAACCTGCTCCAGGTCCTGTTCCTCATCCGCTCCGGACCTGATGGAGGCGCTGTCCCTCCGCCCGGTCCCAGCCCTCCCAGCCCCTTGCGCGACGCTTGCGGGCAGGGGGCGATGCGGCTATATCCGACGCCACCCGGCCCTTTGCCGGAATGCGCCTTGCTGGGGCGTCGCCAAGTGGTAAGGCAGCGGTTTTTGGTACCGCCATTCGTAGGTTCGAATCCTGCCGCCCCAGCCAAATTCTGATATTTATCAGAGATTTAACGTGACACTCTAAATTCCGCGACAGCGTCGAGGGTTAGCAGGTGGCT
>NZ_MCRJ01000076.1 GCF_001720135.1 Methylobrevis pamukkalensis
CCGGCTTCGCCGTTCCTCGAACAGGTCGCGCGTGAGATCATCGTGCGCGGCCATCGAGCCCTGCGCATCAACATCTCCTTCGGCGATCAGATCTTCTGGCGCTTGCCGGGAGCCGTGGCCTACCGCGGCAGGCTCGATCAATGGCGCGCCTACATCTCGAACTTCTATGACACCCACGGTGTCACCGACATCATGATGCTTGGCGATTGCCGCCCGCACCATCACATCGCGATCTCCGAAGCCCATGCGCGCGAGATCCGCGTTCACGTCACCGAACTCGGCTACATCCGGCCGGACTGGCTGACGGTGGAACGGGATGGAATGACATCCTTTTCCCATTTTCCGCGCGAGCCCGACGCCATCCTTCAGCTCGCCGAGAATGCCCCGGTACCCTCGTTCAAGTCGCTGTATCCGTCGCGCTTCGCGACGATGGCGGCGTGGGACGTGGCTTACAATCTCGCAAACCGTGTTTCTCTCCCCCTTCTTCTACCCGCACTACCGCTGGCACGCGATCTATCACCCGCTGAAGGAATATGCCGGCTGGCTGCGCAAGTTCGCCGTCTCGAGGTGGGAGAAGAAGCGGGTGGACAAGGCACTGGAGGAGTTGAAGGCCTCACAGGCTCCCTTCTTCTTCTTTCCGCTTCAGCTCGCCACCGACTACCAGATCCGCAAGCATTCGCCCTATGCCAATCTGGAAACGGCCGTCGAGCGGGTCATCAACTCCTTCGCTCATCATGCCCCGAAAAACCGCGCGACTGGTCATTAAGATCCATCCGCTCGACAACGGGCTCATCGACTGGAAAAAGCTCACGGCGGAGTTCGGCGCGGCCATGGGCTGCGCGGACCGGATCGTCACCCTCAACGGCGGCGACATCATGCCGTTGATCAACAACTGCGAAGGCGTGGTGACGATCAACTCGACCGTCGGCACCTCGACGCTGCGGGCCGGCAAGCCGCTGATCGCGCTCGGGAACGCCATCTTCGACATTCCCGGCCTGACCTTCCAGGGCCCGCTCGACCGCTTCTGGACCCAGGCGACCCCGCCGGATCCGGTGTTTGCCGATGCCTTCATCCGCGTGCTGGTTGCCACCACGCAGATCCGGGGCGGCTACTATTCCCGCGCCGGCATTGCCGCCGGTGCCCGTGCCGCTGCCGACCGCGTGCTGCACGACGGCGAACTGCTGCCGCGGATCGCGCCGCAGGATCGCGATGTCGTCTCCTACCGCCGCGCGGCGGAGTGAGAGACGGGCCATGCCCCGTCGGCCGCCAGTTCCTTTGCCGGCTTCCGCATGCCCAACTGACCACATGACGCCATGAGCCGATCCCCCGCCGCCGTGATCCTGACCGGCGCCAGCAGCGGCATTGGCCGCGCGCTGGCGCTTGGCCTGTCGGCGCCGGGCGTTCGGATCGGCCTGGTCGGCCGGGACGAGGTCCGCATGGCGCAGATCGCCGAGTTGTGCCGGGAGAAGGGCGCCGCCGTGGAGGTGGGGCTGATCGACGTGCGCGACCGCGCCGGCATCGAGGCCTTCATCTCCGAATTCGACGATGCGACGCCGGTGGATCTGGTGATCGCCAATGCCGGCGTCACCACCGGCCTTGGCCCCGGGCGCACGCCGGAGGATCCGGCCGAGAGCCGCCGGCTGCTGGAGATCAACTACGGCGGCATGCTGAACACGGTGGAGCCGCTGCTTGGCCGCATGCAGGCGCGCCGGCGCGGGCAGATCGTCGTGGTGAGTTCGCTCGCGGGTCTGCGCGCGCTGCCGGACATGCCGTCCTACAGCGCCACCAAGGCGGCCGTTCGCGCCTATGGCATCTCGCTGCGTGGCTGGCTGCGGCCCTTCGGGATCGGCGTGACGGTGGTCTGTCCCGGCTTCGTGACCTCACCGATGTCGGCGCGCCATCAGGGGGCACGGCCATTCGAGATCACGGCGGACAAGGCGGCAGGGATCATTCTGCGCGGCATTCGCGCCCGCCGCTCGCTGGTGGCGTTTCCGCTGCTGCTGCTGGCGGGCATGCGTCTTGGCGGCCTGCTGCCGCCCGCGCTGTCCGACTGGTTCATGGGACCGTTCGCGGCAGAGGTGGAGCCGGACGGCGAGGCGCGCCGCCGGCGGACGCTCAGCGATTGACCAGCTGTTTCAGCACCGATCCGGCGGCCTTGACCGCCGCAAGTTCCTCGGCGGTGATGCGCACCGCCTCGGCGATTTCCGCGCGCTCATGGCTGCTGGTCACGAAGAAGCGCAGGCGCGCCGCCTTCTCCGGCACGGCCGGATAGATGATCGGCAGCGCGTTCAGGCCGCGCTGGAACACGCGGTCGGCCAGCACGGCCGCCTGCGCCGAGCCGCCGACGATGACCGGCACCACGGCGTAACCCTGCGACAGGCCGATATCGAGGCCGGCCTTGCGCGCTTCTTCGACGAAGAACAGTCCGTTGTCCCGCAGCTTGGCCACCCGCTCCGGCTCGGCTTCCATCACGTCGATCGAGGCGATCGCCGCGGCCGCGAGGGCCGGGGCGAGGCCGACCGAATAGACGAAGCCCGGCGTCTTCACCTTCAGGAAGTCGATCAGTGCCGAGGAGCCGGCAATGTAGCCGCCGCAGCCGGACAGGGTCTTCGACAGGGTGCCCATCCAGATCTCGACCGAGGTCGGATCGATGCCGGCATGTTCGGCGATGCCGCGCCCGGTCGCGCCCAGCACGCCGAGGGAGTGGGCTTCGTCGACCATCAGCCAGGCGTCGTTGTCGGATTTGACCTCGATGAAGCGGGCAAGGTCCGGCATGTCGCCGTCCATCGAGTAGAGACCCTCGATGACGATCAGCACGCGCTCGTAGTCGTGGCGGATCTTCTCCAGCGTGGTGGCGAGCGCCTTCCAGTCGTTGTGCGGGAAGCTCAGCCGCGCCGCGCCGGACAGGCGCGCGCCCTCGGCCACCGAATTGTGGATCAGCGCGTCGTAGAGGATCAGGTCCTTTGGCCCGAGCAGCGTGCCGATGGTGCTGACGTTGGTGGCGTGGCCGCTGACCAGTACGATCGCGTCCTCGACCCCGTGCACCGCCGCCAGACGCGCCTCGAGTTCGCGGTGGATCGGCCGCTCGCCGGCGACCAGCCGGCTTGCCGACACCGACGTGCCGTAGCGGTCGATCGCCGCCTTGGCGGCAGCATCGACCGCCGGGTGGCCGTTGAGGCCGAGGTAGTTGTAGGAGGCGAAGTTGATGTAGCTGCGATTGCCGATGACGGAGCTGGCGCCGGCCATGCCGGCATGGGCCCGGAAGAAGGGGTTGCCGATGCCCATCATGTCGGCCGCGGCCCGCTGCATGCGCAGTTCGCGGTAGGCCGGGAGTTCGGAAAAGTCGAATGGCTTCACGCCGCGCGGCTGGGCGGCCGGCCGCGGTGTCTCGGCCGCCTCCGGGCGCTGACGCCGGTTGCGGGTCGCCTCGCGCAGCTCGGCCACGAGCGCGTCCTTCGACGAGCCGCTGACCCCGCCGTATCCCCGCTTCCGATCGGTCATTGCGCGTGTCTCTCCATGGTCGTCAGATCAGGCGCTTGAACTCGCCGCTGCGGGCTTCGATGGCGGTCATCGCTGCCGCGACGTCCTCATCCATGTCCTCGTCGACGTGACGTCCGGCGACGAGTTCGGCCTCCTGGGAGACCGACGAGTCGGCGCCCGCCGCCCGTTCGACCACCTTGCGGGCGATGTCGCCCAGCGTCGCGCCATTGGCCAGCGAGAGCAAGGGAATGTCGACGCCAAGCTTCTGCTCGGCCGCCATGCGCAGTTCCAGGGCCATCAGCGAGTCCATGCCGATCTCGGTGAGAGGCCGGCCCGGCTCGATTTCCTCGGTCGGTAGGCGCAGGATCCGCGAGATCTCGCCGGTCAGGACGCTGATCACCATGCGGATCGCCTCCTTCGGCTCCATCTCGCCGATCAGCCGGCCGATCTCGCCGTCGCCGCTGCGCTCCGAGGCGTCGTCGCCGCCACCGCGCAGCACGAGGCTGGCGAGCGGCGAGGCCATGATCGGCAGTTCGCGTTTGGCTGCGCCCCAGTTCATCCGCGCATAGGCGAGCACCGGATCGTCGAGACCGGCGTCGAGCGCCAGCGACAGGCCGGCCAGCGCGGCGCGCGCGGTCAGCGACTGCTTGCCCATGCGCATGCTCAGCATGGCGCTGACGTCGGCGTTGCGGGCGAGATAGCCGGCGTCGGCGATGGCGCCCCAGGCGATGGCGAGCGCCGGCAGGCCTTCCGCATGGCGCTTGCGCGCGAGCGCCTCCAGATAGGCGTTGGCCGCCACATAGGCCGCCTGGCCGGGATTGCCGATCAGCGTCGTTGCCGAGGAATAGAGCACGAAGAGATCGAGCGGCCGGCCGCGGGTGGCGGCGTCGAGATGATGGGCACCGGCGATCTTCGGCGCCAGAACCGACGTGATCCGTGCCCGGTCGAGCTTCTGGAACAGCGCGTCGTCGATGACCATCGCGGTGTGCAGGAGGCCGCGCAGCAGCGGCATTTGCGCATCGATCGCGGCGAGCAGGCCGTCGACGCCCTCGCGGGTCGACACGTCGGCGGCAAACACGCGCACGCTTGCGCCCTTTGCCGTCATCTCGTCGATCGCGGTGCGCGCGGTGTCGGACACGGTGCCCGACCGGCTGGCGAGCGCCAGATGCCGGGCGCCGCGCTCCACGAGGAAGCGGGCCGTCTCGATGCCGAAGCCGCCGAGGCCGCCGACGAGGAGATAGGTGGCGTCGGCGTGGATCACGGTTGCCGGCCGCAGGGACACGGCGGCAATTTCCGGCGGGCGGACCAGGATCTTGCCGACATGGCCGGACTGCTGCATCAGCCGGAAGGCGTCGTCACCCGGTTTGCCGCGAAGGCGCGATACGGCAGGGCCGAGAACACGCCGTCCTCGAAGCGCTCCACCAGTTCCCGGAACAGGCGCGCGGCCAGCGCCGGCCGGTGGGTGAGCAGCTGATCGGCATCGACGCCGAAATAGGAGAGGTTCTGGCGGAAGGGCCGCAGGCCGATCCGCGAATTCGCATAATAGTCGCGCTTGCCGAGTTCGACGAAGCGGCCGAAGGGCCGGAGCGTCGCGATCGACCGCTCCATCGCCTCGCCGAACAGCGAGTTGAGCACGACGTCGACACCCTTGCCGCCGCTGATCGCCATCACCTCGTCCTGGAAGACGAGCGAGCGCGAATCGAGCACATGCTCGGCGCCGAGCATGGTCAGCAGGCGACGCTTTTCCGGCGAACCGGCAGTGGCGATGACGCGCGCGCCGCGCCAGATGGCGATCTGCAGCGCGGCCAGGCCGACGCCGCCGGCGCCGCCGTGGATCAGGATCGTCTCGCCTTCCTCCAGCCGCGCCAGTTCGACCAGCGCGTAATAGGCGGTGAGGAAGGTGACCGGGATGGTCGCCGCCGCCTCGATGTCCACGGTGGAGGGCACGGGTGCCACGGCCTTTTCGGCGACGCGCACATGGGTGGCAAAGCAGGCCGGCGCGAAGGTGATGACGCTGTCGCCGGGCACGAAGCGCGTGACGTCCGGGCCGGTGCGGCGGACGATGCCGGAGCATTCCATGCCGAGCGTGGCGCCGGCAAAGCCGTCTTCCAGCGCCTCCTCGGGCAGAAGGCCGAGCGCCCACATCACGTCGCGGAAGTTGAGGCCGGTGGCGACCACCTCGATCTCGACCTCGTCGCCGGTAGGGCGCACCGGTGCGAAGGACTGCCAGGAAAGCGAATCCAGCGAACCCTGGCGGCCGATCTGCAGGTGTACGCCGGCACCGGCGCCGATGCGGTTGTGCCGGGCACTCTCGTCGAGGCCGGGCGCATGCACGACGCGCGGCACCGACACACCGTGCAGGTCGAGCACGAGCTCGCGCTCCTCGTCCGGATGCGCCATCAGCGCGGCAAGCCGGCTGGCGCCTCCGACGGGGCGAAGGCGGAGGCGAAATCGACGAGGCGGGTCTCGATGTCCGGATATTCGTTCATCAGCACGCGGCCGAGGCCCCAGAGGGCGGCGGCGACCGGATCATGCGGCCGGGCGGCGGCATTCGCGCCCGACCCGCCCGGAGCGACCAGCCACAGCCGGGCCGGCGGCTTCATCGCGCCGTTGAGGATCGCGTGGACGACCATGGTCGCGTCGGCCACGGCGGACAGCGGGTCCGTGGCTCCAAGGTCAGGCAGGAGAACGAGGTCTTTTGCCGTGCCGCTCGACAGGACGCCATGGAGCCGATCCCGATCGCTGCCGCCGTCGATCGGCTCCAGCGTGGCGACGCCGTCTTCCTGGACGTCGGCGAGCGCGAGGTGGACGGCGCGGCCGGCGGCTGCCGTCACGGCGCAGAGGGCATCGGCCAGCGAGCGCGTGGCCGCGGCCCGGCCCGCGGCCACCACGAGCACCGGATCGGTCTTTGCCTCAGGCAAGGCGGTACCGGGCAGCATGGTCGGATTGCGGGCGACGAGAAGCTGGGCGTCGACCTGCGGCGTCACGAGACCGCGCGAGACGATGCCGTCGAAACCGGCGGCCTCGAGCGTCTGCGACCAGGCGGAGGCCGTCCGGAGACGGCCGGTCGGACGATCGAAACCGGCACGCCACCAGGCGGCAGACATGCCGTGGACGAGGTCGGCGAAGAAGGTCGGGGCGGGTTCGGCGGCGACGATCGACCCGCCGCCGGCGAGCACCGCGCGCAGCTTGGCCGCCACGCCATCGTCGCCCGCGCGGCCGAGGCCGCCACAGGACAGGATGACCTCGAAGGGACCGGCGGCGCCAAGATCGGCAAAGGCGACGACGTCGATCCGCTCCGCGCCGTCGATGGCAAAGCGCAGGCGTTCCAGACGCGACGAATCCACGTCGGTCACGGCGAGCGACGTGATCCGGGCGTCGCGCGCGGCGAGCCGCAGCGCGATTTCCGCGGCGCCGGCCCCGGTGACGAGGATCCGCAGCGGCCGGGTGCGCGGCCAGGCGGCGGCCAGGTCGTCGGCAAGGGTGCCGATCGCATCGATCAGCGGACGGGCGGCGTCGGAGGCGGTCTCGAGATGGTCGGCCAGCGAGGCCGGCAGCGTCTCGTCGAGACCGGCGGCCAGACCCTCGCGCAGGCGGCGCGGCAGCAGCGTCGCGACACGGGTCAGCGCGCCGACTTCGGCGATGCGGCGGGGATGGTCGGCCAGCAGCGTGGCCACCAGCGTGCCGAGGTCCGGATAGGGCGTCTCCGTCTCGAGGCGCCAGCCGGTCGGCGTTTCGGTGGCCGCGCCATCCTCGACGGCGGCGTCGAGCAGGCGGTGGACCAGCGGCAGCGCCGAGGCATGCAGCCGGCCTTCCGCCACACGGGCGCCGGGATCGATCGCATCGGCGGTGGCAAGGCCGCGCAGCACGTCGAAGGCCACCGCACGGGCGGCGGCATCGATCAGCAGCGGGGCTTCGCCGAGTTCCTCGGGCATGTCGCGGACAAGCCCGAGCGCGGCGGCGCGCTCGGCGAGCGGATTGCGGCCCGGCGCGGTGCTGCCGGTCTCGTCGCCATCGGCGCGGCGGACGAAGGCAAGGCGGAAGGCGAACTCGTCGGGATCGTCGGCGCGGCTGAGCTGCACCGCCTTGAAACGGACGCCGTCGAGCCGGGCGATGGTGACGCCTTCGGCATCGACGAGCGTGAAGCGGGCCTCGATGGAGCGCACGCTGGCCTTGGTGACCTCGATGATTGCCGCCGCCGGCGTGCGGCCGAAGGAGAACACCCGGGTCTCGCCGATGCGGACCGGCAGGAAGGACCCGTCGCGGCGCCCGTCGCCGGTCTCGGCGATGAGATGGAACAGGCCGTGGAAGGTCGCGTCGAGCAGGGTCGGATGCAGGGCGTAGTCGGCATCGCCGAGGACGGCCTGTTCGGCGTCGGACAGTTCCAGACAGACAGCATTTTCGCCGAGCGGACGCACGCAGACCGCGCGGCGGAAGGCCGGGCCGTAGTTGAGGCCGAAGCTCTTCGTCAGCGTGTAAAGCGCGTCGTGATCGAGAGAGACGGCCGGCAGCGGGTCGGGCAGCGCCAGCCGCGGTGCCTCCGGGGCAGGCGACCGCGCGAGCCGGGCGCGCACATGCAGCGACCACTCGTCCTGCGACAGCCGGCGACGGCTGGAGATCTCGATCACATGGCCGTCGCGGTCGACGTCGACACGGGTCTCGCGCAGCACGCTCTCGTCGAGCAGCATCGGCCGCAGGATGTCGAGATCCAGCACCTCGACCGGGCCCTCGCCGAAGGTGTGACGGGCCGCGGCCAGGGCCATTTCTACGAAGCCCGCGGCCGGGAACACGACGGACTCCTCGACCTTGTGGTCCATCAGCCAGGGCAGCATCGAGGTGTCGATGTTGCCGATGAACGGGCCGCCCTCGGCCCGGGGCTGGCTGCCGAGCAAAGGATGGTCGAAGTCGCGGCCGAAGACGTCATGCGCCTCGACGGTGAGGTTCAACCGGTACTGCTGGTTCTGCCAGGGATAGAGCGGCAGCTCGACCTCGCCGGCCACCGGAGCTCCGAAGAAGGCGGCATCGTCGATCACCGCGCCGTTGGCCAGCGCCGCGGCGACGATCTCGCCGACCACATCGCGGCCGATCGCGTCGTCCTCGCCGAAGCTCGGCAGGATCGCGCCGGCATGGTCGACGGCGGCCAGCGTGTCGCCGACATAGTTCTGTAGCACCGGGCGCGGCGCGATCTCGACGAAGACGCGCATGCCGAGGCCGGCGAGCCGTTCGACCGCGGTGTTGAACAGCACCGGCTGGCGGACATTGCGCCACCAGTAGTCGGCATCGAGTTCGGTCGTGTCGATGACGTCGCCGGTCACGGTCGAGACGAAGGTCTTCTCGCCGGCGACGGGCATCAGGCCCGACAGCGCGCGGATGATCTCGTGGTGGATCGGCTCGATCAGCGCGCAGTGGAAGGGGTAGTCGAGCTTCAGCTTGCGCAGCGCCCAGCGCTTCTTGCGCGCATATTTCGCGAAGGCGTCGATGACGTCGTATCTGCCCGACAGCGTGACGCTGCGCGGGCTGTTGTCGCCGGCGAGCTCGAGGCCCGCGAACTCCGGCTCGGCCAGTGCCTCGCGGGCCTGATCGGCGGAGACCAGCAGGGCGGCCATGCCACCGAGGTGACGAGTCACCTCCTGCTGGGTCGAGCGCACGTGAATCAGGAACACGGCCTGTTCGAGCGTCAGCGCCCCGGCCGCCCAGGCGGCCGCCACCTCGCCGACGCTGTGGCCGGCTACGGCATCCGGGCGAAGGCCGCGCTTCTGCAGCGCTTCGGTCAGCGCGACTTGCACGGCGAACAGCAGCGGCTGGGCCACCTCGGTGCGCTCGATGTCGGCCTCGAGATCTTCCGAGAACAGCGTGGTGATCAGCGACCAGCCGGCGACCCGCATGAAGCGGCGGTTCACGGCTTCGAAGGCGAGGCGGAAGTTCGTGTCGGTCTGATAGGCCGCGCGGCCCATGCCGGCCCATTGCGAGCCGTTGCCGGCATAGAGGAAGGCCACGGGCGCGGTGCGCTGGATCGTCCGCGCCACCGGTGTTTTGCGACCGCCCGCGATGACATCGTCGAGGCCGGCCAGAATCTGGTCGCGTCCGGTCCCGACCACGACGAGGCGGTGGTCGAGCCGGTCGCGCCGCCAGGCGGCGGCGCTGGCGATCTTCGCGGCTGCCAGATCGTCGCCCGCGGCGATCACGTCGCGGTAGCGCGCGGCCATCGCGACCAGCGCGTCGCGCGACTGGGCCGAGAGCACCAGCGGCGGCTGAACGACGGGCGCCGCGCCGACTGCCGCCGGCCGGGACATGGCCCGGGTGCCCGGCGCCTCGCGCAGCACGACGTGGGCGTTGGCACCGCCGAATCCGAAGGAGTTGATGCCGACGAGGCGGGGGCCGTCGCCGGCGGGCAGGGTCCGCGTCTCGTCGACGACCTCGATGTTCAGGCCGGCGAAATCGATGTCCGGATTGGGATTGCGGAAATGCAGCGACGGGGGCAGCACCCCGTGCTCCAGCGCCATCTGCGCCTTCAGCAGGCCGGCAAGGCCCGAGGCCGATTCCAGATGGCCGATGTTGGTCTTCACCGAGCCGATCGGCAGCGGCAGCGCGCGGCGGCGGCCGAGGATGCCGCCGAGCGCGCTCGCCTCGATCGGGTCGCCGGCGCGGGTGCCGGTGCCGTGGGCCTCCACATAGGCAAGATCGTCGGGGTCGAGGCCGTAGCGCTCGTAGACCTGGGCCAGAAGCGCGGCCTGCTGCTCGCCGGAGGGCAGCGACAGGCCGGCGGTGCGGCCGTCGGAGTTGATGCCGGAGCCGACCACGAGGCTGCGCAGCGTGTTGCCCGCCGCCTCCGCCACGTCGGCGCGGCGCAGCACGATCGCCACCGCGCCCTCGGAGCGCACATAGCCGTCGCCGGCGGCGTCGAAGGCACGGCACAGGCCGGTCGGGCTCAGCATCGAGGCGCGCGAGAAGCCGATGAAGGCGAAAGGCGACAGCAGCACGTTGACGCCGGCGACCACCGCCGTGTCGATGCGGCCGGCGCGGATCGCCTCCAGCGCCTCGTGCATCGCCACCATCGACGACGAACAGGCGGTGTCGACCGTGAAGCTCGGGCCCTTGAGATCGAAGATGTAGGATATGCGGTTGGAGACGATCGACAGGGTGTTGCCGGTCATCGACTGGGTGTCGCCGCTCGCCGGATCGACCACCAGCATGTGTGAGTAGTCCATGCCGGAGGCGCCGACATAGACGCCGACCTCGCGTCCGGCGATGGAGGAGGGGGCGATGCCGCTGTGCTCGAACGCTTCCCAGACCACCTGGAGCAGCAGCCGCTGCTGCGGGTCCATCTGCTCGGCCTCGCGCGGCGAGATGCCGAAGAAGGTGGGGTCGAAGCCCCAGATGTCGTCGATCTGGCCGGCCGCCCAGGTGTAGCTTCGGCCGATCACGCCGCGGTCGGGATGGCCGAAGCGGTTCTTCGACCAGCGGTCCGGCTGGACTTCGGAGATGACGCATTCACCGCGGCTCAGCAGCGACCAGAAGGCATCAGGATCCGATGCACCGGGCAGACGGCAGGCGTAGCCCACGATGGCAATGTCGGTCTCGGTCAACGTCATCTCGCAAAGACTCAATTATATCAATACCGAGTTGCGGCAACTGGCCCGTACTCCATCAGCACGAAGCGTGCCACGGTGCAGATCAGCCGCATCAATAAAACCGGTGCGACGTCGCGGAGACTGTCGCAAACCGCAGACGAATACACGGCGGGCGCCCCGGCGTGGCGATGTCGGTCGCGCGCGTGCGCTCTGTCCTGCCGTCTTCATCGGCCATGCCCCCTCTGCCTCGAAAAGCGTCACGGCCCGACATGGTGCTGTTAAAGCGGACATGCAGCGCGCCCGCAAGACCATGTTCATGTCGTGGGTAACCCAGCAGCTGCCGCGTTGCAGCATGCCGACGGCGAAACAGGTTCCTCCCATGGTGTTCGTGACAGGACGATGACCATGATCTTTGTCCAATTTTGGGCTGCCGGCCTCCAGCTGACCCTTTCATATCGCAGGTGCGAGATCAAAAGGTCTTTCGCCCGTCAGACCGCCCGTGCCTGAACCTCCTTGATGTCGGTGAAGCGGAGCTTCTTCCACTTCTCCTTCACGTAGTTCAGCGCGTAGTTGGAGGTCGACAGCAGCACCGGATCGCCGTCCACATCCTCGGCCGTCGCCGTGCGGTTGGCTTCGAGGAACTCCTCCAGATCGCGTGCCGTCTCGGCCGCCACCCAGCGGGCCAGCGAATACTGGCTGCCCTCGAAGCCGACGGTCAGGCCGTACTCGTTGGCGAGGCGGTTCTGCAGCACGTCGAGCTGCAGGGCGCCGACGAAGCCGACGAGGGCGGGCGAGCCGTCCACCGGGCGGAACACCTGCACGACACCTTCCTCGGCAAGCTCCTGCAACGCCTGCTTCAGCTTCTTGGCCTTCATCGCGTCTTCCAGACGGACACGGCGGAGGATTTCCGGCGCGAAGCTCGGCACGCCGACGAAGGTGATGTCCTCGCCCTCGGTCAGGGTGTCGCCGATGCGCAGGGTGCCGTGGTTCGGAATGCCGACGACGTCGCCGGCGAAGGCCTCGTCGGCGATGTGGCGTTCCTGGGCGAAGAAGAACTGCGGCGTGTGCAGGCTCATCTGCTTGGCGGTGCGCACGTGGCGCACCTTCATGCCGCGCTCCAGCCTGCCGGAGCAGAGCCGGACGAAGGCGATGCGGTCGCGGTGGTTCGGATCCATGTTCGCCTGGATCTTGAACACGAAGGCCGTCATCTTTTCCTCCGCCGCGTGGACGAGGCGCCGGTCGGCCGCCTGGTCGCGCGGCGGCGGCGCGAAGGTGCCGAGCCCCTCCAGCAGGTCCTTGATGCCGAAGTTGCGCAGGGCCGAGCCCCAGAACACCGGCGTCATGGTGCCGGCGCGGAAGGCCTCGAGGTCGAATTCGGGGCAGGCCTCGCGGGCCAGATCCAGTTCGTCGCGGATGGCCGACATGCCGCGACCGGCGAGCAGGGCGTCGATGCCTTCCTCCGGCACCAGATCCTCGTGGCTGTCGCCAGACGCGTTCATCAGGCGCACGTTGCCGGCCCGCAGGTCGTAGGTGCCGAGGAAGTCGCGGCCGCCGCCGATCGGCCAGGTGATCGGCGCGGTGTCGAGCGCCAGCGTCTTCTCGATCTCGTCCAGCACCTCGAAGGGGTCACGCGTCTCGCGGTCCATCTTGTTGATGAAGGTGACGATCGGAATGTCGCGCAGGCGGCAGACCTCGAACAGCTTGCGCGTGCGATCCTCGATGCCCTTGGCCGCGTCGATCACCATGACGGCGCTGTCGACCGCCGTCAGCGTCCGATAGGTGTCCTCGGAAAAGTCCTCGTGACCGGGCGTGTCGAGCAGGTTGAAGACCCGGCCGTCATATTCGAAGGTCATCACCGAGGTGACGACCGAGATGCCGCGGTCGCGCTCGATCGACATCCAGTCCGAACGGGTGCGGCGCCGCTCGCCGCGCGCCTTCACCTGGCCGGCGAGCTGGATCGCACCGCCGAACAGCAGCAGCTTTTCGGTCAGCGTGGTCTTGCCGGCGTCCGGGTGGGAGATGATGGCGAAGGTGCGCCGGCGGGCCACCTCTGATTCCAGCCCGGTCGGGCGGGCGGCGGAGTCGGTGGAAACATCGGAAAGCGTCATCGGTTCTCGTCCGGTCCTGGCGTCGGGGCGGCGGCCGGCCCACGAATCGGGAGCGGCCCGTTCCGTCGCCGCGCGCGATCGGTGTCGGCCCGCTGGAAGTCGGACCGACGCCGGGGCCTGACCCGGCCCGCCTCGCATCGAAATGTCGTTGCTACGGCGTATAAGGTGGATCGGCGCCGCTTTCCACCGCAAACGCTGGGCGGGCAGGGTTGCGCCGCCACGGCGGGCAGGGGCTGCCGGTGCTTGCGTGGCCGTTCCGCGCCGACGCCGCCGCCTCGAACGGTCCTCTCGGCCGGTCCCGGCCGTTTCGCCGCTCAGCGGGCAAAACGACGAGGCCATGCCGGCGGGGAGCCAAAATGTGGGTGCGGCGGTTGACAGGCAGGATCGATTCCAGTACCGAACGGCCTGCACGGCAGACACCTCTTCGAAGGCGCCGCCGACGGCATTGGGGAATAGGTTAACGGTAGACCCACGGACTCTGACTCCGTTAGTCCTGGTTCGAATCCAGGTTCCCCAGCCACTCTTTCGCTCTCCTCAGTTTCGATCTTTCTAGCTCCCGACGCCACGGATGTGTCCGACACCGGACTGCCGGTTCGCACCTCATTGCGCTCCAGCCGCGCCGCCGCGCACAGTCGCCGCGACCGGATGAGCGATTCGACTTCGCGCAGCGGTCAGGGGCAGCCTTGCCGGTCTTCTTTCGGCGGCAGGACAGGGGATCGACGGGGAAGGATTCAACAGATGAGCGACGACATCGTGCGCGACAGCAATGGCGCTGCGCTGGCCGACGGCGACTCGGTGACCGTGATCAAGGACCTGAAGGTCAAGGGAACGTCGGAGACCATCAAGCGCGGCACGCTGGTGAAGGGCATCCGGCTGACCGGCAAGCCCGGTGAGGTCGAGTGCAACACCAGGCAGGTCAAGGGGCTGGTGCTGAAGACCGAGTTCCTGAAGAAGGCGTGAGGCGCCGGCCGGCCGCCGGGAGGGCTGGCGGTCGAGCGTGCTCTGCCAGCCAGCCCTCCCGGCGCCCGGCCATCCCGAACCGTTGGCATCCCGAAGGTTGGCCACGCCGCGCCGTTGGAGGGCATGCACGCGCAGTCCTGCTGCGGATCGCCAGAGGGGCCGCGCCAGCAAGGCGACGCGCGGGTGCGGCGACCGGGTCAAGGCCCGTTCGCATCAACACTGTCGGATAAAGGAGAGGGTGGTACGGCCTACGGGAATCGAACCCGTCTCTCCAGCGTGAAAGGCTAGTGTCCTAACCGATAGACGAAGGCCGCCCAACGAGGGCGGTGTATAGAGGGCATCTTCGCGGAGATCAAGCGCCCTTGAAGAGGAATCTTCCGCCCTCCGATCGGCCGTCGGCGACGCGCCGAAGCAGGACGATCAGCGGTTTGCAAATAAAACCGTCAACGCTATAGTCCGCGCGCTTCCGGCCGGGCGTCTCCGCCGGATCAACGAATTCACGTGCCCGTCTGCCGCCGGATTGCGGTCCGGCCGGACGCCGCCACACCAGGAGTAGCCGATGTTCATCACCCCCGCCTTTGCCCAGGCCGCCGGACCCGTCTCGGCCGGGCCGATGGAGCAGGTCATCCAGATCGTGCCGTTCCTGCTGATCTTCGTGATCATGTATTTCCTGATCATCCGGCCGCAGCGCAAGAAGCAGAAGGAGCATCAGGAGATGATCCGCAGCCTGCGTCGCGGCGACACCGTGGTGACCAGCGGCGGCATCATCGGCAAGGTGTCGAAGGTGGTCGACGACGGCGAATTCATCCTGGATGTGGGCGAGGGCGCCAAGCTGCGGATCTCCCGCAGCTACGTGGCCGAGCTGCGCGCCAAGGGCGAGCCGGTCAAGGAGTGATGTCGTTTCCCGGCGCCTGCCGCCAATCCCGGCGGGCGCCCTGACGCCGCGATCGATGGCGGACGGCGACATGCCGTTCGCCCTTTCGCATGAGCGGCCGGGCGCATGCGCGTCGGGGACAAGGGGTTCCGGATGCCCTGCCAGCTGATGCGGCGCGGCGCACTGTGGAGCGGCGGACCTGATCCCGTTGAGGGTCCCGAGGTCTCCGAGAGGTCGATATGCTCTATTTCGCCCGCTGGAAGGTCGTCCTGATCTGGCTGGTCGTCCTGACCGGCATCCTGTTCACGATCCCGAATTTCCTGACCTCCGAACAGCTCAAGTCGTGGTGGCCGAGCTTCCTGCCGCAGCGGCAGATCGTGCTCGGTCTCGATCTTCAGGGCGGCGTCTACCTGCTCTACGAGGTCGACACGGCGGACTATGTGTCCAAGCGGCTGAAGTCGCTGGAGAACGACGTGCGCCTGACCCTGCGTCAGGAGCCGCGGATCGGCTACACCGGGCTGGCGATCAGCGGCCGCGGCGTGCAGGTGCGGCTGCGGGACGTGTCGCAGGCCGAGACGGCGCGCACGCGCCTTGCCGAACTCGTCAATCCGCTCGACCAGTCGGTGCTGGGGGGAAGCGGCGTCACCGAATTCGAGCTCTCCGACCAGGGCGACGGCCTGTTCCGCTTCGATCTCAGTGATGCCGGTCTCGACCAGCGCCTGTCGTCAGTGGTGACCCAGTCGATCGAGGTCATCCGCCGCCGCGTCGACGAGATCGGCACGACCGAGCCGTCGATCCAGCAGAACGGCAGCGACCGCATCCTCGTCGAGGCGCCGGGCGAACGGGATCCGCAGCGCCTGAAGGCGATCATCGGCCAGACCGCCCAGCTCTCCTTCCACCTCGTCGACACCCAGAACTCCGTGCAGGACGCGATCAACGGCCGGCCTCCGGTCGGAACGCTGCTGCTGGAATCGACGGAGGCGGGCGGCCCGACCTATCTCGTCGAGGAAGTGCCGCTCCTGACCGGCGAGGACCTCGTCGACGCCCGCGCGGCCTTCGACCAGCAGACCAACGAGCCGCTGGTCTCGTTCCGGCTGTCCACCTCCGGCTCGCGCAAGTTCGCCGAGGTGACGAGCGCCAACGTCAACCGTCCCTTCGCGATCGTGCTCGACAACCAGGTGATCTCGGCCCCGGTGATCCGCGAGCCGATCACCGGCGGCTCCGGTCAGATCTCCGGCTCCTTCACGGTGGAAGGCGCCAACGATCTCGCCGTGCTGCTGCGCGCCGGCGCCCTGCCGGCCAAGCTCGACGTGGTCGAGGAGCGGACCGTGGGGCCGGGCCTTGGCGCCGACTCGATCGAGGCCGGCAAGATGGCCTCCTACATCGGCGCGGCCGCGGTGGTCCTGTTCATGATCGCCAGCTACGGCCTGCTCGGTCTCTTCGCCAACATCGCACTGGGCATCAACGTGATGCTGATCTTCGCGACGCTGACGGCGCTGGGCTCGACGCTGACGTTGCCGGGCATCGCCGGCATCGTTCTGACCATGGGCATGGCGGTGGACGCAACGTGCTGATCTACGAGCGCATCCGCGAGGAACAGCGCGCCGGCCGCTCGGCGATCACCGCGCTCGATGCGGGCTTCTCGCGGGCGTTCCTGACGATCATGGATTCCAACGTGACCACCCTGATCGCGGCGGTGATCCTGTTCTCGCTCGGCTCCGGGCCCGTGCGAGGCTTTGCGGTGACGCTGGCGGTCGGCATCTTCACGTCGCTGTTCACCGCCTTCACCGTCACCCGCCTGATCATCGCGATCTGGGTGCGCCGACGCCGGCCGTCGGTCGTGCCGATCTGATCCGTCATCCTGGTCCGAGGCCGCAAGGCCCGGTGAGAGCAGCGCCATGCTTCTGAAACTCATTCCCGACGACACCGCCATCCCGTTCATGAAGATGCGGATGTACGTGTTCATCCTCTCGCTGGTCGCGAGCATTCTCGCCCTCGGCCTGTTTGCCGTGAAGGGCATGAATTACGGCATCGACTTCGAGGGCGGTACGCTGATCGAGATCCAGACCAACGACGGTCCGGCGGATCTGTCGGCGATCCGCGCCCGGCTCGGCGAGTTGAACCTCGGCGAGGTGCAGGTCCAGGAGTTCGGCCAGCCCGACAACGTGCTGATTCGCATCGTCCGCCAGGAGGGCGGCGAGGCCGAGCAGCAGGTGGCGGTTGAGCAGATGAAGGCCGCCTTCGGCGACGAGGTGACCTACCGGCGCGTCGAAGTGGTCGGCCCGCGCGTGTCGGGTGAGCTCGCCTTCGCCGGCACCATGGCGGTCGGCGCCTCGCTGGTGCTGATCCTGATCTACATCTGGCTGCGCTTCGAGTGGCAGTATGGTGTCGGCGCGATCATCGCGACGCTGCACGACGTGATCATGACCATCGGCCTGTTCGCCCTGCTGCAGATCGAGTTCAACCTGACCTCGATCGCCGCGGTGCTGACGATCGTCGGCTATTCGCTGAACGACACGGTGGTGGTCTACGACCGCATTCGCGAAATGCGCCGCAAGTACAAGAAGATGCCCCTGCCGCAGCTGATCGATCTGGCGATCAACCAGACGCTGACGCGCACGGTCATGACCTCGGTCACCACGCTGATCGCGCTGATTGCGCTGTTCGTCTTCGGCGGCGAGGTGATCCGCTCGTTCACGACGGCGATGATCTTCGGCGTCCTGATCGGCACCTACTCCTCGATCTTCATTGCCGCGCCGGTGCTGATCTTCTTCGGCATGCAGGGGGGCGGAAACGCCACCAAGGAAGAGGCCGTGCAGGCGTGAGTCTTGTCCTCGAACGGGCCGGAACATGCCGGCGGAAAAGGACGCGATGACCACGGGCCATGACGGGCGTGGCACGCCGCAGGAGGCGGTGCGGCGCGAGGCGCATTTTCCCGGGCGCGCGCCGGTGGACGCCTATGGTGACGGCGGCTTCCGCTTTGCCGGCATGTCGCACCGCGGCTCGCTTTTGTGCGTGCCGAGCGGGATCTACGGCTGGCCGGTCACCACGGCCGCCGAGATCACGGGCGATTCGCTCGAGCGGGTGCTCGGCGAGGGTGCGGCGATCGATCTGCTGCTGCTCGGCACCGGCCGGGACCTCATCCCGCCTTCCGAGCGTCTGCGGCTGCTTCTCTCCGATCGCGGCATCCGGATCGACGTGATGTCGACCGGGGCGGCCATACGCACCTACAACATCCTGCTCGGCGAAGGGCGCCCCGTCGCGGCGGCGCTGATTGCGGTCGGCTGATCGGCGTCGGCCGGCCGCGGTGGTCCGCCGGCGTCGCCCTGCCGGTTCTCTTTGCAGGGACACACCCGTGCGCTGCATTGCAAAAGCGCTTATCATTCGGGTGTCGTCGTTCTATCCTTCGGTGGCCTTGACGTTTTTCGGACGGGCCCGATTTTCCTGATACTGCACGAATGTCTGTTTCATCGCCGCGAGACGGGCGAGGGCCGGGGGAGAGCCGATCTTGGATCATTCACGCGCCCGCGCCGCTCGCCGGCTGTTCAGGTCTCCGACAGGGACCTTTCATCGCCGTCCGGATGCCTCCGGCGGAGGAGACAAGCCCGCGTGAGCGTCAGTCGACGGACAACCATGCTGAAAGCCGCCTACCGGCACGCCGAGAGGCTCGTGCGCGACGCCGATCGCGATCGCTGGCTTGCGAGCCTCTTTGCCGATTCCCATGACCGGCCGCATCTCCATGCGATCCTCGCCTTCAACCTCGAGATCGCCCGGGTGCGCGAGGTGGTGCGGGAACCGCTGCCGGGCGAAATGCGGCTGCAGTGGTGGCGCGACGTGATCGAGGGTCGTGCCAAGGGCGACGTGGAGAGCCATCCGGTTGCCCGGGCGCTGCTCGACACGATCGACATCTACCGGCTGCCGGATCGCCCGTTCCTCGACCTGATCGAGGCACGCACCTTCGACCTCTACGACGATCCGATGCCGTCGCTGCACGATCTCGAAGGCTATGCCGGGGAGACGACCTCGACCCTGTTCCAGCTCGGTGCGGTCATTCTCAACAAGGGCGCCCATGCCGACACGGCGGACGCCGCCGGTCATGCCGGCGTCGCCTATGCGCTGACCGGACTGATGCGCGCGCTGGCGCACCACGCGCGCCGCGGCCAGGTGTATCTGCCGCTCGACATGCTGGCGGCAAACGGGATTTCGCCCCATGACGTGCGCAGCGGGCTTCACTCCGACGGGCTGCGCCGGACGCTCGCCGACCTGCGCGAGCGGGCGCGCATGCATGTCGATGCCGCCCGCAGCGCGATGACGACCGTGCCGCGACACGTCCAGCCGGTGTTCCTCCCCGTGGCGCTGACGCCGATGTGGCTCGACTATCTGGAGGCGGCCGACCCGTTCGATGCCGGCGTGGAAATTCCGCTGTGGCGCCGGCAATGGCTGCTCTGGAACGCCGCGCGCCGGGCGCGCGGCGGTCGGCCGATGTTCTGAAGGCGCCTTCGCGACCGCGGCCCGCCCTCACAGACGGGCCGGATCACCCAGGCGGCTCGTGGCCGCGCCGGTTCAGGCGGCGATCGCGGGCAGGGCGTTGCCTTCCAGCCAGACGCGGATATCGGCCAGTGCCCGCGCGCTCATCGCCTGCTTCCGCGCGATCGACTTCTCGGTGCCGCGCAGCCGCTTGCCGGGCTCCTTCGGCACCTCGATCGGCGGAAACAGGCCGAAATTCACGTTCATCGGCTGGAAAGAGCGCGGTCCCGGCCCGTCCTCCGCGAGATGCCCGCCGGTGATGTGGCCGAGCAGCGCGCCGAAGGCCGTGGTCGGCGGCGGCGGGATGACGTCCCGGCCGAGACGGCCGGCCACCGCGAAGCGGCCGGCGAGGATGCCGATCGCCGCCGATTCCACATAGCCCTCGCAGCCGGTGATCTGTCCGGCAAAGCGCAGGCGCGGCGCCGACTTGAGCCGCAGTTCGCCATCGAGCAGAACCGGGGAATTGAGGAAGGTGTTGCGATGAAGGCCGCCGAGACGGGCGAATTCGGCCTCCTCGAGGCCCGGAATGGTCCGGAACAGCCGCACCTGCTCGGCATATTTCAGCTTCGTCTGGAAACCGACCATGTTGTAGAGCGTGCCCAGCGCATTGTCCTGTCGCAGTTGGACGACCGCATAGGGCTTGACCGCCGGGTCATGGGCATTGGTGAGCCCCATCGGCTTCATCGGCCCGTGGCGCAGGGTTTCCGGCCCGCGCTCGGCCATCACCTCGATCGGCAGGCAGCCGTCGAAATAGGGCGTGGACTCGAAGTCCTTGAAGGCGGTCTTGTCGCCGGCCACCAAGCCGGCGACGAAGGCCTCGTAGGTCTCCCGGTCGAGCGGGCAGTTGATGTAGTCCTTGCCGGTACCGCCGGGGCCGACCTTGTCGTAGCGCGACTGGAACCAGGCCTTCGACAGGTCGATGCTGTCGAAATGCACGATCGGCGCGATGGCGTCGAAGAAGGCGAGACTGTCCTCGCCGGTCAGCTCCCGGATGGCCGAGGCCAGACCCGGCGAGGTCAGCGGCCCGGTGGCGACGATCGTCTCGCCCCAGGCCTCGGGCGGCAGGCCATCGACCTCGCCGCGCTCCACGGTGATCAGCGGATGTGCGTCGATCGCGGCCGTGACGGCGAGCGCAAAGCCTTCGCGGTCGACCGCGAGCGCACCACCGGCCGGAACCTGGTTGGCATCGGCGCAGCGCATGACCAGCGAGCCGGCAAGCCGCATCTCGGCATGCAGCAGGCCGACGGCGTTGGTGCCGGCATCGTCGGAGCGGAAGGAATTGGAGCAGACCAGCTCGGCGAGGCTGTCGGTCTTGTGGGCATCGGTGCTGCGCACCGGGCGCATCTCGTGCAGCACGACCGGAATGCCGGCGCTGGCGATGGCATAGGCGGCTTCGCAGCCGGCAAGGCCGCCGCCGACGATATGAATGGGGGAGTGTGATGCTGTCGTCATGGCCGGGAAACTAGCGGAAATCGCCGGCCGGGGGAATCGCCGTCGCATCTCGCGGTGCGTTTGTCGCGCGCGCATGTCCGAGTTGGCCGAAGCGTCGATCCCGCTTTCCGGCAGGGACGTGCCCAAACGACAAACGCCCACCGGGGGAGGAGATCCGGTGGGCGTCGTCTGGTCCACGGAGGGAGGAAATTCCGTGGTGTGCACCGCAACGAGGGAGGAGACCGTTGCGGGCTACGAAGGCGGTCACGTTCGGCGGGGAGGAGGTCGCCTCCGTGTCCGGCCCTCGATTCCTGAAGTCCTGCGGTCGGGCCACCCGAGGGAAGGCGGCCGGGCCGTTTCGATCAGCGCGAGGCCTTGCGGGCCAGGTTCGCGATGTCGCCGCGGCCGATGCCGAGGTCGTTGAGCTCACGGTTGCTGAGACGCGACAGCTCCCGGTAGGTCTGCTGATACTTCACGAAGGAGCTGTACTTCTTGACGATGGTGCCGAACATGATCGACGTGCCTTTCTGGTATTTCCGAATTTCGATCGACGTGTCGTCGAGCCATTTCTTTCTGGCCGCGCCGCCGTCTGACAGGGAGATATCTAAGCCATGCTTCGGTCGCGGGGCAGAGGGCAGGCCGCATGCCGAGCATGTATTTTTCGCATGGCGAAATTAATGGACCGCCGCTTGGCGGCAAGAAATGGGGCATTCCTGTGTCCGCGACGGAC
>NZ_MCRJ01000077.1 GCF_001720135.1 Methylobrevis pamukkalensis
TACGATCGATCTCTCGGCTCTCGACGCCCTGTCCGGGACCGGCGGGGACGACGACTTCGCCTTCATCGGCGAGGGCGGGTTCAGCGGACGCGGCGCCAACGGCACCGCCGGCGAACTGCGCTACGCGCACAAGGGCGGCGACACCCATGTCTTTGCCGACGTGGACGGCGACCGCGTCGCCGACTTCGCCTTCCAGATCGACGGCATCGTCCATCTGACGGTGGACAGTTTCATTCTGTGATGTCTGCCGGTCCCGGCGCGTTGTCACGAACGCGCGTCGGTTCACGGGCATTTGACGAGGAATCCCTCCTTCCAGTCTTGGAAAGGTTTGATCAGGGTCCCAGATGAGTGGCGGGCCATCCATTCTTTTTCTGCCAAAGGGACCTTTCGATGACGTCTTCCGCCACTTCGCTGTTCCAACCCCTGAAGGTCGGTGACCTCACGCTCGCCAACCGCGTCGTGATGGCGCCGCTGACGCGCAACCGTGCGACCAAGGGCACCGACGCCCCGAATGATCTCAGCGTGCTCTATTACAGGCAGCGGGCCGGCGCCGGACTGATCGTCACCGAGGGCTCGCAGATTTCCCGGCAGGGACAGGGCTACATTCAGACTTCGGGCATCTATTCGCCCGCGCAGGTCGAGGGCTGGCGCAAGGTCACCGACGCGGTGCATGCCGACGGCGGCTTGATCGCCATCCAGATTTGGCACGTCGGCCGCGTGTCGCACGTGTCGCTGCAGGAGAACGGCGCCGCGCCGGTCGCGCCCTCGGCGATCCGTGGCAACGGCAAGACCTTCATCGAAGGCGGCTTTGCCGACCTGTCCGAGCCGCGCGCGCTGGAGACCGACGAGATCCCCGGCATCCTTGCCGACTACCGCCTCGCGGCGGAAAACGCCAAGGCCGCCGGCTTCGACGCGGTGGAGATCCATGCCGCCAACGGCTACCTGCTCGAGCAGTTCCTGCGCGATTCCACCAACAAGCGGACGGACAGCTACGGCGGCTCGATCGAGAACCGCGCCCGGCTGCTGCTGGAGGTGGTCGACACCGTGATCGAGGTGCTCGGCAAGGGCCGCGTCGCGTCCGCCTCTCGCCGGTGACGCCGGCCAACGATACCGGCCCCGACAGCGATCCGCAGGCGCTCTACGGCTATGTGGCCTCCAAGCTCGGCGAACGCGGCATCGCCTTCCTGCATGTAGTGGAAGGCGCCACCGGCGGCCCGCGCGACATCGCGCCCTTCGACTGGAAGGCGCTGAAGGCGGCGTTCGGCGGGGTCTACATCGCCAACAACGGCTACGACCGCGACACGGCTGCCGCTGCGGTAACCGAGGGTACGGCCGATGCGGTCGCCTTCGGCCGGCTGTTCATCGCCAACCCGGACCTCGTGACCCGCTTCCGGCTCAATGCCCCGCTCAACGAGCCGAACCGCGACACCTTCTACGGCGGCGGCGCGGAAGGTTACACCGACTATCCGGCCCTGGCCGAAGCGGCCGAGTAAGCACGCATTCGTCGGCCTTCTCACGAGATGACAGGCGGTCCCGGCATGCGTGCCGGGGCCGTCTTGCGTTTCAGGGTGAGGGCCGCACCAGGGCGCGTATCGGCCCGTAGAAGATCACCCAGACCTTGAAGTCGTCCGAAAACCGTTCGAAGCGATGGGTCTGGTGGGCCGGAACGAACAGCAGGTCGCCCGCACTGAAGGGCACGGTGTCGCCCGCCCGCGAGAACAGGCCATCGCCGGACGCGACGATGTAGAGTTCATCGCGGTCATGGGGCGTCTGGCGATCGGTCCCGACCGGCGCATAGAGCTCCACCGAGATCGCCTCGCCATCCTCGAACAGCGTGGCAAACGGCCGGTCGGGCGACAGGAGAGCGAAGGCTTCGGCCAGCGGCGTGCGGGCCGGCATGTCGTGCGGGGTGCTCATGTCACCGCATCCTAGCTGTCTTCATAGAGGCGCTGCGTTTCCAGCAGTGCCTCGTCGAGCCGCCGGCCGGGCGCAAAGGACGCCAGATCCGGCGGAAAGCCGATGCCGGCATCGAGCCGCACGCAGGGTTCGGCGGCGCCAAGCACGGTCTTCACCGGAATGACGCCTGCCCACACCGGATGGGCATAGTCCTCCTCGTCGTCGCCCACGCCGGCGGCGCGCACCTTGGCGGACGCCTCCTCGATGTCCATCCCGATCACCATGGTGGCCTTGATCTCCTGCGCCGTGACCGTGCGCAGCGACGCGGTGCGATCCGGATAGAGGCGGTCGACGACAGCACGCAGGGCGGCGGCCTTTTCGTCCGGATCGTCCAGAATGCGCGCGGTACCGAAGCACATCGCCGAACGGTAGTTGGCCGAATGATTGAAGCCGGAGCGGGCAAGCACCAGTCCATCGAGATGGCTGACGGTGAGACAGGCCGGCGTGCCGCCCGCAAGGTGGCGCAGCATCCGGCTTGCGGACGAGCCGTGCCAGTAGAGCCGGTCGCCCTCCCGCCAGTGGAGGGTCGGCGTGCAATAGGGCTGGCCGTCGATGGCATAGGCCACATGACACAGCATCGCGGCATCCAGCACCGCGTACACCGCAGCGCGGTCAAAGCTGCCGCGCGTGTGCAGGCGACGCAGGCGGTTGCGCCCGCTGACGGGGAAGGAGGTCGGGTCGTGGTCGGTGACGGTCATGCCTTGCGTTCTCCGAGAAGATCACGCAGGAATGCCTGATCGAATTGGTTTTAATAAGATCCAATACCGTGCATTCGAAGAGAACCAATCAGGCGGACTGGTCGGCGTTGATCCCCGTTCTTCCGGGGCCCGGCCGACGGTCGCGCGAGCTCTACCTCTGCCTTCGGCGGTTGATCGAGACCGGCCGCGTCACGCCGGGCACGAAGCTGCCGACCACCCGCGACCTGTCGCAGCGGCTGATGCTGTCGCGGTCAGCGGCGGTGGAGGCTTACGAACTTCTGGCCGCGGAGGGCTTTGCCGAAGCGCGGGTGGGCGCCGGCACCTTCGTGGCCGAAGCCGTGCCGCGGGTGGCGGCCGAGAAGCCGGCACGCAAGGCCGGCGACGGCGATGCCGATGAGATTTTCGAGGCGGCTCCGATGTTGTGCACGCTCGGCGTTGCCACTGCCGACCCGCGCACGGAGACCGTCTTCCGCAAGGCGCTCGTGCGTCGCCTGGAACGACCCGGACCTGGTCACTATGCCTATGGCGATCCGCGCGGCAGCACCGATCTGCGCCGGGCGATTGCCGCCTACCTGAAGATCGCACGCGGCGTGCGCTGCCATTCGGGGCAGGTGGTCATCACCACGGGTACCCGTCAGGGTTTCGAACTGGGCCTGCGCGCCGCCGTCCGGCCCGGACAGGCGGTGTGGATCGAGGATCCCTGCTATCGCGCCTCGCTCGAGACCCTGATCGCGTCGGCGCCCGGCCCGTGCCGGTGGCCGTGGACCGGGAGGGCCTGGACGTTGCGGCTGGCGAGGCGGCGGACGCGCAGGCGGCGGCGGTCTACTGCACGCCGTCGCACCAGTTTCCGCTCGGGGTGACGATGTCGATGCGGCGGCGGCTGGCGCTGATCGACTGGGCGCGCCGACACGGGGCGTGGATCTTCGAAGACGACTACGACAGCGAGATGCGCTTTGCCGGTCCGCCACTGACGGCGATGCAGGGCATCGACGATGCGGGGAGGGTGGTCTACCTCGGCACCTTCTCCAAGGTGCTGTTTCCGGGCCTGCGCGTCGGCTACATGGTCGTGCCCGAGGCGCTGCTGGACGACGTCATCGCCCTGCGCCGCCGCATGGACCGCCAGCCGTCGACACTGGGCGCCGGCGCGCTGGCCGACCTGCTCGACGGAGGCCACTTCGCCGCGCATCTGCGGCGGATCCGGCGCCGGGCGCAGGCGGCGCGCGATGGGCTGATCGAGGGACTGAGCGGCGGCGGGGACAAGGGCTTCAGCGTCGAGGTGCCGGAGCAGGGGCTGCATCTGGTTGCCCGCCTGCCGACCGCGCTGGCCGCGATCACCGACGGCGGCGAGGCTGCCGATGTGGCGCTCTGCGCTAGAGCCGTGGCGGCCGGCGTCGACGCGCGGCCGCTGTCGAGCCTCTATCTCTCGGCCTCGCCGCAGGCGGGGCTGGTCCTCGGATTTTCGGGTTTCGAGCCGGACCGGCTGCGGGAGGCCGGTCGCCGGCTGCAAGATCTGCTCGGCTGACTGCCGGAGCCACACAGCAAGACGCCCCGCAGGAGGAACCCTGCGGGGCGCGACGCTTGCGTCATCTCAATCAATCCACGCTCAGAAGATCTTGAGCGGCACCTTCGGCACGGATCCACGGCGCTTGGGCGAGGGCGGGGGGCCGCCCTCGTCGGGCGGGGACTTGCGGCTGCGCTTGCGCGGCTTGGCGTCGTCCTCGGACGGTTCGGCCTTCTTCGGCGGCGTGTAGGCGATCACGTCGAGCTTGAGGCCCGGCTTGCCGTCGTCCTTGGTCTCGACCGACACCTTCACGGTGCCGCCCTTCTTGAGCGCGCCGAACAGCACGGCATCGGCCAGCGGCTTCTTGATGTGCTCCTGGATGACGCGGCCGAGCGGGCGGGCGCCCATGCGCTGGTCGTAGCCCTTCTCCGCCAGCCAGTTCACGGCCTCCTCGTCGAGTTCGAAGGTGACGTTGCGGTCGATCAGCTGGGCTTCCAGCTGCATGACGAACTTGGTCACCACCGAACGCACCACTTCCGACGGCAGGGCGCCGAAGGGGATGATGGCGTCGAGACGGTTGCGGAATTCCGGCGTGAACAGGCGGTTGATCGCCTCCTCGTCGTCGCCTTCGCGGCGGACGCGGTTGAAGCCGATCGGTGCCTTGGCCATGTCCTGCGCGCCCGCATTCGTCGTCATGATCAGGATGACGTTGCGGAAGTCGACCTGCTTGCCGTTGTGGTCGGTCAGCTTGCCGTGGTCCATCACCTGCAGCAGGATGTTGAACAGGTCCGGATGGGCCTTCTCGATCTCGTCCAGCAGCAGCACGCAGTGCGGATGCTGGTCGACGCCATCGGTCAGCAGGCCGCCCTGGTCGAAGCCGACATAGCCCGGAGGCGCGCCGATCAGCCGGCTGACCGTGTGCCGCTCCATGTATTCCGACATGTCGAAGCGGATGAGCTGCACGCCGAGCAGCGAGGCAAGCTGGCGGGCAACCTCGGTCTTGCCGACGCCGGTCGGGCCGGAGAACAGGTAGTTGCCGATCGGCTTTTCCGGCTCGCGCAGGCCGGCCCGCGACAGCTTGATCGCCGACGACAGGGCGCTGATCGCCGCATCCTGCCCGTAGACGACCCGCCGCAGGTTGGTCTCGATGTTCTCGAGCACCTCGGCGTCGTCCTTGGAGACGGACTTCGGGGGAATCCGCGCCATGGTGGCGATCGTGTTCTCGATCTCGCGCACGCCGATCGTCTTGCGGCGACGGCTTTCCGGCAGCAGCATCTGCGAGGCGCCGGTCTCGTCGATCACATCGATCGCCTTGTCCGGCAACTTGCGGTCGTTGATGTAGCGCGCCGAAAGCTCCACCGCCGCCTTGATGGCGTCATTGGTGTACTTCACGCGGTGATAGTCCTCGAAATAGGGCTTGAGGCCCTTGAGGATCTCGATCGCGTCCGGAACCGTCGGCTCGTTGACGTCGATCTTCTGGAAGCGGCGGACGAGCGCCCGGTCCTTCTCGAAGAACTGGCGGTATTCCTTGTAGGTGGTCGAGCCGATGCAGCGGATCGAGCCGGAGGCGAGCGCCGGCTTCAAGAGGTTGGACGCATCCATCGCGCCGCCCGAGGTGGCGCCGGCGCGATCACCGTGTGGATCTCGTCGATGAACAGCACGCCGCCGGGATAGTTCTCGATCTCCTTGACGACCTGCTTGAGCCGCTCCTCGAAGTCGCCGCGGTAGCGGGTGCCCGCCAGCAGCGCGCCCATGTCGAGCGAGAAGATGGTGAAGTCGAGCAGCACTTCCGGCACGTCGCCTTCGATGATCCGCTTGGCGAGGCCCTCGGCGATCGCCGTCTTGCCGACGCCCGGATCACCCACGTAGAGCGGGTTGTTCTTGGAGCGGCGGCACAGCACCTGGATCGTGCGGCTGATCTCGGTCTCGCGGCCGATCAGCGGGTCGATCTTGCCCTTGGCGGCCTTGTCGTTGAGGTTGACGCAATAGGCCTCGAGCGCGTCGGTCTTCTTCTTGGCGCCCTCGTTACCTTCGGCGGCGGCAGCCTCGTCCTCGGCGCCGCGCACAGGGCGGGCGTCGGACATGCCGGCCCGCTTGGCGATGCCATGGGAGATGTAGTTGACCGCGTCGTAACGGGTCATGTCCTGCTCCTGCAGGAAATAGGCGGCATGGCTCTCGCGCTCGGCGAAGATCGCCACGAGCACGTTGGCGCCGGTCACCTCGTCGCGACCGGACGACTGGACGTGGATCACCGCGCGCTGGATGACGCGCTGGAACCCGGCCGTGGGCTTGGATTCCTCGCCGGCCTCGGTGACGAGGTTCTCCAGCTCGGTGTCGATGTATTCGACGAGATTGCGCTTGAGGATGTCGAGATCGACGTTGCAGGCCCGCATGACGGCGGCGGCGTCCTGGTCGTCGACGAGTGCCAGCAGAAGATGCTCCAGCGTGGCGTATTCCTGACGGCGTTCGTTCGCGAGGGCGAGCGCCTGATGAAGAGCCTTTTCGAGGCTACGGGAGAAAGAGGGCACTTTCGAACCTCACTTCTTTTCCATGACACACTGGAGCGGATGCTGGTGGCGGCGGGCGAAATCCATCACCTGGGTCACCTTCGTTTCGGCGACCTCATAGGTGAAGACTCCGCATTCGCCGACCCCGTGATGGTGGACGTGCAGCATGATGCGCGTCGCGTCTTCGCGTCCCTTGTTGAAGAAACGCTCGAGGATATGGATGACGAATTCCATGGGCGTGTAGTCGTCATTGAGAAGCAACACACGATACATGCTCGGTCGCTTGGTCTTCGACCGGGTCTTCGTGGCGACGTCGCCGTCATTGTCGCCCTGGCCAGTTCGACGGATGTCGTTGCTCATGTCCGCTCGTCGCTCACCCCGATCCGGTCGCCGCATGCGCCGGACCTCTCGACACACCCGCTTCCCTTCGGACACCCGCTGCAGTTCCCCGGGGGACCTGAACGCCGCGGGGCGAGATGCCTTCGCGTCGTCCCATGCAAGAAATCGGCCGTCCGTCGGACTTCGTCCCTGACGATGCACCTCATATAGGTGCTTCGAAACGGAAAAACAGACGGCTCAATCACAGTCCGAGACGACGTTGCGCTTCGGCCTGCCGCAGGCCGCTTCAGCCTTCGCCAACCCGCCCGTTCCGCCGCCAGCCGAGGCTCCGAACGCACCCGGCAGCGCCTCGAGGCGGCCGCAGCCAACCGATCCCGACACGGCCCCGGAACGATCGCCCCGGACGTGTCTCAACCCCCCGAGTCGATCACGTAATGATCGATTTGTGAAGCGCCTTGTTGGGACGACGAACGACGCCGGGGCAAATTGCGAGGCCGGAACACGCGTCTTTTCAGGCCGCGCTGCGCGTGTCCGGGCGTGCAGTTCCGGCCTTGTCCAGCCAGCAGCAAAGCCAGGTCCGGGCGGATCAGTCGTCCTTCTTGCGATAGGTTTCGTGGCAGCTCTTGCAGGTCTGGGCCATGGGGCCGAAGGCGCCTTGAAGGCGTCCAGCCCCTGCGGCGCCGCGGTCGCGGCGGCGCCTGCGGCATCGGCGAGCTTCTTCGCGATCGCGTCGAATTCGGCCTTCTTTTCCCACACCGCCGGCAGCGCGTCGCCGCCCTCGGTGCCGGGCGCGAAGAGATCGGGGATCATCGCCGCCTTCCCGGACACCGAGGTGGCCGCCGCGGCGGCAGCGGCCGGATCGTAGGCAGTCTTGCCCTGAACCATGCCGCCGGCGGCCTTCATCTCGGTGGAGATGGCCTTCATGAGCTTCTCGCGCTCTTCGACCGGATTGCCCTGCGCGGAGGCAGCGACGGTGGCGAGAAGGCCGGCACAGAGGGCGGCGAGCACGGTGTGTTTCATGGGGAAGCTTCCTTGTGGGATCCGGACGCTGACGCGCGGCATCCGTTCGGTCCGGCAGGGGTCCCCTGGAGCGGGGGCAGGGGGATGGTCTCAGCCAGACTGGAACCATGCAAGAAAGCGGAGAGGGCGCGGCTTCACGATGCCGTGACTTCCGGCGCGGGTGCCTGAAACCCGCGGTGTCGCAACGGCAGAGAGACGGGGCCGCAGCAATGCAGGACGGGAGCGACGTTTTTTCGCGGGGCTTTGCCGGCATCTTCACCTAGGATGTGCATATCCGAGGCTTGCGGCGGCAGCGTCTCTTCCGGCGTAGTGACCCCCGCAGTGCTGTCGTGTATGATGCATGTAATCCGCATCGGGAGACCGCGGATCTGCTTTGTTATCCTCCTGACTGCGGCCGCGGTATTCTCCCTGCTGCGGCCGGCTTTTTGTCCGGAGGCCAGATCCATGGCGCGGAACAGCAACATCATCATCTTCCCTGCGCCTGCACGGTCGTAACGAAGGCTTAACCGCGTCCCTTAAGCGAAATCTTCTTTTTGTCGTCTAGTCTCCGGTCAGATGATCCGAGAGGAGACCACAAGATGCCGAAGACGACGATGCCTCCTGCGCTGGCCGCCATGGTCGGGCGCGGCGCCATCCGCGACCATGACGTTCTCGAACTGAGGCGCGCGATCTACACCGATGGCGTCGTCCATCCGGAGGATGCCGAGTGGCTGTTCCTCCTCGACGAGCAGATCCGCGACAAGGTGCCCGGCTTTGCGACGCTGTTCATCGAGGCGATGACCGATCGCCTCGTCTGGCAGACCCATCCGGAAGGTCATATCGACGCCCACAACGCCGAATGGCTGATCGCGCGGATCTCCGCCGACGGCGTCGTCAACACCGACACCCAGCTCGAATTGCTCGTGCACCTGCTCGACCGGGCCGCCTCCGCGCCGCCGTCGCTGTCGGCCTTCGCGCTGCGCCAGGTGGCGATCGCCGTGGTCGAGGGCAGCGGTCCGCTGGCGGACGGTCGCTGCCTCACCCCCGGCGTGATCGGCCTGCCCGAGGTCGAGATGCTGCGCCGCATCCTCTACGCCTATGCTGGCAATGCCGCGCTCGGCATCTCCCGGGAGGAGGCCGAGGTGCTGTTCGACCTCAACGACCGCACGCGCGAGGCCGCCAACCATCCGGCCTGGTCGGACCTGTTCGTGAAGGCGATCGCCAATTTCCTGATGGCGGCGCGCGGCTATCCGTCGCCGACCCGCGAGGAGGCGTTGCGCCGCGCGGCTTGGGTGGACGAGGAGACCCCCGGCGTCGGCGGCATGTTCTCCGGCATGATGCAGTCGCTGCTGACCGGCGGCCTGCGCGGCGTCTGGCAGTCCTACGGCGCCGGCAACGAGACGGTGGCCGCCGAACGCAACGCCCGCTTCGAGGCGGAGACGACGGTGGCCGAGACCGTCACCGCCGACGAGGTGAAGTGGCTGGCCGACCGGATCGGCCGCGACGGGACGCTCCATGCCAACGAGAAGGCGCTGCTCGACTTCCTGCGCGAGGAAAGCCCCGACATCCATCCCTCGCTGCGCACGCTGATCGACACCGCGGCCTGATCTCCTCCCGGCTCAGGGCGCCGGACTTCACGTCAACGAGCAGGCCGGATGCCCCCCCGCGTCCGGCCTTTTTGCCTGGAGGAGAGCCGGCTGCGTCCTTATGTGCCGGCCTTCGACCTTTCGTTCTGTTGCTGCGTCCGCGCATCGTCCAGTAAAACCCGAGGGAACGGACCGCACGGGACGGCCGGACCAACAAGCTGGGGCGAGCGCATGTTCTCCAAGATCCTCATCGCGAACCGGGGCGAGATCGCCTGCCGCGTCATCCGCACCGCGCGGCGGATGGGCATCCGCACCGTCGCCGTCTTTTCCGACGCCGATCGCGACGCGCTGCATGTGGCGCAGGCGGACGAGGCCGTGCATATCGGCCCGCCGCCGGCCGCCCAGTCCTACCTGCTGATCGACCGCATCGTGGCCGCCTGCAAGCAGACCGGCGCGGAGGCGGTGCATCCCGGCTACGGTTTCCTGTCCGAGCGCGCGGCCTTTCCGCGGGCGCTGGAGGCCGAGGGCATCGTGTTCATCGGCCCCAACCCCGGCGCGATCGACGCCATGGGCGACAAGATCGAATCGAAGAAATTCGCGGCCGCCGCGAAGGTCTCGACGGTTCCCGGCAATCTCGACGTGATCGAAAGCATCGACGAGGCGGTGCGGATCTCCGACGGGATCGGCTATCCGGTGATGATGAAGGCCTCGGCCGGCGGCGGCGGCAAGGGCATGCGCATCGCCTGGAACGCGCAGGAGGTGGCCGAGGGCTTTGCCCGCGCCAAGTCCGAGGCGGCCTCGTCCTTCGGCGACGACCGCATGTTCATCGAGAAGTTCATCGTCAATCCGCGCCACATCGAGATCCAGCTGCTCGGCGACAAGCACGGCAACGTCATCTATCTCGGCGAGCGCGAATGCTCGATCCAGCGCCGCAACCAGAAGGTCATCGAGGAAGCCCCGTCGCCGCTGCTGGACGAGGCGACCCGCAAGGCGATGGGCGAGCAATCGGTCGCGCTTGCCAAGGCCGTCGGCTATGACAGCGCCGGCACGGTGGAATTCGTCGCCGGCCAGGATCGCTCGTTCTTCTTCCTGGAAATGAACACCCGGCTGCAGGTGGAGCATCCGGTCACCGAACTCGTCACCGGCATCGACCTCGTCGAGCAGATGATCCGGGTGGCCGCCGGCGAGAAGCTGTCGATCACCCAGGCCGACGTGACGCTCACCGGTTGGGCGGTGGAAAGCCGCGTCTATGCCGAGGATCCCTACCGCAACTTCCTCCCCTCCACCGGCCGCCTCGTGCGCTATGTGCCGCCGGCCGAGGGGGAGGAGGACGGGGTGACGGTGCGCAACGACACCGGCGTCGTCGAGGGCGCCGAGATCTCGATGTTCTACGACCCGATGATCGCCAAGCTCGTGACCCACGCGCCGACCCGGATCGAGGCGATCGACGCGCAGGCGAAAGCGCTCGACGCCTTCCTCATCGACGGCATCCAGCCGAACATTCCCTTCCTCACCGCGCTGATGCAGCATCCGCGCTGGCGCGAGGGCCGGCTGTCCACCGGCTTCATCGCCGAGGAATTTCCCGACGGCTTCACCGGCCTTTCCCCGGACGAGGACACCAAGCGCGTGCTGGCGTCGGCGGCGATCGCCATGGACCTCGTGCGCCGCGAGCGTCTCGACAATCTCGACGGCCGGCTGCGGCCGTCGTCGGGCAAATGGCGGGAGAACTGGGTCGTCCGGCTCGACCGCGAGATGGTGCCGGTGCGCGTGCCGGAAGGCTTTGCCGCCGTGCCGATCGAGATCGACGTCGCGGTCGGGGAGGGCGCCTCGCCGGTGACCGTCACCTCCGACTGGCGCCCGGGCGATCCGCTGTGGCGCGGCCGGATCGGCCGGGACGAGGTGGTCGTGCAGGTCCGCACCGCCACCTCCGGCGTGCTGCTCTCGCACGCGGGCGTCACCCTGTTTGCCCGGGTGATGACGCCGGAGATCGCCCGGCTCGACGCGCTGATGCCGGTGAAGGTGCCGCCGGACCTGTCGCGCTTCCTGCTGTGCCCGATGCCCGGGCTGGTGGTCTCCATTGCCGTCGCCGAGGACCAGGAGGTCAAGGCCGGGGAGGTCCTGGCCGTGGTCGAGGCGATGAAGATGGAAAACGTGCTGCGCGCCGAGCGCGACGGCAAGGTGGCGAAGATCAACGCCAAGCCGGGCGACAGCCTCGCGGTCGACGCCGTGATCCTCGAATTCGCCTGAGGCTGGCCGCGCTGATCGGACGCAAGGGCGGCAGGCGCCGGCGGGGAGTATCGTCGCATCCAGGTGCCGTCCCTGTGGCAGGCTTCTGCCGGAAGGGGCGCTGCTCTGCCATCCGCGTCACGGATCGCCAGCCTTGCGCATCGAGGGGATCATGAAAGCACTGCATGTCACGATCCGCGGCCACGTTCAGGGGGTCGGATATCGGGAGTGGTGCGGGCAGCGGGCCCGGCAGCTCGGTCTGTCGGGCTGGGTACGCAACCGCGCGGGCGGGGATGTCGAGGCGCTGTTCTGCGGCGCGGAGGCGGATGTGTTCGTGATGATCGAGGACTGTCGGCGCGGGCCGATCCATGCCCGCGTGGCCGCCGTCGAAACCGACCCCGAGGCCGAACCCGTCAACGGCCCCTTCGCCATCCGCCCGACGGTTTGACGCAGTCGTGTCTTGCACGAGGCGGCAGGCGGTTTATGTGTGAAGGAGGAGGCGCGCTCGCCGTCCTCTGCCCCCATTGCGCTCCGGCGGGCCGCACCTTGCTGCCGGCAGCCGGCGCGACCACCCCGCAATACGACATCCGATCCGGGAGCCGCCCCATGGCCGCCACGCAGACGAAACCGATCGATCTCTATTACTGGCCGACCCCGAACGGCTGGAAGATCTCCATTCTTCTCGAAGAGCTCGGCCTTCCCTACGACGTGCATTTCGTGCGCATCGGCAAGGGCGACCAGTTCAAGCCCGAGTTTCTCGCGATCTCGCCCAACAACAAGATGCCCGCGATCGTCGATCCGGAGGGCCCGGACGGCGCGCCGATCGCCATCTTCGAGTCCGGGGCGATCATGCTCTACCTCGGCCGCAAGTTCGGCCAGTTCGTCGGTACGACCGAGCGCGAGCGGGTCGAGGTGGAGAAGTGGCTGATGTGGCAGATGGGCGGTTTCGGCCCGATGCTCGGCCAGAACCATCATTTCTCGCAGTATGCGCCCGAGAAGATCCCCTACGCGATCAAGCGCTATCAGGACGAGACGCATCGGCTCTACGGCGTGCTCGACAAGCAGCTCGAAGGCCGCGAGTTCGTGGCCGGCTTCTATTCGGTCGCCGACATGGCGATCGTCGGCTGGGTGAAGCCCCATGCGCGCCAGGGCATTGATCTCGCCGAGTTCCCCAACATCAGGGCCTGGTACGACCGGATGCTGGCCCGCCCCGCGGTCGCGAAGGGCATGGCGATCGAGGCACCGGCGGATGAGGCGATGAATCTGGCGGACGACAAGGAAGCGCAGAAGGTGCTGTTCAACCAGCGTTCGCGCTGAGCCCGTCCTGACCGGGATCCCGCCGTCTCACGTCGATGGCGGGATCCAGTCGAGGGCGCTGTGGCCGTCGAGGCGCGCGGGCAGGGCGAAGAAGTCGCCATGCTTGGGCAGGGCCTGTTCGAGCAGCTGGCGATAGACGGTACGGCCGATCTCGCGCGCGCCGAAGCGGGCCAGGTGATCGGTCACGAACTGGGTGTCGAGCAGGGCATAGCCGCCGGCGCGCAGCCGGGCGACGAGATGGACAAGGGCGATCTTGGAGGCGTCGGTTTCCAGCGAGAACATGCTCTCGCCGAAGAAGGCGCCGCCGAGCGACACGCCGTAGAGCCCGCCGACGAGCCGCCCCTCGTGCCAGGCCTCGACCGTGTGAGCATGACCGCGGCGGAACAGATCGGCATACAGGCTGCGGATGCGGCCGTTGATCCAGGTCTTCTGGCGACCGGGTGCGGGTGCGGCGCAGCCGTCGATGACGCCGTCGAAGTCGGTGTCGATGCGGATCTCGAAGATGTCGGCGCGCACGGAGCGGGCCAGACGCTTGGGCAGATGGAAGCGTTCGAGCGGCAGCACGCCGCGCTCGTCGGGCTCGATCCAGAACAGTCCCGGATCGTCAGCGCTCTCCGCCATCGGGAAGATGCCGCAGGCGTAGGCCTTGAGCAGCACATCCGCGGTGATCTCGAACGGGCGATGTTCCCGGCTCGACACTGAAGCACGCTCCCTGCATCCACCGGACAGCCGCATGCGATGATGCGAGCCCAGCCACTCCATCATAACGGGCAAGTGGCAACTTGTCCCCTGCGATGCAAGGGACCTGAGGCTCATCGTGGCCCTGATCAGGTGCGAGGCCGTCGGCCGCGGCCGGATCAGCCGATCTCCTGCCCGGAGGCGAGGAACTTCTCGAGCCAGTGGATGTCGTAGACGCCGTTGGCAATGTCCTGGTTGTCCACGAGGGCGCGGAACAGCGGGATCGTCGTCTGGATGCCGTCGACGACGAATTCGTCGAGGCAGCGCCGCAGCCGCATCAGGCATTCGACGCGGGTCCGCCCATGGACGATCAGCTTGCCAATCAGGCTGTCGTAATGCGGGGGGATCGAATAGCCCTGATAGACGCCCGAATCGACGCGCACGCCGAGGCCGCCCGGCGGATGATAGTAGGTGATCCGGCCCGGCGAGGGCGCGAAGGTCTGCGGGTTCTCGGCGTTGATCCGGCACTCGATCGCGTGGCCGTTGAAGGTCACGTCGCTCTGGCGGATCGTCAGTTCGGCACCCGAGGCCACCTTGATCTGCTCGTTGACGAGATCGATGCCGGTGATCATTTCCGTCACCGGATGTTCCACCTGCAGGCGGGTGTTCATCTCGATGAAGTAGAAATTGCCGTCCTCGTAGAGGAATTCGATCGTGCCGACGCCGGAGTATTTCATCGCCGCCATGGCATCGGCGCAGACCTTGCCGATCCGGTCGCGCTGTTCCTGGTTGAGAGCCGGCGAATTGGCCTCTTCCCAGACCTTCTGGTGGCGCCGCTGCAGGGAACAGTCGCGCTCGCCGATGTGGATCGCGTTGCCCTTGCCGTCGCCGAGGATCTGGATCTCGATGTGGCGCGGCTTGCCGAGATACTTCTCGATGTAGACGGAATCGTCGCCGAAGGCATTCTTGGCCTCGTTGCGCGCCGCCGAGAGCGCGCCCGACATTTCCTCTTCCGACCGGGCGACCCGCATGCCGCGTCCGCCGCCGCCGGCTGCCGCCTTGACCAGCACCGGATAGCCGATGTCGGCCGCGATGCGGTGGGCGTCCTCGTCGTTGGTGACGGCGCCGTCGGAGCCGGGCACCACCGGGATGCCGAGGCGCCGCGCCGTGTTCTTCGCCTCGATCTTGTCGCCCATCACCCGGATATGCTCCGCCGACGGGCCGATGAAGGCGATGTTGTGCGCGTTGAGGATTTCCGCAAAGCGCGCATTCTCGGACAGGAAGCCGTAGCCGGGATGCACCGCATCGGCGCCGGTGATCTCGCAGGCGGCGAGGATCTCGGGGATCTTCAGGTAGCTGTCACGGGCCGCCGGCGGGCCGATGCAGACCGATTCGGTGGCAAGGCGAACATGCATGGCGTCGGCGTCGGCCGTGGAATGCACGGCGACCGTCTCGATGCCGAGTTCCTTGCAGGCCCGCAGCACGCGGAGGGCGATCTCGCCCCGGTTCGCGATCAGGATCTTGTTGAACATGTCCGTCCTGTTGCTCGGGAAACCGTCACTCGATGACGACGAGGGGCTCGCCGTATTCGACCGGCTGGCCGTCTTCGACGAGGATCGCCGTGATCTTGCCGGCGCGGGGCGCGGAGATCTGGTTCATGTGCTTCATCGCCTCGATGATCAGCAGCGTCTGGCCGACCCGGACGGTGTCGCCGACCGAGACGAAGGCGCGGGCGCCCGGCTCGGCGGCAAGATAGCAGGTACCGACCATGGGCGAGGGCACGACGCCGACGCTCTTGGCGGGATCGACCACCAGCGGCGCCGCATCGGCAACCGGGGCTGCGGCCTGCGGCGGCGCGTAGGACGGCGCCATCATCGCGGGACCGACATGGGCGGTGGCAACCAGCGTCCGCGCGACCCGGATGCGCAGGCCCTCCTGCTCGACCTCGATTTCGGAAAGGTCGGTGTCCTTGAGGATCTCGGCGAGCTGCCGGATGATGGTCTGGTCGATGGTTGTCTTGGCCATGATCTCGTTCGTGTTCGGTGGAGCGGGATCCCCCGGCTCCTGCGAGCGCGACGGCCGGCGCTGTGCGCCGGGGCCGCCGTCCCGGAATGTCGGTCGGCGCGACGCGCGATCGTCATGGTCCTTGCGGAGGCATGAATCGCGCACGCGGCACGGCCCAACGCCGCGCCGCCACCCTTATAGGCGTTTATCGGGAGAAAAAAAGGCAAAAGACACGGAACGTCGCACTCAGCAGGTGGCCTTGCCGCAGCTTCGCATGTCCGCGATCCGCGCGCGCAGCTCATCCAGACCGACCGCGCCGAACACGACCTCGTCGCCGATCACGTAGGTCGGCGTCCCGGACAGGCCGAGCTTGGCGGCGATCCCGTAGGACTCCTCGATGGTGGCCGCCACCTCAGGATCCCTGGTCCGCGCCTCGACGCGGCACGGTCGAGACCGACCTCCTCGGCGACGTCGAGCGCGCGGGCGGTGTTGGCCTCGCCGCGGCCGCCGAGCAGGGCGTCATGGAAGGCGCCGTATTTTTCCGGCGCGATCAGGTTGACCGCGACGGCGACGCGCGCGGCCTCCACGGAGCCGTTGCCGAGGATCGGGAATTCCTTCAGGACGATCCGCACGTCCTTGTCCTCGTCGAGAATCGCCTGCTTGTCGGCGAGCGAGCGTTTGCAGTAGCCGCAGTTGTAGTCGAAGAACTCGACCAGCGTGATCGGCGCATCGGGATTGCCGAGCACGACCTGGCGCTTCGACTGGAACAGCTCGTCCCTGACCGACGCGACGATCTCCGCCCGTTTCTCCGTTTCGGCCGCCTGCTGACGGCGTTCCAGTTCGCCGAGCGCCTCCTGGATCACTTCCGGATGGGCGAGCAGATAGTCGCGCACGATCTGCTCGATGACGGCCTTGTCCTGCGGTGCCGCGGTCTGCGCGGTGGCCGGCAGCACGGCCGCCGGCAGCAATGCGAGCGCGGCGAGGGCTTTCAGGCGGAACGGGGTGGGCATCGGTGGAGGTTCCTGACGGGTCAGAGCCGGGGCGGCTTGTAGCTGATGATGTCGTCGGCGCGCAGCCAGGCCGGCGTTCCGCGCTTGAGTTTCGCCTGCGCGCGGGCGGCGTACTGCCGGGCCGCCTTCGTGTCGCCGGCCGCGAAATGCCCCTGCGCGGTTGCAAGGTCGGCGAGCGGGATGTCACCGGAGCGGGCATAGGCGATGGCGAGCTGGCGGTAGCCGAGCGAGGTGCCGGGATCGTCCGCAAGCCCCTTGGTCAGGTTGCGGATCGCGTCCTTGAGTTCGCCGTCATCCCCGCTGGCGACCTGGGCGTGGCCGAGCATCACCTGCAGATAGCCGGCATTCGGCGCGAGGCTGACCGCGCGGCGCAGCGGGGCGATGGCGGCGCCCGGCTTGCCGGTCTCGGTGAGGATCTGGCCCTTGAGCTCGAGCAGCCAGGGGTTGGACGGATCGCTGGCGATCAGCGCATCGACCTGTTTCAGCGCCCCGGCCGGGCTGCCGACGCGGTAGGCGAGCACGGCCTGCGCATAGCGGGCCGGCAGCGCATCGGATCCCGCCGGATAGAGGCGGGAGACCTTCTGCGGCGATTCGATGAAGCCGATGAATTTCGCGCGCATCATGTCGTGGCGCAGCTGCAGTGCGGCCGGGTCCTTGCGGTCGCGGTACTTGCTCTTGCGGGCGAGTTCCTCGATCTGGCTGATGCGGTCGGCGGCCATCGGATGGCTCTGCACATAGGGATCGCCGTAGCGCGAGGCGAACAGCTGCTGGTCGGCAAGGCGGCTGAACACCTTGAGCATGCCCTCGGACGACTGGCCGGTCTTCTCCAGATAGGTCACGGCGGCCCGGTCGGCGGAGCGTTCCTGACCGCGCTGGTAGGAGAGCAGGCTGCGCCGGGCGATCTGGCCGCCGCCGAGCGCGGTGGCGGCCGCGGCGTCACCGCCGCCGCCTGCGACCGCGGCCGCAGCGCCGCCGAGCACCGCGAGCACGGACAGGATCTGTGCGTTGCGCAGCGCCTCGCGCAGCTGCGCGAGATGGCCGGCCGCCATGTGGGCGGTCTCGTGGGCCAGCACGCCGATCAGCTCGTTCGGCGTGTCGGTCTGCATGATGGTGCCGGCGTGATGTAGATGTGCCGGCTGTCGGCGACGAAGGCGTGAAGCGGGCGTCGTTGACGATGCGGATGTCGATGCGGGCGGCGCCAAGGCCGGCGGCCTTGAGGATCGGCCGCACGTAATCCGAGATCAGCTCCTCGGCCTCGGCATCGCGCACGATCGGCACGGAACGGCCGGCCTTCTTGGCGGCAAGGGCCGGGGTTGCCACGGGCAGGGCGATCGCCACGGCGGCGACGACGGCGATCAGGCGCCGCGTGAGGAGGCTGGTTCTGGTCATCGCTCTCTTCCCGTCCTGTCGGCGCGCCGTCGAGATCGGCGCAGCCTGCGTCATTGGTAGTCGTTCGCGCCGGTCGCCTCAACCGTCCGGTCCCAGGGACGCGTTCACAACTTCTCCCATCCGTTGGCCGCGAGGTTCCGTGCGGCGCGGATGCGCAATTCTGCCTGTCACGGCCGTACAAACTTGCTATGGACCTTCGATCGGACGAAGACGCAGGATGGTGGCGGAGACATGACCTTTCTGTCGAAAAGAAGCGCGGTCGAGCCTTTCCGGGCGATGGACGTGATGTCGGCGGCCTTCGCGCTGGAGCGGGAAGGGCGGCGCATCATCCACATGGAGGTGGGCGAGCCCGGCGCGCCGACGCCGCGCGCGGTGCGCGAGGCGGCCGAGGCGGTGCTGGCCCGCGGCCGGATCGGCTACACCGAAGCCCTCGGCATGCCGGCGCTGCGGGCGCGGATCGCGGCCCATTACGGCGCGGCGCACGGCCTCGACATCGCGCCGGAGCGGGTGGTGGTGACCACCGGCTCCTCGGCCGGCTTCAACCTCGCCTTCCTCGCGCTGTTCGACGTCGGCGACCGGGTCGGCGTCCCGACGCCCGGCTATCCGGCCTATCGCAACATCCTGAAGGCGCTCGGGCTCGAGGTGGTCGAGATCCCGACCACGGCCGAGACGCGCTGGACGGTGACGCCTTTGATGCTGGCCGAGGTGCAGGCGGTGACGCCGCTGAAGGGCCTGATCGTTGCCAGCCCGAACAACCCCAACGGCACCATGGTGGCGCCGGACGATCTGAAGGCGCTGGTCGGCGCCTGCGGTGGTCACGGCATCCGCCTGATCATGGACGAGATCTACCACGGTCTCGTCTACGGCTTCCCGACGACGAGCGCGCTCGCCTGTTCCGACGACGTGATCGTGATCAACAGCTTCTCGAAATACTACTGCATGACCGGCTGGCGGATCGGCTGGATGGTGGTGCCGCCGTCGATCGTGCGGGCGGTGGAATGCCTCGCCCAGAACCTGTCGATCTCGGTCAACGCGCTGTCGCAGCACGCGGCGATCGCCGCCTTCGAGGCCACGGAGGAGCTGGAGGAGGTGAAGGCCGGCTATGCCGCCAACCGCGACCTGCTGCTGCGCCGGCTCCCGGCCGCCGGCATCGACGATCTCCTGCCCGTCGACGGCGCCTTCTACGTCTACGCCAACGTCCGCCGCTTCACCAACGACAGCATTGAATTTGCCCGGCGGATGCTGCACGAGGCGGGCGTCGCCGCCACCCCGGGCCTCGACTTCGACACCACCCGCGGCGCCGGCTACCTGCGCTTTTCCTTCGCCGGCAAGGGCGAGGACATGGCCGAGGCGATGGACCGGATCGCGGCGTGGATGAAGTAGGGGCGGAGCCTTACACTGTCACCGCGCCGGCGGTGCCGAGGGCAAAGGTGTCGATCAGCACTCGGCCCCTCCATCGTCTTCGCCGGGCTTGACCCGGCGACCCACTAGCTTCGCGGCATCCAGCGCTTCAGAGGGCGGAAAATCTTGTGAGGACAGCCGGATCGATCGTCCCAAGCGGAGAGGCCATTGGGTTGCCGGGTCAAGCCCGGCAAAGACGAAAAGAGGGGCTGTGCTCGACCTTTAGGTCGCCTTCGAGACGTCAGAGAAGCCTCAGGCCGGCCTATCGGGTCATTTCGTCCGCTTCAAAATTTCCCGTAAACAAAAAGGGCCGGCGCATGGCCGGCCCTCGTGTCTTTCATCGCGTGCAGCCGCTCAGTGCTGCACCACCACCCGGGCACCGACAGTGACGCGCTCGTAGAGGTCGACGACGTCGTTGTTGGCCATGCGGATGCAGCCCGAGGAGACGGCCTGGCCGATCGTCCACGGCTCAGCGGTGCCGTGGATGCGGTAGATGGTCGAGCCGATGTACATGGCGCGGGCGCCGAGCGGATTGTCCGGGCCGCCGGGCATGTGATGGGGCAGGTCCGGCTGGCGCTGGCGCATGCGCGGCGGCGGGGTCCAGCCGGGCCACTCGGCCTTGCGCGTCACGTGATGGGTGCCCGACCAGGTGAAGCCGGGGCGGCCGACGCCGATGCCGTATTTCATCGCCTTGCCGTCGCCGATCACGAAGTAGAGCCGGCGCTCGGCGGTGTTCACGATGATCGTGCCCTCCCGGTAGGGCCCGTTGTAGGCGATGAGTTCCTTCTTGATCGGCGATTCCATCGACCGGGATTCGCGGACCGTACGGGTGATGTAGACGAAGCCGCCCTGGGCGGGATCGTAGACCCGGACCTTCTCGGTGGCGGCATGGGCGGCGGGAGCGAAACTGCCGGCGAGCAGCAGGCCGGCGGCGAGTGTGAGAATCTTGCGCATGGTGCAGATGTGTCTCGGCCCTGGGAGAGCGACGAATATTCCAGCTAAACGCATTTGTTTAACGTCCGCTTTCCGGGGAGGACGGAGAGGGGATACGCAAAAGCCTTTATGCCGGAAGCGAAATGACGATGCCGGGCTGAGTGGGATCGATCAAGGGTCTGTGGCCATGTTTTGGTCACGGATGTGGCGAGGTCGCGCCGGTGTGGCCGAACGGCAACGGACAATTGCCCTGATGCGCACCATGCTGGTGACGTCATCGGGACAATCGAGGTGTGACGACGGGAGCCAGGCATGACATGAGCGGCAAGCTGTGGGTGCTCTCCGATCTCCATCTCGACTACAACCGCGGCAGCCACCTCGGTCGTCTTGAACCGCCTGCCGGCGCGGACATCGCCGTCTTGGCAGGTGACATTGTCGATCCGCGCTTTGTCGAGCGCATCGCAGCGCGCTTGCCGACCATCTACGTGGCCGGCAATCACGAATTTTATGGTGGTTACATACGAGAGACAGCCGAAGCGCTGGCTTCGCTTCCCGGAGTGACATTCCTCAATGACGACATTGTGCGGATTGACGGCATCCGGTTCATCGGCGGCACGCTCTGGACCGACTATGCGCTACGCGGTCGTGAGTGGACGCGGACGGCAATGGATCACGCGCGCAACCTGATGAATGACCACCGCCGCATATCAAATCGCAAACAGCCGTGGAGCCGGTTTCTGCCGGCGGACGCGCTTCATCTGCACGAGAAAACGCGGCGGTTCATCGACGAAGCGCCTCTGGATGACGGCAGCCCTGTGGTGGTGGTGACCCACCATGCCCCGCATCCCGGTTCGCTGCTTCCACAAGGCAATCCGGACGAT
>NZ_MCRJ01000078.1 GCF_001720135.1 Methylobrevis pamukkalensis
GAGGGGGAGCGGCGAAGATCGACCTCACCGCATTCCCGATCAGGTGAGCCTCACCGCCCCCCGATCACCCCGATGTAGTCCGACACCCACCGGTAATAGGGCACGCATTCGCCCTGGCTGGCGCATTTGGAAACCGGGGTCTTCCAGAACCTGATCTTCTCGAAATCGTCGAAGCCGTTGGTCTTGCAGCCTTCGGCGCCGAGCAGCGCGTTGCCCTCGCAGGCGGCGGGCACGGCCGGCACCGAGCCGAACCAGGCGGCAAGATCCCCTTGCACCTTGGGCGAGAGCGAATGCTCCATCCACATGTAGGCGCAGTTGGGATGCGGCGCGTCGGCGTGCATCATCGTGGTGTCGGCCCAGCCGGTGGCGCCTTCCTTCGGGATGGTCGAGCCGATCGGGAATTTTTCCGCGCCGAGCAGGTTGACCTGGAACGGCCAGGAGCCGGAGGCGACCACGCCCTCGTTCTTGAAGTCGTCGATCTGCACGAAGGCGTCGTGCCAGTAGCGGGTGACGAGGGTGCGCTGGACGCGCAGCAGGTCGAGCGCCGCCTTGTACTGGTCCTCGTTCAGCTCGTAGGGGTCCTTGATGCCGAGTTCCGGCTTGGTCGCCATCAGGTAGTTGGCGGCGTCGGCCACGTGGATCGGCCCGTCATAGGCCTCGATCCGGCCCTTGTTGGACTTGCCGTCCGGCAGCGTCGTCTCCTCGAACACGACGCTCCAGCTCGCCGGGGCCTCCTTGAACACGTCGGTGTTGTACATCAGCACGTTCGGACCCCACTGGTAGGGCGTGCCGTAATGGGTGCCGTCCACCGTGTGCCACGGCGCGTCCTTGAGGCGGTCGTCGACGGTGGACCAGCTCTTGATCAGGTCGACGTTGACCGGCTGGACCCGCTTGCCGGCGATCAGCCGCAGCGAGGCGTCGCCCGAGGCGGTGACGAGGTCGAAGCCGCCCTCGTTCATCAGCGCGACCATCTCGTCGGAGGTGGCGGCGGTCTTGACCGAGACCTTGCAGCCGCTGGCCTTCTCGAAGTCGGTCACCCAGTCATAGGCCTTGTCGGTCTCGCCGCGCTCGATGTAGCCGGCCCAGGCGACGATCGACACCTCGCCCTCCCCGGCGCCGATCGACGTGAGCATGTCGGCGGAGGCCGCGGGCCCCGCCGCAGCCGTGATCGCGAAGGCCAGTGCGGTCGTCGCGGTGAGAAGTCTCGCCACTTTCTGCATGATGCGCCCCTCGTTGTGCCGATGCTGTTGCCACGGCTGTTTGTTGGGCAACATCGTAGCCGAGGGCCAGACCGTCGCAATTTCTTTCCGGAGAAATGCGAATTCGGTATTTCCGATATCAGTCACCGCAGGCGCGGCATCCGCTGCGAATGGGCGAGCGCGATGAACTCGCGCAGCGGCGCCGACAGGGTCAGGCCGCGGCGCCAGACGAGGCCGACCTGCACCACCGGCAGGGCGCCGGAGACGTCGCGGGACTCGATCCGGTCGCCTTCCAGCGACCACGGCCGGTAGACGAGGTTGGGCAGCAGTGCGACGCCGGCGCCGGTGGCAACCAGGCTGCGCACCGCCTCCACCGAACGGGTGCGGAAGGCGACCTTCGGCCGGGCGCCGAAGGCGGACAGCAGCTTGCGCGTCGCCTCCTCGATCTCGTCCACGGTGAGCATGATCAGCGGCTCGCCGACGATCTGTTCCATGGCGATGCTGTCGCGCACGGCAAGATCATGGCCGGCCGGCAGCCAGAGGCGAAAGGGCGAGACGTCGAGGATTTCCGACTGCAGCGCCTGCCGGTCGCGCAGGTTGTTGAGCAGCATCACCGCCACGTCGAGTTCGCCGCCGACCAGCAGATGCTCCAGATAGTTGCCGTCGTCCTCCATGGTCGCGATCTCGACGCCCGGAAAGGCGCGCCGGTAGCGGGCCAGCAGATCCGACAGGACATAGCCGGCGACCAGCGACGTGACCCCGAGCGACAGCGTGCCGACGCCCGGCCCGCCGCGTGCCCGAAACGCCTGCCGCGCCTCGGCGACATCGGCCAGGATCTTGGCGGCATGGCGCAGGAACTGGTGGCCCTCGTGGGTGATGTCGAGCCCGCGCGCCCGGCGCTGGAACAGGGCGACGCCGAGGTCGTTCTCCAGATCCTTGATCGCTTCGGTCACCGACGACTGCGAGATCGACAGCACATGCGCTGCGCCCGACACCGTGCCCTGCTCGGCGACGGCAACGAAATACTGGAGCTGGCGCAGGGTGAAGGCCATCGGCGGGGCGGTGCTCGCACGGGGACGGACGAACCGCATCGTGGCCGAGGGGCCGCGCGGGAGCAAGGGCGGATCACGGCCGCACGGAGCCCAAGGCGGATTGGCTACCGTGGATGAACAGTCTGTCTGCGCTGTCAGGCGTAGGCGAAACGATACCGACGGCATAGTCTGCCGCAACGTTTTCTATCCCCGATGTTGAAGGACAGCGTGATGGCCAAGGTTCTGGTGCTCTACTATTCCGCTTACGGGCATGTCGAGGCGATGGCGAAGGCCGTCGCCGAGGGCGCGGCCTCGGCCGGTGCCGAAGTGGCGATCCGCCGCGTTCCCGAACTCGTCCCCGAGGACGTCGCGAAGGCTTCGCACTACAAGCTCGATCAGGACGCACCCGTGGCCACCGTCGATGAACTCGCCGACTATGACGCGATCATCTTCGGCGCCGGCACGCGCTTCGGCACGGTCGCCTCGCAGATGCGCAACTTCATCGACCAGACCGGCGGCCTGTGGGCCAAGGGTGCTCTTGTCGGCAAGGTCGGCTCGGTGTTCACCTCGACCGCGACCCAGCACGGCGGCCAGGAATCGACCATCCTCGGCTTCGTCCCGACGCTGATGCACCATGGCATGGTCGTCGTCGGCCTGCCCTATGCCTTCGCCGGCCAGAGCGGCCTCGGCGAGATCCTCGGCGGCTCGCCCTATGGCGCCGCGACGATCACCGGCGGCGACGGCTCGCGGATGCCGTCCGAGGTGGAACTCGACGGCGCGTGCTATCAGGGCGCCCATGTGGCGAAGATCGCGGCCAGGCTCGCCGGCTGAGCGGGCTTGCAGCCGGCCTCGCCTGCGGCCCGGCTGCCGCAATCTCGGCGCGACATGGCAACGGGCGGACCTTCCGCCCGTTTTCCTTTGCCGTGACCGTATGCCGGACGTCAGTGCGACAGCAGCACCGGCAGCCGCATGTCGTCCACCACGCCCCGGGTGGCACCGCCAAGCACGAATTCCCGCAGCCGGGAATGGCCATAGCCGCCCATCACCAGCAGCCCCGCGCCAAGCGCCAGCGCCCGCACCTGCAGCAGCTCGCCGATCGGCATCTCGCCGGCGGCAGCCACGTCGAGGCGCGCCGCAACGCCGGCCGCGGCAAGATGGCGGACCAGCGCGCTGCCGGTCTCCACGGTCGCCCCCGGTTTGTCGTCGGCGACCGTCACCACCACGACCTCGTCGGCCTGTTCGAGGAACGGCCGGGCATCGGCGAGCGCCCGCGCCGCCGCGCGGCTGCCGTCCCAGGCGACCGCGACGCACCCGAGCGCGCCGACCGCGGCCACCGACGGCAGGAACAGCACCGGACGGCCGGCCTCGAAGATCAGTCCTTCCGCCACCTCGCGGCCCTCGACCGTCGAGAGCCCCCAGCCGAGGATGGCGAGATCCGCCAGGCGCGCGCGGCGGGCGACGCCGGAGGCCACCGCCTCGGGCCGCAGCGCCACCTCCTCGCGGATCAGCGCAACGCCGGCGGCCTCGGCCGCATCCGCCAGCGCCGCCTGCAGCCGGTCGCCGGCCGCGCGGCTGGTGGCCTCGGCATCGGCAATCATCTTCGGCACGTCGAGGAACAGGCCGCCGAAGGCGCTCGGCGGCAGGTGGATGTCGATGTCGACCGCATGGGAGACGAGATCGGCGCCGAGATGGCGGGCGACCGCCACCGCGCCGGCCACGACGCTGTCGGGTGTCGGGTCGGGATGGGTCAGAAGCGGAACGAGAAGTTGCAGACGCATGGGCGGCCTCCCGATGATGGCGGGCGCCCGGCATCACGCGGGCGCCTTCGATCCTGCCGCACCCTGCCCCGGAACCGCCTCCTGCGCCTTGATCCAGCGCAACGTGAGACACGTATTATGTCTCGCAGGCTGAATTGCGACTAAGTCGCACTTGAAGTTTGCGCCGCAACCGCTCACATTACGCAAATGAGAACGACTTGCAGAAAAGGTTTGTCCATGCATGGCACGACCCGTCGATCCACCATCCTCGCAACCCTCGCGGCGCTCGCGTCCCTCGCGCTCGTTGCCGGGCCGGCAGCGGCCGCCGAACGGCTGAAGGTCGCGACCACCTTCACGGTGATTGCCGACATGGCGCGCAACGTGGCGGGTGAGACGGCCGACGTGGTGTCGATCACCAAGCCGGGCGCCGAGATCCACAACTACCAGCCGACGCCGGGCGACATCCGCGCCGCCCGTGGCGCCGGACTGATCCTGTGGAACGGCCTCAACCTCGAACTCTGGTTCGAGAAGTTCCTCCGCAATGCCGACGGCGTGCCCGAAGCGGTCGTGTCGGCCGGCATCGAGCCGATGGGCATCGCCGAGGGGCCCTACACCGGCAAGCCCAACCCGCATGCGTGGATGTCGCCGGACAACGCGCTGATCTACGTCGACAACATCCGCGATGCCCTGTCCGCCGCCGATCCGGACAATGCCGCGACCTATGCGGCCAATGCGGACGCCTACAAGGCGAAGATCGCCGCCGCCGTGGCGCCGATCCGTGCCCGGATGGCCAAGATCCCCGCGGACCGCCGCTGGCTGGTGACGAGCGAGGGCGCCTTCTCCTATCTCGCCCGCGACTTCGGCCTGAAGGAACTCTACCTCTGGCCGATCAACGCCGACGCGCAGGGCACCCCGCAGCAGGTGCGCAAGGTGATTGACACGGTGACGGCCAACCGGATCCCCGCCGTCTTCAGCGAGAGCACCGTGTCCGACAAGCCGGCGCGGCAGGTGGCGCGCGAGACCGGCGCCCACTACGGCGGTGTGCTCTACGTGGACTCGCTCAGCGAGGCGGATGGCCCGGTGCCCACCTATCTCGACCTGCTGCGCGTCACCTCCGAGACGATCGCGACCGGCCTGAACGAAGGGCTTTCGCAATGAACGCCCCCGTCGCCCCCGTGAGTGCGTTCAGACCGACCGGCGAGGACGGCGGCAATCCCGGCGCCGGCATCTCGGTCGCCGGCGTCACCGTCACCTACCGCAACGGCCACACCGCGCTCCGGGACGCGAGCTTTGCGATCCCCACCGGCACGATCACCGCGCTGGTCGGCGTCAACGGCGCCGGAAAGTCGACCCTGTTCAAGGCGATCATGGGCTTTCTCAAGCCCTCGCGCGGCGAGATCACCCTGCTCGGCCTGCCGGCCGCCCGGGCGCTGAAACAGAATCTCGTCGCCTATGTGCCCCAGAGCGAGGAGGTCGACTGGAACTTCCCGGTCCTCGTCGAGGACGTGGTGATGATGGGCCGCTACGGCCGCATGGGGCCGCTGCGGATTCCCCGCGCCGCCGACCGCGCCGCCGTCGACACCGCGCTGGCCCGCGTGTCCATGACCGAGTTCCGCAAGCGCCAGATCGGCGAACTCTCCGGCGGCCAGAAGAAGCGGGTGTTCCTCGCCCGGGCCCTTGCCCAGGAAGCGCGCGTCATCCTGCTCGACGAGCCCTTCACCGGCGTCGACGTCAAGACCGAGGCGGCGATCGTCGATCTGCTGGAGGCGCTGCGGGCCGAGGGCCGGGTGATGCTGGTCTCCACCCACGATCTCGCCAGCGTGCCGGACTTCTGCGACCGCACGGTTCTCGTGCGGGGCACCGTGCTGGCCCAGGGGCCGACGTCGGAGGTGTTCACCGCCGCCAACCTCGAGAAGACCTTCGGCGGCGCGGTGCGTCATCTGCAGGTGTTCCCGGCCGCGGTGAGCGATGGCCTCCCCGTGCTCGGCGGGCGGGAGGCGCGATGAGCCTCCTGCTCGAGCCCTTCACCTACGACTACATGTGGAACGCCATGTGGGTTTCGGCTCTCGTCGGCGGGGTCTGCGCGTTCCTCTCCTGCTACCTGATGCTCAAGGGCTGGTCGCTGATCGGCGACGCGCTGTCCCATGCCATCGTGCCCGGCGTGGCCGGCGCCTACATGCTCGGGCTTCCCTTCGCGCTCGGCGCCTTCTTTTCCGGTGGCCTCGCGGCGGCGGCGATCCTGTTTCTCAACCAGCGCACCCGGCTGCGCGAGGACGCGGTGATCGGCCTCACCTACTGCGCCTTCTTCGGCCTCGGCCTGTTCATGGTCTCGGTCTCGCCGACCCCCGTCGACATCCAGACCATTGTCCTCGGCAACATCCTCGCCATCACCCCGCAGGACACGCTGCAGCTGGTCCTGATCGGCACGGTGTCGCTGGCCGTGCTGCTGGCGAAGTGGAAGGACCTGATGGCGGTGTTCTTCGACGAGACCCACGCCCGCACGGTCGGCCTCAACCCCACACTCTGGAAGATCGTGTTCTTCACCCTTTTGTCGGCCTCCACCGTGGCCGCGCTCCAGACCGTGGGCGCCTTCCTCGTGGTTGCCACCGTGGTGACGCCGGGCGCGACGGCCTATCTCCTCACCGACCGCTTCCAGCGCCTGCTCGTGATTGCGGTGACGATCGGCGCCGTCACCAGCTTCATCGGCGCCTATGCGAGCTATTTCCTCGACGGCGCCACCGGCGGCATCATCGTCGTGCTGCAGACGCTGGTGTTCCTCGCCGCCTTCTTCTTCGCGCCCAAACACGGCCTGATCGCCTCGCGCCGCCGCGTCGCGGCCGCCGCCGAGGAGGCGCCATGACCGACATGACGATGACGGAGCTTCTGCTGGAGCCCTTCACCTTCGACTTCATGGTCTACGCGATGATCGCCGCCGTGCTGGTCGCGGTGCCCGCCGCGCTGCTGTCGGCCTTCCTCGTGCTCAAGGGCTGGTCGCTGATGGGCGACGCCATTTCCCATGCGGTGCTGCCCGGCGTGGTGCTGGCCTACATCGCCGGCCTGCCGCTTTCGGTCGGCGCCTTTGCCGCCGGCATGGGCTGCGCGGTCGCCACCGGCTGGCTGAAGGAAAACAGCCGCATCAAGCAGGACACGGTGATGGGCATCGTGTTCTCCGGCATGTTCGGCTTCGGGCTGGTGCTCTATTCCGGCATCCAGACCGAGATGCACCTCGACCACATCCTGTTCGGCGACATCCTCGGCATCGCCATGGCCGATCTCGTGGAAACGGGCGCGATCGCGCTGCTGGTGATGGTCGTCATCGGCCTGAAATGGCGCGACTTCCTGCTCCACGCCTTCGATCCGGTGCAGGCGCAGGCGGTGGGCCTGCCGGTGCGCGCGCTGCACTACGGCCTGCTGGCGCTGATCGCGCTGGCAATCGTCGGCGCCCTGAAGGCGGCCGGCATCATCCTCGCCGTCGCCCTGCTGATCGCCCCCGGCGCGATCGCCTTTCTGGTCGCGCCCACCTTCGGCGCCATGCTGCTGATCGCGGCCGCCGTCGCCGCGGTTGCCGCCATCGCCGGCGTCTACCTGTCCTTCTTCCTCGACAGCGCCCCCGCCCCCACCATCGTGCTGCTGATGTCGGTGCTCTTCGTCGCCGCCTTCCTCGTCACCCGGCTGCGGGCCGCCCGCGTCCGGGCAGCCGGCGACGCCTGAGGCCGAGCCCGCGGGGAACAGGGCACGCTGCCGCGTCGTTTCTCCCTGTCGAGCGCGTCCGGCGACGGACGCGCGCGCCAACCGGAGAGAGTGACGCCCGATGCCCGTCCCTGCGATGCCCGCCGCCGAGCCGAATGACGGTCTGAACGACGCTGGCGCGGACACCGCCGGCGGCGAGGCCCTCCTGTTCCGCCCGGGGCAGAACTGCTGGCAGCGGCCGCAGGCCAGCCGCGCCGCGGCGCTCGTCGATGCCGCCGCCTATTTCAACGTCCTCGACACCTGCCTGCGCCGGGCCCGCCACCGCATCCTCATCGCCGGCTGGGATTTCGACGCGCGCATCGAACTGCGCCCCTCCGCCGGCGACAGAGCCGCCCCGTCGCTCGGCCGCCTGCTGCGCGGCCTCGTCGAGGCCAATCCGGATCTCCACGTCGACGTCCTGGTCTGGAGCCTGTCGGTGTTCCACACCGGCAGCGCCCGGCTGCCGATGCTGTTCGGCTGCGACTGGGAGGATCACCCGCGCATCCGCGTCGTCCTTGACCGCCATCACCCGATCTATGCCGCCCATCACCAGAAGATCGTCGTGATCGACGACGCGGTGGCCTTCACCGGCGGCATCGACCTCACCATCGACCGCTGGGACACCCGGCGCCACACCCTTCACGATCCGCGCCGCTGCGGGCCGGACGGCGATGGATGCTCGCCGATCCACGACGTGCAGTTCGTGGTGGAGGGGGACGCCGCCCGCGCCCTCGGCGAGGTGGTGCGTCAGCGCTGGCGGACGGCCAGGGGGATCGAGATCCCGCAGGTGTCGCCCGCGGCCGGCATCTGGCCCGCGGATCTTGCCCCGGATTTCGAGGCGATCCCCGTCGCCGTCGCGCGGACCCTTCCCGGTTGGGGACGTTCGCACGAGACGATGGAGGCGGCGCGGCAGACGCTCGACATCCTCGCCGCGGCGAAGCGTTCGATCTACATCGAGACGCAATACATGTCGTCCTCGCTGGTCGGCGAGGTGCTGGCCGCGCATCTCGCCAATCCGGACGGGCCGGAGATCGTGGTGGTGATGGCCCACGAGGCGCGCGGCCTGATCGAGCGCCTGGTGATGGGCGTCAACCGCAACCGCCTGATCCGGCGCCTTGCCCGCGCCGACCGGTTCGGCCGGCTGCGCATCTGCTATCCGGTCGTCGCCGCGCCGGACCGCGAGGAGCCGATCGTCGTCCATTCCAAGGTGATCATCGTCGACGACCGGCTGATGAAGGTCGGCTCGTCCAATCTCAACAACCGATCGCTGGGGCTCGACACCGAATGCGACCTCGGCATCGAGGCGGTCGGCCCGCGGGAGCGCGCCGCCGTGCTGCACCTGCGCAACACGCTGCTGGCCGAGCATCTCGGCCTGCCGGTCGCCCGCCTTGCCGAGCGTCTCGCCGCCGGCACCTCGATGGCGGCAGCGATCGATGCGCAGGACACGGGCCGTCGGGCGCTGCGGATCTTCCCCGAACAGGGCGGAAAGGGGCCGGACCGGCCGATGTTCGGCACGTCCCTGCTCGATCCCGTCCGTCCGTTCCGCCTGTTCCGGCGCAAGGCTCCGGCGCCGCTCGTGCCGCCTCTCGGCATCCGGCAGACGCCGGGGTGATCGGCGCGGCAACACTTCCTCGACATGCCGGCGTCGCACCAGATCCAGCCATATTCATACGATGACCAAGGGGAAGGCGGAACAAGCCCGGCGCGCAGGGGGTTGGGAGACCAAGGGCAACGTGCCCTTTTCACCAACACAGGAGCAACCCGATGCCGGACATCCGCGAGGCGAAAATCCTCATCATCTCGGCCAGCGGCTTCGAGCAGTCCGAACTCATGGTGCCGCTGGAGAAGCTGCGCGCCGCCGGTGCGACCGTCGAGATCGCCAGCCTGGACGGCAAGCCGATCCGGGGCTGGGCCAAGACCGACTGGGGCGAGACGATCGACGCCGACCTGTCCGTCGCCGATGCGCGCGTCGACGATTACCACGCCCTCGTCATTCCCGGCGGTCAGATCAACCCCGACCTGCTGCGCGTCGATCCGAACGCGGTCAAGCTGGTCCGCACCTTCTTCGACAAGGGCTGGCCGGTCGCCGCGATCTGCCACGGCCCCTGGCTGCTGGTCGAGGCCGACCTCGTGCGCGGCCGCAAGGTCACGTCCTATCCCTCGATCCGCACCGACGTGCAGAATGCCGGCGGACGCTGGATCGACGCCGAGGTCGTGACCGACGAAGGCGTGATCACCAGCCGCAATCCCGACGACCTCGACGCCTTCGTCGCGAAGATCATCGAGGAAATCGGCGAGGGCCGGCACGAGCGACGCAAGGCCGCGTGAGAGAACACCTCGTCGAAACGCCCTTGCCGGAGGGCCCGGCCGGACCGGCCCTGCGGGTGATGACGTGGAACATCCACGGCGCCGTCGGGCCGGATCGCCGTTTCGACATGGACCGCATCGCTGCGGTGATCCGGCGACATGCCCCGGACCTCCTCGCCGTCCAGGAGATCGAGGGGCGCGGGCGGAACGCGGACGTGCTGGCCTGGCTTGCCGGCAGTCACGGCCACCGCGCCGACGCGCACACGATCACCGCGCCCGACGGCGCCTACGGTCACGCGCTGTTCAGCCGCTGGGCGCTCTCCGACGTGGTGATCCACGACGTGAGGGTCGCCGGTCGCGAGCCGCGTTCGGTGATCGAGGCAACGGCTGCAACACCGGCCGGCCCGGTCCATGTGCTCGCCGCCCATCTCGGCCTGAGCCCGGCGGAGCGCCGCCGGCAGATCCGCCGGATCGCGGGCCTCGTTCGCGCCCGCAGCGACATGACCAGCGTCGTGCTGGGCGATTTCAACGACTGGACGCCGGTCGGCCACGTGCGGCGCACGCTGGCGGCCCTTCTGCCCGAACGCACGCGGCTGGCGACCTTTCCCTCCTGGATGCCGAGGCTGCGCCTCGACCGGATCCACTGCCGCGCCCCGGCCCGGATTCTGGCCGCGTGGACCGACTTCGACGCCCGCTTCGGCTCCGACCATCTGCCCGTGATCGCCGATCTCCGGCTCTGACCGCATTCGCCGCCGGCTACTGGCTCGACCGGAAGACGTTGCGCAGGACATCGATCACCTTGCCCATGCCCGAGCGGGCCAGCGCGGCCCCGGGCACCAGCGCCAGCTTGCCGGTGCGTCCGTGTTCGGGCGCGCAGGACAGGCCGATCGTGGCGATCGCGCCGTCGTCCGCCGTGTCGCGCACGATCAGTTCCACCGGGCCGATCTGCACCCGGTCGCCGGGTTCGGCATGCCCGCCGAGCCGCTCGACCATGAAGCTCATGATCTGCGTGTCGCTGGTCACCCCGTCGAGCCCGACCCCGTAGATGGCGTTGAGATCGCCGAGGGTCTTGCCCGGCTCGATGGTGAACTCGCCGAAGAATTCGGCATCATCCGCCGACACCGTGGCCGGGCTGGCGAACAGCCGGTCGAGCAGGTGGGGAAAGCGCGGCGAGATGAACAGGTAGACATAGTCGCCCGGCTGCAGCCGGCCGGCATACTGGTAGCGCATCGACTTGCCGTCGCGGATCACCAGCGACGGCCGGGCCCAGCGCGGCAGGCGCGAGCCGCGCGTCACCGGGCTGTCGGGCACCACCTTGTAGACCAGCAGTTCGTGGCTGGCGGAGCGGGAAGCTCCAGTTCCACCTTCTCCACCGGCCCGATCTTGGCCGGCAGCACGAGGCCGAGCCGCCGGGCGAGCGCATTGACCGTCCAGCCCTGCAGCAGCAGCGACGTCAGCACGATGATGAAGGCGGAGTTGAAATAGAGCATGCCGTTCGGCACGCCGCCGATCACGGGCAGGATCGCCAGCAGGATCGACACCGCGCCGCGCAGGCCCACCCAGGAGACGAAGGCGGTTTCCTCGCGCGAGAAGGACAGCGGCAGCAGGCAGAGCCAGACCGCCACCGGCCGGGCGATGAACACGAGGAACAGCGCGATCCCGATCGCGGGCAGCGCGATCTGGGGAAAGTCCGAGGGCGTCGCCAGCAGGCCGAGCACGAGGAACATCACCATCTGAGCCAGCCAGGTGGTGCCCTCCTGAAAGTTGGTCAGCGTCGATTTCGCGCGGATCGCGCGGTTGCCGGCATAGATGCCCGCCACATAGACGGCGAGGAAGCCGCTGCCGTCCAGCGCACCGACCAGGGCGAACAGGAACATGGCGCAGGCGAGCACGATGATCGGATAGAGGCCGCGCTCGAGGGTCAGCCGGTTGACCAGCGTGAGGATCAGGTGCCCGCCGACGATCCCGCCGATGATCCCGAGCCCCATCTGCTGCAGGAAGCCGAGGAGAAGCATCAGCCGGGCATCTCGCCCCCGGCCTCGGGCGCCGCCGCGAACACCGTCAGCGTCAGCGTGAGGAAGATTGCGACGGGGTCGTTGGAGCCGGATTCGACCTCCAGCGTCGAGCGGACGCGGTCGCGCATGGTGATGCCGCCGACCCGCAGCAGGAAGAACACGGCCGCCGCGTCCGTGGAACTGACGATCGCGCCCATCAGCAGCGCCCCCGCCGGCGACAGGCCGTACATCCACCAGGCCGCAACGGCCACGAGAATCGTGGTGAGGACCACGCCGAGGGTGGCCAGCGTCAGCGCCGGCAGGGCCGCCTGGCGGAAGCTGTTGATCGACGTGCCGAAGCCGCTGTCGAACAGGATCACCGCCAGCGCGAGGCTGCCGATGAAATAGGCCGCGTTGGCGTTGTCGAAGCGGATGCCGAGACCGTCCTCGCCGGCCAGAAGACCGATGCAGAGGAACAGCAGCAGCAGCGGGGCACCGAAGCGGAAGGCCAGCAGCGAGGAGACCGCCGAGGCAATGATGAGACCCGCCCCGATCAGCGTGACGATGTAGATGCCCTCGATGCCCACGCCCCGGTTCCCTCCCCCTCGCCCGCCGCGCCGGGCACGCGGCAATGCGGCGACCGATCGGACCTGCCGATATCATTTCATAAATGGGGAGAAAGATTGATCAATTGCGCCCGGAATCGGCTTTTTGTCACCCCCGTGCGAGCGCCCGACGGCATATCCCGCTTCAGCCCCGCGGCAGCGGGAAGGCCTTCGCCACGCCGTGGGCGATCAGCGCGGCGAGCATGGCCTTCACCACGTCGCCGGGAATGAACAGCAGCGATCCGGCCGCCGCCTTGCCGAGCGGAACGTCGGCGATGAAGGAAAGCCACGGGATGCCGAGCGCGTAGACCACGACCACCCCTCCGGCGAGCGCGGCCATGGTGCCGCCGATGACCGCCGCCTTTCGGGTGGCGGCCCGCGAGGGGCCGACCAGCCGGTCGGCGAGCAGGCCCGTCACGATCGCCCCCGGCAGCCAGCCGACGAGGAAGCCGGCCGTCGGCCCGGCATAGACGCCGAGGCCGCCGCGGCCACCGGAGAGCACCGGCACGCCGGCCGCCACCAGGATCATCACGACGATCACCGCAAGACCCGCGCCACGGGCGCCGAGACACAGTCCGGCCAGCATCACGCCGAGCGACTGCAGGGTGATCGGAACGGGGATGAAGCCGATCTGGATCGGCGGCACCAGGCCGAGGGTGCAGATGATCGCGGAAAACAGGACGATCAGCACGAAGTCACGATTGGTCATGGTCAGTCCCCTTGCCGCGCCCATCCGCCGGCACACGATCCGCCGTCCCACCGTCCGGCGATACACCGTCCGGCGGGAAACCGCGGGCCTCGAGCGCCTCGGCGATGTCGTCCGCGCGGACCAGATTGCGTATCACGAGTGGCACCACGAGGTGGAGGGGCGAGACCCTGAGACCTCTCGCCGCCTGCGCCTCGCGGATCAGCCCGATCTCGGCGAAGATCTGCGGCACCAGCCGCAGCACCAGCCCGACGGCGAGTCCGAGCCAGGCCGCTGCGCGCCGCCCGCGCGGCCCGAACGGGGCGAGCCCGCGCTCGATCAGGCCGAGGATTGCATCCATCGGCGTCGTGAGGCTGACCGCCGCCGCCGCCGACATCAGCGCCAGCACCCGCAGCGCGGCCACCAGCGCGTTGCCCGGCTGGCCGACCGCCAGATTGCCGAGCGCGACCAGTGCCGCCAGCACCAGCGCCAGCTTCAGCGGCGCAGCCACCACCCGCGCCGCAGGCCGGTGGCGACCAGCAGCAGCACGCCGCCGCCGGCCATCGTCGCCAGCGCCAGCGGCGATGCCACCACCACCCCGACGATGCCGAGCACGGCAAGGGCCGCGAGTTTCACGCCCGCCGGGAGGCGATGCAGCGGACCGGTGCCCGGATGATAGAGCGACAGGTTCATCGGCGCCTATCCGGCCAGGTCGATGTAGCGGGCGATCGCCGCCGCCGGGCCGCCGTCGAAGACGATCCGGCCCTGGTCGAGAACCAGCACCCGGTCGAGCGTCGCCGCAAGGTCGAGATCATGGGTGACGACGATCGCCTGCGCGCTTGTTGCCGCGATCGCCGCGCCGACGCGGCGGCGGTTGCGCAGGTCGAGCGAGGTGGTCGGCTCGTCGAACACCACCAGCGCCGGCCCGGTGACCAGCACGGCCGCCAGCGCCACGAGCTGGAGTTCGCCGCCGGACAGTTCGTGCGCCGGCCGCTCGAAGGCCTCCGCGAAACCGACCCCCTCCAGCGCCGCCAGTGCGCGCTGCCGCGCCTCCGCGCGTCCGTAGCCGAGATTGACGAGGCCGAAGGCGATGTCGTCGCCGACGATCGGCAGCACGATCTGGTTTTCCGGATTCTGGAAGACGAAGCCGACGCGGCTGCGGATCCGCCGCGCGTCGCGGGCGGTGTCGAGCCCGTCGACCGTCACGCGCCCGGCCGCAGGCAGCACGAGACCGTTGACGAGCCGCGCGAGGCTGCTCTTTCCCGAGCCGTTGGCGCCGAGAATGCCGATCCGCCGCTCCGTGAGAACGCAGCTGATTCCGGCGAGCACCGTCCGCCCGCCGCGCGCCACCGTGACATCCTGGAATTCGACCCTCACATCCCCTCCCCTCACCGCCGCAGGGCGGGTGCCATCCTCCCGCTTACCATGCCACAGGCAGCACCGTGAGCACCCGTGACCTCGCGACGCCGCGCGGCACGGCCAGCCGCAGCGGTTCGCCCGCCAGGCGCAGGCCGAGGGCGGCGAGGTCTGCCGGCGGAACGGCCGCCTCGCCCGGCAGCACCAGCAGGCCCGGGCCGACCCGTGCCGGCGAGAAGGCGCGCGTCAGTTCATAATGGTCCTTCGGCCCGGCCCCGTCCTGCGGCGGCAGGACCGCGAATCCCAGGCCGCTGCCGCGCAGGTAGTAGAGCGCCTCGGCGATGTCGGCGCGCCGGACGAAGATCAGCGTCGTCGCCCCCCGGCCGGCCGCCAGAGCACCGAGATCCGTCATCGCCGCCGACCAGCCGGTCACCCGCTCCATGGGATTGCCGAGGCCCGGCAGGCGCAGGTCGCGCGCAAGGGCCGGCGCAACCACCAGAACCAGAGCCACCGCGGCATGGAGCCAGTTCGACAGGCGAAACAGCGCCCGGCGCCGCGGATCGAGCAGCAGGGCGGTGACGAGCACCACCGCGGCCGGATAGGCGGTGGCGCCCCAGTTGGCATTGGCCCGCGACAGCAGCGCCTGGATCATGAACACGCCGAGCACCGGCAGCGAGAAGGCCAGCAGGAAGCGGTCGGCCGCGCGCCGGTCGCTGCGCCAGAGGCCCGCGGCCGCGGCCAGCAGCCCGGCGAACATCACCGGTCCCAACACGCCGAACTGGGCGCCGAGGAAGTCGAGGAGCGAACCGATCTGCAGCGTCGGGCCGCTCCAGCTGGCATTGTCGCGGGTGTGCGAGAAGGTGACGAAGCCGTGGGCGGCATTCCAGGCAAGGTTCGGCAGGATCAGCAGCAGGGCGATGCCGAGGGCGGCGAGCAGCTGCGGACTGGCGAGCCGTTGCCGCAGGCCGGGCGTCGCTCCGAGAAACAGCACGGTCAGCGCCGGAAACAGCGCCATTGCATATTTCGCATTGAGTCCGACGCCGACCGCCACCCCGAGCGCCACCGCCGGGCCCCATCCGCCGCCGTCCAGCCAGCGGTGGAGCGCCAGCAGCGCCAGCGCCCAGGCGAGCAGCAACGGCACGTCGGTGGTGATCAGCAGCGAGGAAAAGCTCACCGCCGGCACCAGCAGGTAGCCGATCGTGCTCCAGAAGCCGGCGCGCGCACCATAGAGACGGCCGCCGAGCCGGCCGAGCACCAGCGCGGTGACGCCATGAAGGAGCGGCGCCGACAGCCGCACCGCCCATTCCGCGTCACCGAACACGGCCGTGGTGGCGGCGATCAGCCAGGCGATCAGCGGCGGCTTGGAATAGTAGCCGAAGGCGGGGTCCTGCGCCCACGACCAGTATTGCGCCTCGTCGAAGAACAGATCCGTCTGCGCCGCCATCAGCGCGGCCACGCGCAGCGCCGTGACCGCGCCGACCACGGCCAGCAGCACCGCAGGATCGCCCCTTTCCCCACGCGCAAGAAGCGTCATCCGTGCCTCACCCCGCCGTCCCCGGCCTGCCCCCGTCCGCAGCCCGGCAGCTATTGCAGGGCGGCCATGACAAAAAAATGTCATGCGGGGGGTTTCATTCCGAGGGGCTTGTTGCTACATCCACGTCGTCGGCGGAAACGTCGGCTTGACGCGGGGTGGAGCAGCCCGGTAGCTCGTCAGGCTCATAACCTGAAGGCCGCAGGTTCAAATCCTGCCCCCGCAACCAAATCTCGACAAATGCAAAACCCCGTTCGGCGTCGCCGGCGGGGTTTTTGCGTGGGCCGGCGCCGTCTGCGGCAAGGCAGTTCCGGAAATCCGGTTTTCGGACCCGCTCGGCCGAAGAAGGGCCGGTCCGGCTCACCCTCCCATTCGCCTCACCCCACCACGGTGGTGCTCGGAGCCTCTTCCGCCAGCAGCCGCGCCATGGCGTCGGTGATGGCGTGGCCGTCATACGGCTTGGAGAAGAAGCGACTGCCGCCCGGCAGGCTGCTTTCTTCGAGGATCGCGGCGCCGGAGGCGACGATCAGTTTCACCGGCGGCCAGCGTTCGCGGATGTAGTGGGACAGCTTGATGCCGTCCATGGTGCCGGGCATCTGGACGTCGGTGAAGACGAGGTCGATGTCGGTGCGCGATTCGAGGATGCGGATCGCCTCGTCCGCATCGCCGGCCTCCAGTACCTCGTAGCCGGCCGACATCACCAGATCGACGGCTCCCATCCGGATGATCGCGCTGTCCTCGACCACGAGGACGACCGCCTTGCCGTTGTTCATGGGTCACTCGGGGATGCGGCAACAGCAGGTATCCCTGCCGTCTCGGACTGCAGGATCGGCATCATTGGCATGGATGGCCCTCCCGGGACGACACTCCACGGAGCGACCCATCACTCGGCAGACATGGCCGCAGACCGTGCGGATTCGGCAGATCCTATCACGTCTGCGACGGAACTGCCGCATGCCGATCCGCGGCTGGCGGCCCGTGTGCCGAACACGTCCTGCCTTCGCCACATTGTCGCGGGCGGAGGGACGTGCGCTGCCGGGGACCTGCGCCCCGGGTCGCTCTCCTCAGGTCCGCAGTCCCGGCGCCTCCTGGCCTGTCCGGGCCACGTATTCGGTATAGCCGCCGCCATACTGGTGGATGCCGTCGGCGGTGACCTCCAGCACGCGGTTGGAGAGGGCGGCGAGGAAATGGCGGTCGTGGCTGACGAACAGCATCGTGCCCTCGTAGTTCGCGAGCGCCGCCACCAGCATTTCCTTGGTCGCCATGTCGAGATGGTTGGTCGGCTCGTCGAGCACGAGGAAGTTCGGCGGATCGTAGAGCATCTTGGCCATCACCAGCCGGGCCTTCTCGCCGCCCGACAGCACCCGGCACTTCTTCTCGGCGTCGTCGCCGGAGAAGCCGAAGCAGCCGGCGAGCGTGCGCAGCGAGCCCTGCCCCGCCGTCGGGAACGCGTCCTCCAGCGACTGGAACACGGTGCGGTCGCCGTCCAGCACCTCCATGGCGTGCTGGGCGAAATAGCCCATCTTCACGCTGTTGCCGACGGTCACGCTGCCGGTGTCCGGCTCGGTGGTGCCGGCCACCAGCTTCAACAGCGTGGACTTGCCGGCGCCGTTGACGCCCATCACGCACCAGCGCTCGCGGCGGCGGATCATGAAGTCGAGGCCTTCGTAGATCGTGCGGCTGCCGTAGCGCTTGTCGACCTTCTTGAGGCTGACCACGTCCTCGCCGGAGCGGGGCGCGGCGGGAAAGTCGAAGCTCACGGCCTGGCGCCGGCGCGGCGGCTCCACGCGCTCGATCTTGTCGAGCTTCTTCACGCGGCTCTGCACCTGCGCGGCGTGGCTGGCGCGGGCCTTGAACCGCTCGATGAACTTGATTTCCTTGGCCAGCATCGCCTGCTGGCGCTCGAACTGCGCCTGCTGCTGCTTTTCGGCCATCGCCCGCTGCTGTTCGTAGAATTCGTAGTCGCCGGAATAGGTGGTGAGGCCGCCGGCGTCGATCTCGACGATCTTGCCGACGATCCGGTTCATGAAGGCGCGGTCGTGCGAGGTCAGCATCAGCGCGCCGTCGAACCCCTTCAGGAACTGCTCCAGCCAGATCAGGCTTTCGATGTCGAGATGGTTGCTCGGCTCGTCGAGCAGCATCACGTCGGGCCGCATCAGTAGGATGCGCCCGAGGGCGACGCGCATCTTCCAGCCGCCCGACAGGGCGCCGACGTCGCCGTCCATCATCTCTTCGGAAAAGCCGAGGCCGGAGAGAACCTCGCGTGCCCGGCCCTCCAGCGAATAGCCGTCGAGCTCCTCGTAGCGCGCCTGCACGTCGCCATAGCGGGCAATGATCGCGTCCATCTCGTCGATCCGGTCCGGATCGACCATCGCCGCTTCCAGCGCCCGCAGTTCGGCGGCAATCTCGCTGACCGGCCCGGCGCCGTCCATCACCTCGGCGGCGGCGCTCCGGCCGGCCATCTCGCCGACATCCTGGCTGAAATAGCCGATGGTGATGCCGCGCTCGACCGACACCTGGCCCTCGTCCGGCTGCTCCTCGCCGGTGATCATCCGGAACAGCGAGGTCTTGCCGGCGCCGTTCGGGCCGACGAGACCGATCTTCTCGCCGCGCAGAAGCGTCGCCGACGCTCGATGAACAGGATGCGGTGGCTGTTCTGCTTGCTGATGTTGTCGAGGCGGATCATGAGGCGGAGGGTCCGGGCAACGGGGCGGAAGGAGGCGGAACGCCGTTGCCGCCCTTATGCCACGGTTTGCGGCGCACACAAGGCGCGATGCCGCGTGTCTGCCTCCCGGCTCGGCATGCCCCGTCTCACCGGGCCGTGGCGAGCCAGATCACGTGCCGCGACCCGCGTTTCGCATGGCCGGCGCGCACGCCGACCGACCGGACCTTGAACCCGCACTGCGCGAGCCGGCGCTCGAAGGCCGGGTCCGGTGCCGCCGACCAGACGGCAAGAACGCCGCCCGGCTTCAGCGCCCGCCGCGCGGCGGCAAGGCCGGGGACATCATAGAGCGCATCGTTGCCCGCGCGGTCAGCCCGTCCGGGCCATTGTCGACATCGAGCAGGATCGCGTCATGGGCGGCCTCGGCACTGCGGATGAGCGCGCCGACGTCGCCGATCCGGATCTCCACGCGCGGGTCCTCCAGGCAGTCGCCGAACACCGCGCCCATGTGCTCGCGCGCCCAGCCGGCGAGCTCCGGCACGATCTCGGCGACGACGAGGCGGGCGGCCGGACCCGCCACCCGCTGCGCGGCCCGCAGTGTGAATCCCATGCCGAGCCCGCCGATCAGGAGGCGCGGCGCCCGCTTCTCCGCCATCGCCTCCATGGCCAGCGTCGCCAGCGCCTCTTCCGAGCCGCCGAGGCGGCTGTTCATCAGCTCGTTGCCGCCCTGGAGGCGGATCGAGAATTCCTCGCCGCGCCGCAGCAGCCGCAGGGTTCCACCGCCGGGCGCCTCGGCGGTCGCCAGAGTGATCCACGGCAGCATGGCATGTCCCTTGTTCCGCGCGGCAAGGCGAGCCGCGGCACGGCGTGGACCATGGCCGGACCGGCTTGCCCTGGCAAGGGAGGAGGCAGGGTTGGCCACCCCCTCCCCTCTCCCACACCCGAAGCCGGAGACCCCGCCTCAGTAGCTGTCGTGCAGCCGCACCCAGCTCATGGTGCCGGCCTCGTTGCGGCCCTTGGGGGCGAGATCCAGCCAGTTGAACGCGCCGATCAGCAGTTCGGCGCCGCGGTGATAGGTCGAGTAGCTGTGGAACACCTCGCCGGCCTCGTCCTTCACGAACAGGCTGACGCCGAACATGTCCTCGCTGCGGCGGATCACCGTGCCGTAGTTGTAGATCGCGCGGCCGGCGGCGATGTCCTCGGGCCGGAACGACACGCCGAAGTCGAAGTTGAAGTCGGTGCCGGCCGAGGACACGAAGGGGAAAGTCCAGCCCATGCGGGCGCGCACCTCCTCGATCCGGTCGATCGGCACGCGCGAGACGGCGGCGAACGCCAGATCCGCCTGCTCGAAATGCTGGCGCGCCGCATCCACATGGTCGGCGACGAAGGCGCAGCCGGCGCAGATGTGGTCCGAGCCGGGCGTCAGCATGAAATGGTAGACGGCGAGCTGGCTGCGGTCGCCGAACAGGTCGGCCAGCGTGCGCGTCCCCTCCGGCGACGCGAAGACATAAGGCGTCTCGACCCGGACCCACGGCAGGCTGCGGCGCGCCGCGCGCAAAGCGTCGAGGTCGTGGGTCAGCGCGCGCTCGCGGGCCAGAAGCGCCTTGCGGGCCTCGAGCCAGTCTTCGCGGGAGACGACGGGGTGCGTCGTGGCGGGGGGGATCAGGGTGGCGTGGCTCATGGTCGGTCTCCTGTGAAGAGGTTCGGGGTCAATCGGCCGTCCGGGCGGCACCGCCCGCCAGCGACAGCCACGGCGGCAGGTGGAAGAGGCTCATCAGCAGATACATCGCCGTCATGCCGTCCACCGGCAGCAGGCCCGACGCCGGCAGGCAGAGCGCCGGCATCGGCGCCTCCAGCAGGGACACCATCGCCATCACCGCGAAGGTCGGCGCGGCGCCAAGGGCGAGGCTGCGGCGGAGGGCGGAAGCCCGAGAGCCCGGGGGGTGGAGGTGTCTGTGGCGGAGATGCCTGCGGTCCGGGACGTTGTCATTTTCCTGCGTCCGATCGATTGTCGCCGTGAGGCTGCTGAGGACGCACCAACCCTAGATCGCCGCGCGACCGGCCGGGAGTGACAAGTGTGACGGGATTTCGATGGACGCGCTGATCACGGCTGCCGCACGGGCGCTGGCGGCGGGGGACCCGCTGGTGGCCCTGAAGCATGTGGCGCTGCGCGACGATCCGCCGGCGCTGGCGCTGCGCGGCATCGCCATGGCGCAGCTCGGCGATCTTGCCCGCGCCCGCGACCTGCTGCGCGCCGCCGCAAAAGCCTTCGGCCAGGGCGAGGCCACCGCCCGCGCCCGCTGCGTCGTTGCCCAGGCCGAGATCGCTCTCGTCCAGCGCGATCTCGGCGGGCCGATGGCGGCGCTCGGCGCGGCGCGGCACACGCTGCAGGCCCGCGGCGACCTTGGCAATGCCGCCCATGCGGCTTGTCTGCAGGCCCGCCGCTCGCTCCTGATCGGCCGCTCGACGAGGCCGAGGAGACGCTGGCATCGATC
>NZ_MCRJ01000079.1 GCF_001720135.1 Methylobrevis pamukkalensis
TATGACCGAAGTGTTGGCGTCACCCAGATTGGTATTGTCCCAGGTCACCGTGACCGTGTCGCCGATCCGGTAGGCGCCGCCCGTCCCCGTCGCACCGCTCAGCGCGATGTTCGCCGCCGTCAGCACCGGCGGGACAAGGCCCGTGAAAGCCGTCTTGTAGATTCCGGTACCGTCGGCGTCCGCAGACGTCCAGACGATGATGGAGGTTCCATCCTCCCGCAGGACAACTTCCGGCTTCTGCTGCGAACCGTCCGTCGTCGTGTTGACGAGATGTTCGCCGCCGTCGGTCGTGCCGTCGGCATTGTATTTCTGCGCATAGATGCCGTAGTTGCTGCCGTCCTGCACGTTGGATTGCCAGGTAACGACGAAGTCGCCGTCAGAATCCATGGACACTGCAGGATTGGTCTGTTGGTTGGCTGTGTAGGTGCTGACCTGGAACTCGCTGCCCTGCGCCACACCGGCTGCATTGTAGCGCTGCCCGTAGATGCCATTGACGTCGCCATCCTGGCCAAAAGACTCCCAGACGATCACGAAGTTTCCGGCATCGTCCACGGCGACGGCGGGATCCGTTTGATTGCTGGAGGTAAAGGTGTTGACCTGGAATTCGGCGCCTTGCGCCTCGCCCGCGGCGTTGTAGCGCTGCGCAAAGATACCGCTGCTGCTTCCATCCTGCCCGGTGGATGACCAGGCGATGACGAAGTCGCCATCGGCCTCCATCGCGGCGCTTGCGAGTCCTTGCGTGCTGGTCGTGTAAGTGTTGACCTGAAACTCGGAACCCTGAGCCACGCCGCTGGCATCGTAGCGCTGGGCATAGACGCCATAGCCGTTGCCGTCCTGCCCGCTCGATCCCCAGCTGACGACAAAATTGCCGTCATCGTCCATGGCGACAGTCGACAGCGACTGCGCATTGGTGGTGTAGGTGTTGACCCGGAATTCGCTGCCAGCCGGGGTGCCGTCCGCGGCGAAGCGCTGCCCATAAATTCCGAAGCCACTGCCGTCCTGGCCACTGGAATCCCATGTGACGACAAAGGTGCCGTCCGACGCCATGGCAACGCGCGGTGAAGTCTGGCTGTTGGTGGTGTAGGTATTGACCACGAACTCGTTGCCGATCGGTGTCCCGTCGGCGCTGTAGAGCTGGCCGTAGATGCCGGAGCCGGAACCGTCCTGTCCGGAGGACGCCCAGACGACGACATAGTTGCCATCGGCGTCGGCCGCCACGGCGGCGGCGTCCTGCGAACCGGTCGTGAAGGTGTTGACGAGTGTGTCGGCCATAGATGCGTGCCCCGGCATGATGATGGGTGTCAGGTGGAAGGGATCCCGGAGCCGGCAACCACCATGGTGCTGCCTGTCCGCTGCAGAGCGCCTGCAGGGAACTCAGTCACGGAAACCGGATGCCAAGCTGTTTTCGGCGGCTGCACGGTCATGTAACCGGCATGATCGCGCCCTGCGGCTCACGTGCGGAGCCAGCCTGCGACACATCACGGGAAGGAAGACACGGGACCATCGCAGCGCTGCCCTGGAACGCCTGAAGACGGTCCAGTTCTATGCGCGATGTCTGAAATAAGGGTTAGTCTGTTCACCGAGGCGCGACGCAGCGGCACAAGAGCCTTCGCATCGACACCATGCCTGCCCCTCGTCGCCTCTCCGGCGACAGCCGGCAGCCGAGCCCCGCCGGGGACGGATTGCAACGTCGACCGGGATCGCGGCAGTCAGGCCGCCAGCAGGTCCGCAAGCGCGCGCGCGACGACCTCAGTCGCGGCCTTGAGATCGGCAAGCTGCAGATGCTCGTCGGACGAATGCGCGTTGGCGTCGAGGATCGAGCGCGGGCCGGCGCCATAGAGGATCGTCGGAATGCCGGCCGCCGCATAGTGGCGGGCGTCGGTGTAGAGCGGCACGCCGGTGGGACCGACCTCCGTGCCGAGCACCGCCGAAGCATGGCGGCTGAAGACGTCGACCAATTTGTCGACCCCCTCCACGGGACGCAGCGGTTCGGCCAGCATGATGCGCCGGCACTCGACCTCCAGCCCCTCGATCTTCGGCACCGCCGTCTCGATCAGGTCGATCAGCGCCGTCTCGACGTCGCTGCCGTTTTCTTCCGGAATCAGCCGGCGATCGAGCCGCATCGCGATCCGGTCGGGCACGACATTGGTGTTGATGCCGCCGGAAATCAGCCCGACCGTGAGCTTCGGCGAACCGATGCCCGGCTCGGCGCTGTGGATGGTGCCCAACCGCAGCCGTTCCGAATAGAGCGCAGCAAGAATCGGCGTCGCCGCTTCCAGCGCGTCGACCCCGGATTCGGGCATCGCCGCATGCGCCTGCTGGCCGCGCACGACCACCTCCAGGTGCAGGCAGCCGTTGTGCGCGGTGACGACGGCATAGGAAAAGCCGGCCGAGATTGCCAGATCCGGCTTCGATATCTCGTGTTCGAGCAGCCATTTCGGCCCGACGAAGCCGCCGGCTTCCTCGTCCCAGGTGAAATGCAGTTCGACCGTGCCGTCGAGCGGCAAACCGCTCGCGACCAGCGCCTTCAGGGCATAGGCATAGGTGGCAAAATCGGACTTCGACACGGCGACGCCGCGTCCGAAGATCGCCCCGCCCCGCACTTCCGCCCCGTAGGGATCGGAACTCCAGCCCTCGCCCGGCGGCACCACGTCGCCGTGGGCGTTGAGGGCGATCACCGGGCCGCGGCCCTCGCCGAACACATGGCGCACCACCAGATTGACGACGCTGCGCATGCCGTTCTGGATCACGAACGGCTCTGGCACCGGATGGCGCTCCACGCGGAACCCCATGTTCTCCAGCAGTTCGGCGGTGGCTTCCGCAGTTCCGGCGCAGTCGCCCGGCGGATTGTCGCTCGGCATCTGCACCAGCGCCCGCAGGAAGGCGACCTCCGCGTCGAAGTCCGCCTCGATCAGCGCTTTCATGACCGCTCTCCATCCTCGTCGCGGGCCAGCGCCAGGATGGCGCCGATCAGGGCCTCGACCGCAAGGCCCATGTCCGCCGGCTCCGCGAACTCCAGCGGGTTGTGGCTGATGCCCCGGCGGCAGCGGACGAACAGCATGCCGACACCGGTCAGATGATGGATGGCGTGGCCGTCGTGGCCGGCCCCGGAGGTGAGCCGCAGCACGCGCTGGCCGAGCGCATCGATACCCGCGGCGAAGGCCGCCTGCAACTGCGGGGCACAGGGCGTGGTCGGACTCTCGTGATAGCCCTCCAGCAGGAAGGCCACATGACGGCGCTCGCCGATCTCGCGTGCCCGGGCCCGGATCTCCGCGATGGCGGCCAGACGCGGCGCATCGCTGGCGGCGCGGATGTCGAGGCTGAAGTCGACCCGCGCCGGAATCACGTTGACGGCGCCCGGCGTGACCGCAAGCTGGCCGACGGTGGCAACCAGGCTGTCGTCGCGCCCGGCCCGGGCGATCCGCTCGATCTCGCCCATGATCTCGGCAGCCGCCGCCAGCGCGTCGCGGCGAAGGTTCATCGGCGCCGTGCCGGCATGGCCCGCCTCACCGAGCACGATGCCCTTGAACCGGCTCTGGCCGGCGATGGAGGTGACGACGCCGAGCGGCAGCTTCTCGTGCTCCAGCACCGGCCCCTGCTCGATGTGAACCTCCAGATAGCCGAGGATTTCGTCCGGATCGCAGGCGGCATCGGGGATGGCGTCCGGGTCGCAGCCGAAGGCAACCAGCGCCTCGCGCAGGCTGACACCTGCCGCGTCGCGCCGGTCGAGAAAGGCGGGGTTGAAGGCGCCGGCGACCGCCGAGGAGGAGGCGAGCGTCGTCGGAAAGCGCACGCCCTCCTCGTCGCCGAAGGCGAGCACCTCGATCCCGAAGGGCAGCGACACCCGGCGGCGGCGCAATTCGTCGACCGCGAGAATGCCGGCGACGACACCGAAGTTGCCGTCATAGGCCCCGCCGTCGGTCACCGTGTCGATGTGGGAGCCGATCAGCAGGCGCTTGCCCGACGACGGGCCCGCGCGCCGCGCCTCCTGCCGTCCGCGCACCGTGCCGAGCGCGTCGAGCGAGACGGCAAGGCCCGCCGCGCGCATCCAGTCGCCGACGAGATCGGTGGCACGGCGATGTGCCGGAGAAAGGTAATGACGGGTGATGCGGCCCGGCTCGTCGGTGAGGGTCGCGAGGCTGGAAATGAGGCGCTGCGCCCGTTCTCCAAGCGTCACGGCATCGGAGGGCGGCAGCGTTTCGTAATGGGGAGTGCTCACGGCAGGACGCGATCTTCTATTCGGAACCGGAAGATGCGGCCGATCTGGGTCAGCGCCGTCAGCAGTTCCAGGCCAGGGTCATTGTGAACACGCTGGCCAAACTCCGCAAGGATGGTGTCCTTGGACGCGCCCTTCACCGCGAGGATGAAGGGAAAGCCAAAGCGCTTGCGATAGCGCGTGTTGAGATCCTGAAAACGCGAAAACTCCTCCGGCGTCAACTGGCTCAATCCGGCACCGGCCTGCTCGCGCCGCGAATCCTCCGCGATCTCGCCCGCGATGGCCGCCTTGCCGGCGAGGTCCGGATGGGCGCGGATCAGGCCGATCTTCTCGGCCTCGGGCGCCACCTCGACAGCGTTGATGAAGGCAAGGATCATCGCATCCCGGTCCGGATAGGGACGGGACAACTCGGCCAGTTCTGCAACCCAGGGGGAATGCTCCGCAACATCCTCGAAGCGGGCCAGGAAGTCGGCTCGCGGCAACCTGTTTACAACCGATATGGGCACCGCCCCATTCATTGACCCGCAATCCATGCACCGAGAATGTGGCGTTCATCTTCGGTCATGCCGGTCTCGTTGCCAAGGGGCATGGCTTCGGATTTGACCGCCTGCATGTCGACGAGCGCGGCATAGCGGCGGACATCCTCAAGCGATTCCAGCATGATTCCCTTTGGCGCTTCCGTGAATCCTTCATGGGTCGGCGTTGCGGCATGGCAGGCGACGCAGTGCGTCCGGACGATCGCCGTCACGTCCGCGTCGGCCACCGCACGGCCCGCCATGGCCGGATCGACGCGCGGCGCGGTCATCAGGATCGCGATCACGAGGGCGATTGCGGCGATGGGCAGCGTCCAGGAAATCTCGCGGAAGTGGTCGCCCCCCTCGTGCCGGTTGATGAAGTGGCGGACCATCGCACCGATGACGAGGATCAGCGCCACCAGCAGCCAGGAATGCGGATGGCCGGTCAGCAGCGGGTAGTGGTTGCTGACCATCATCACCAGCACCGGCAGGGTCAGGTAGTTGTTGTGCACCGACCGCTGCTTGCCGATCTTGCCGTATTTCGGGTCGGCCGCCTCACCCTTGAGCAGCGACGCGACGATCTTGCGCTGGTTCGGCACGATGATCATGAACACGTTGCAGGCCATGATCGTGCCGACCAGTGCGCCCACATGGATGAAGGCGCCGCGCCCGGAATAGACGTTTGTCAGCATGTAGCTGGCCGCGACGATGCCGAGGAACACGACGATCGCCAGCAGCGCCGTGTTCTGGCCGATCCGCGACCGGCAGACGCGGTCATAGAGGAACCAGCCGCCGCCCATGGTGAGCAGCGAGATCAGGATCGCCTCGCCCGGACGCAGATCCAGCACCGACTTGTCGATGAGATAGGCCGAGGCGTTGAAGTAATACTGGGTGAGCAGCAGGCCGAATCCGGTGACCCAGGTGAGGTAGGCGTCCCACTTGAACCATTGCAGGTCCTCGGGCAGCGCCTCGGGGGCAACCGTATACTTTTCGACCTGATAGAAGCCGCCGCCGTGAACCTGCCAGGCCGTGCCGAACACGCCCGGGTTCATCTTCTCGCGGGCGCGCAGCGAGAGATCGAGGGCGATGAAGTAGAAGGAGGTTCCGATCCAGGTGATGCCGACGACGAGATGGGCCCAGCGCAGGAGAATGTTCAGCCAGTCGGCGATGAATGCGGACATCGGGTCTCCTGTCGGGTCGGTCGGGCTGAAAGGTCCGCGAAGGTCGTGACGGCGGGCGTGCCCCGGTCCGGTCGCAAAACTCCCCCGCGGCGGGCCGCGAGGGAGAAGCATCATCCGTGCCGGAGACGGATCACTGCGGCAGCTTGTCGTCGATGCCCTTGACGTACCAGTTCATGCCGAGGAGATCGCCGTCCGGGGCGACCACGCCGGCGGCATAACGCTCCTTGCCGTCCTGGTCGAAGATCGGGCCGGTGAAGGGGTGGAATTCGCCGGACGCGATCTTCGCCTCGGTTTCCTCGGCCAGCTTCTTCGTTTCGTCCGACATGTTGGCGTAGTCCGCCATCACGACTTCCTTGTCCTTGATGCCGGCCCAGGTGTCGGTCGAGGTCCAGGTGCCGTCGAGCACCGCCTGCACGCTCTTGACGTAATAGGGACCCCAGTCGTCGACGATCGAGGTCATCTGCGCCTTGGGCGCGAACTTCATCATGTCGGACGACTGGCCGAAGCCCTTGAGGCCGCGCTCTTCGGCAATCTGCAGCGGCGCGGTGGAATCGGTGTGCTGGACGATGATGTCGGCGCTGGTCGAACAGCGCCTTGGCGGCGTCGGCTTCCTTGCCCGGGTCGAACCAGGTGTTGACCCAGACGATCTTGACCTTGAAGTCCGGGTTGATGCTCTGGGCACCCAGCATGAAGGCGTTGATGCCCATCACCACTTCCGGGATCGGGAAGGAAACGATGTAGCCGGCAAGGCCCGCCTTGGATTCCTTGGCCGCGATCTGGCCGAGGATGTAGCGGCCCTCGTAGAAGCGGGCGTTGTAGATCGCCACGTTGTCGGCCTTCTTGAAGCCGGTCGCGTGGGCGAACTTCACGTCCGGGAACTTCTTGGCGACCTTGATGGTCGGATCCATGAAGCCGAAGGAGGTGGTGTAGATGATGCCGCAGCCTTCGCGGGCGAAGCGCTCGATGGCGCGCTCGGCGTCCGGACCTTCCGGCACGTTCTCCAGATAGGCGGTCTCGACCTTGTCGCCGAGTTCCTTCTCGACCTGAAGCCGGCCCTGGTCGTGCTGGTAGGAGTAGCCGAAGTCGCCGATCGGGCCGACGTAGACCCAGCAGGCCTTGAGCTTGTCGGCGGCCGAAGCGCCCGAGGCGCCGAGGGCCAGCGCCAGCGCGGTGCCGGCGAGGAGGAGGACCTTCTTCATGCTTTCACACTCCCGAAATGTGCGGCGCGTCCACCCGGACGCTCGCCGCAGGATGAGACCGGAGACGGCCGCACCCCGGCCTCCTCCGATGCGCCGCGCAGCGAAGTGCGCGCGGCAGGCATTCCATGTCGGCCGCCGCGCTCAGCGGTCCGGCACGAAGGGCACGCCGAGGCAGGCCGGCGTGTTGAACCGCGTCTTGCGCCGGTTGCCGGAAATGGCCACCAGCACGACGACGGTCGCGAGATAGGGCAGCATCGCCAGATACTGCGACGGCAGGCCGATGCCGAGCGCCTGCGCATGGAACTGCAGCACCGTGACCGCGCCGAACAGGTAGGCGCCGAGCGCCGCGCGCCACGGCAGCCACGAGGCGAACACCACCAGCGCCAGCGCCACCCAGCCGCGGCCGGCGGTCATGTTCTCCACCCACAGCGGCGTGTAGGCGACCGAGAGATAGGCGCCGCCAAGGCCGGCGCAGGCGCCGCCGAAGATCACCGCCAGATAGCGCACGCCGATCACCGAATAGCCGAGCGCATGGGCCGAGCCGTGGTTGTCGCCGATGGCCCGCAGCACGAGGCCTGCGCGGCTGCGGAACAGGAACCAACTGACCGCTGCGACCAGCACGAAGGAGAAGTAGACCATCGCGTCCTGCCCGAACAGGATCGGGCCGACGAAGGGCAGATCGGTGAGGCCGGGGATCGACAGGCTCGGCAGCTTGATGCCCGGCTGGCCGACGTAGCTTTCGCCGATCAGCCCCGAAAGCCCGAGGCCGAACATGGTGAGCGCAAGGCCCGAAGCCACCTGGTTGGCCACCAGCGTCAGCGTCACGAAGGCGAAGACGAGGCTGGTGGCCGCGCCCGCCAGCATGCCGACCGCCATGCCGAACAGCGGGCTGCCGGTGGTGATCGCGCCGGCGAAGCCGCCGACGGCGCCCATCACCATCATGCCCTCGACGCCGAGGTTGAGGACGCCGGAGCGCTCGGCGACGAGTTCGCCGGTGGCGGCCAGCAGCAGCGGGGTCGCCGCCGTGATCACCGTGAGGATGATGGCCTCAAGCACGGGCGGTCTCCCGGGAACTGCGGCCGCCGACGAGGCGGATGCGATAGAGGATCAGCGTGTCGCAGGCGAGCACGTAGAACAGCAGCATGCCCTGCAGCACGGTCGCCACCTTGGACGAGATCTGCATCGTGGTCTGGATCGCCTCGCCGCCGAGGTAGGAGATCGCGATGACGATGCCGGCGACCAGAATGCCGAGCGGATTGAGCCGGCCGAGGAAGGCGACGATGATTGCAGTGAAGCCGTAGCCCGGCGAGATCGACGGCTGGAGCTTCTGGATCTCGGCCATCACCACCATCATGCCCGCCAGCCCGGCGAGCGCGCCGGAGAGCGCAAAGGTGAAGAGCGTCATCCGCCGCGCCGAGAAGCCGGCGAAGGCGCCGGCGCGCGGGCTCTGGCCGATCACCCGGATCTCGAAGCCCTTGAGGGTCATGCGCAGCAGCACGGTGAAGGCGAGCACCGCGATCACCGCCGCCAGCGTCGAGAAATTCAGGTAGACGCCGCCGATGTCGTAGGAGTTGAGCACGGCCGCGGAATTGAAGTCGACCGTGATCGGGAAATTGTAGCCGGTCGGGCTGCGCCAGGGGCCGCGCACCAGCCAGTCGAGAAACAGGGTCGCGCAGTAGACCAGCATCAGGCTGGTGAGGATCTCGCTGGTGCCGAAGCGCACCTTGAGCGCCGCCGGGATCGTCGCATAGGCCGCCCCGCCGGCGGCCGCCATCAGCAGCACCATCGGAAACACGACCCAGTGGTCGAACTCGGGAGCAAGCACCGGCAGGATCGACCCGGCGATCGCGCCCATGGTCAGCTGGCCCTCGGCACCGATGTTCCAGTTGTTGGAGAGATAGCAGAAGGAGAGACCAAGGGCGATCAGCACCAGCGGGGTCGCCTTGATCGCCAGTTGTTCGAGGCCCCAGAGCGAGGACAAGGGATCGAGGAAGAACAGGTAGATGCCCTGGAGCGGGTCCTTCCCCTGCAAGGCGAAGACGATGCCGGCGGTGATGACCGTGAGGCCGACCGCGATCACCGGCGAGAGCAGCATCATCTTGCGGCTCATCTCCGGCCGCTTGACGAGTTCCAGACGCATCAGCCCTCCCCCCTCTTCTCGGCGCCGCCGGCCATCAGCAGGCCGATCCGCTCGCGCGTCATCGCCGCCGCCGGCTCGGCCGCCGAGAGGTACCCGCGCGAGATCACCGCGATGCGGTCGGCGATCTCGAAGATCTCGTCGAGGTCCTGGCTGATCACCAGCACCGCCGAGCCGGCACGGGCGAGATCGATCAGCGACTGCCGGATCACGGCGGCCGCCCCGGCGTCGACGCCCCAGGTCGGCTGCGAGACGACCAGCACGCCGGGGACGCGGTCGACCTCGCGGCCCACCACGAACTTCTGCAGATTGCCGCCGGACAGCGCCCGCGCTTCGGGGTCGGCCACGCCCTTGCGCACGTCGAAGCGGTCGGTGATCAGCCCGACGATCTCGGAAGCGCGCGCAAAGCGCATCAGCCCGCGCGCAACCAGCCCGTCCTTCGTCGAATGCCGGGTCAGGACCACATTGTCGGAGAGCGGCATGCCCGGCACCGCGCCGTGGCCGAGTCGCTCTTCCGGGACAAAGGCCGCCCCCAGCCGGCGGCGGCCGTTGACGCCGGTGTAGCCGACCGGATGGCCATCGATGATCACGGCGCCGTCGGTTGCCGCCGGCTTCTCGCCGGAGATCGCATCGAACAGTTCGCCCTGCCCGTTGCCCGCGACACCGGCGATCGCGATGATCTCGCCGGCGCAGACTTCCAGATCGACATCGTGCAGCGACACGCCGAAGGCGTCGTTCGACGGCAGCGTCAGCCCGACGAGGGCAAGGCGCGGCGGGCCCCGGTCTGACAGGCTGCGATGGACCTCGGCGATTTCGGTGCCGACCATCAGCCGCGCCAGCGAGGCGACGGTCTCGGTGGCCGGGTCGGTCTCGGCGACGATCCGGCCGCGGCGCATCACGGTCGCCCGGTCGCACAGTTCGCGCACCTCCTCGAGGCGGTGCGAGATGTAGAGGATCGCGCAGCCTTCCGAGGCCAGCCGGCGCAGGGTGATGAACAGCTGGTCGGCCTCCTGCGGCGTCAGCACCGAGGTCGGCTCGTCCATGATGATCAGGTCCGGCGACTGCAGCAGGCAGCGCACGATCTCGACCCGCTGGCGGATGCCGACCGGCAGATCCGCAACCCGGTCGTCGGCCTTGAGCGGCAAGCCGTATTCGGCAGAGACCCGCTCGATCGACGCCGAAAGCTCGGCCATCGAGACGCCCTTCGGGCTGGCGAGCGCGATGTTCTCGGCCACCGTCAGCGCATCGAACAGCGAGAAATGCTGGAACACCATGCCGATGCCGAGCTTGCGCGCGGCGGCGGGCGATTCGATCACCACCGGCGCGCCCTTCCAGACGATCTCGCCGGCATTGGGCTGGAGCGCGCCGTAGAGGATCTTCACCAGCGTCGACTTGCCGGCACCGTTCTCGCCCAGAAGCGCATGGATCTCGCCGGGCGCGAGCCGGAGGCTGACATCGTCGTTGGCGACGTTGTCGCCGAAGCGTTTGACGACATGGCGTGCCTCGAGCAGCATCTCGCCGGTCGCGGCCGGTCGCCGCTTCGGCCCCTCGGACATCGTTGTGGTCACATCGCCCCCCGGCATTCCCGTCATCCCGCGATCCGCCTGTCGGTCCGTTCCAGCAAAGCCGCCAGCAGCCGCTCGTCGCGCACGAGCAGGTCGGCCGTGACCGAGGCGGCGATCGCCGCCGGCTCCTTGGAGCGGATGCCGTCGATACCGATCGGGCAGACGAAGCTCTCCGCGCGCGCCGCGTCCATGCCTGCCGCCTTCAGCCGGCTCGTGAAGCGCGCCCGCTTGGTGGCGCTGCCGATCAGGCCGACATAGCCGGCCCGCCCGTCGTCCAGCGCCGCATGCAGGATCGCAAGGTCGAGGGCGTGGTCGTGGGTCATGATCAGCACGAAGGCGCCCGGCGCGGCGGCAGCCAGAACCGCCGCCGGATCGCCGCCCGGCACCGTGACGACGCTGGCCGGCAGAACCCTCGGAAACTGGCCCTCGCGGCCGTCGATCCAGGTCAGCTTGAACATCGGCAGCGTCGCCGTCATCAGCATCAGCGCGCGGCCGACGTGCCCGGCGCCGAACAGCAGGATCTCGCGCTGGCGCTGGCCGAAGCTCTCGGCAAGCCGCCCATCATCGTAAAGCCGGGCATCGTGAAGCCGGGCATCCGCATCCGTGGCGCCGCGCCCGACGATCCGCCGGTTGAGGCCGCCGGATGCGCCCTGCGTCTCGGCAACCGTGGCCACGCCGCCCTCTTCCGCCTGCGCCAGCCGCACGATCTCGTCGCGCCGGGCATGCGAAAATACCTCCACGGCGATGGTCATCACCCCGCCGCAGCACTGGCCGAGTTCGGGTCCGAGCGCGAAGCGGTGGAGAAAGAACGTGTCCGCGCCGGCCTCGGCCGCCGCCCGCGCCTCGGCCAGCGCCTCCCATTCGAAGCGGCCGCCGCCGATGGTGCCGGAAAAGCCGCCGTCGCGGCCGACGACCAGCCGCGTCCCCGTCTCGCGCGGGGTGGAGCCGCGCGTCGCGATCACCGTCACCAGCGCCGCAGCGCCGGTCCGGTCGACAAGTTCGAGGAGGCGCGGAAAGACCCGCATCGGCTCAGACGCCTCCCCGCCGCGTCGCATGCACCGCCTTCATGATCGCCTCGGGGGTGGCCGGCGCATCGAGCGGCGGAATCACGCCGGGCTTGAGGCTGGCGACCGCGTCGAGCACGGCCGAGAACACGCAGGCCGGCAGCATCAGCGGCGGCTCGCCCACGGCCTTGGAGCGGAAGATCGTCTCCTCGCGGTTGCCGGGGCTGTCGAACAGCTTCGTCACGAACTCCTCCGGCACGTCGGAGGCGGTCGGGATCTTGTAGGTCGAGGGCGCGTGGGTGCGCAGGCGGCCCTGCCCGTCGAACACCAGTTCCTCGGTGGTCAGCCAGCCCATGCCCTGCACGAAGCCGCCCTCGATCTGGCCGATGTCGATCGCCGGATTGAGCGACTTGCCGCAGTCGTGGAGGATGTCGACCCGGTCGACCTTCATCTCCCCGGTCATGGTGTCGACCGTCACCTCGGCGCAGGCGGCGCCATAGGCGAAATAGAGGAATGGCCGGCCTTCCGCCTTGTCGCGGTTCCAGTGGATCTTCGGCGTCCTGTAGTAGCCGGCCGCCGAAAGCTGGATCCGGGCGATGAACGCCTTCTTGACGATCTCGCGGAACGGCACCGCGCCATTGCCGATGATCACCTGGCTGTCGCGGAAGTCGATCTTGTCGGCCGGCGTGCCGTACTCCATCGACACGAAGTCGACGAGCCGCGCCTTGATCTCGCGGCAGGCCGCCTGCGCCGCCATGCCGTTGAGATCGGAGCCGGAGGAGGCCGCGGTCGGGGCGGTGTTGGGTACCTTGGCGGTGTTGGTCGCGGTGATCTTCACCTGGTCGATCGGCAGGCCGAATTCCTCGGCCACCACCTGCGCCACCTTGAGGAACAGGCCCTGCCCCATCTCCGTGCCGCCGTGGTTCAGATGGACCGATCCGTCCGTGTAGACGTGGACCAGCGCGCCGGCCTGGTTGAGGTGGATCAGCGTGAAGGAGATGCCGAATTTCACCGGCGTCAGCGCGAGGCCCTTCTTCAGGATCCGGCTTTTGGCGTTGAAGCTGCGCACCGCCGTGCGGCGCTTCCAGTAGTTCGACGAGGCTTCCAGTTCGCCCACCAGCTCGGCGAGGATGTTGTCCTCGACCTTCTGGCCGTAGGGCGTCACGTCGCGGCCCGGGCCGTAGAAGTTGCGCTTGCGCACCTCCAGCGGATCAAGGCCGATCGAGATCGCGATGGAATCGATGATGCGCTCGGCGGCGATCACCCCGTGCGGCCCGCCGAAGCCGCGGAAGGCGGTGTTCGAGCAGGTGTTGGTCTTGAGCCGCTGCGAGCGGATCGACACGTTCGGATAGAAATAGGCGTTGTCGGCGTGAAACATCGTCCGGTCGTTGACGCCGAGCGACAGGTCCGCCGAATAGCCGCAGCGGGACGCAAAATCGAGGTCGACCGCGAGGATGCGCCCCTCGCCGTCATAGGCGACGTCGAAGCTGGCGACCTGATCGTGGCGCTTGCCGGTCATGATCATGTCGTCGTCGCGGTCGAGCCGCATCTTGCACGGCCGGCCGGTCACCCGCGCCGCCAGCGCGGCCAGCGCCGCCCACTGGTTGGCCTGGGATTCCTTGCCGCCGAAGCCGCCGCCCATGCGCCGGGTCTCGACCGTCACCGAGGCCTCGGTGACGCCGAGTACCTTGGCGACCGTGTGCTGCACCTCGGTCGGATGCTGGGTCGAGGAGTAGACGGTCATGTCGCCGTCCTCGCCCGGAACGGCCATGGCCACCTGGCCTTCGAGATAGAAATGCTCCTGCCCGCCGACCGCGATCTGGCCGGACAGGCGCCGCTGGGTGTCCTTCAGCGACTTGGCGACGTCACCGCGGCCGAAGCGATACTCCGGCATGATATGGCTGTCGGCCGCCAGCGCGTCGGCGACCGTGACCAGCGGCGTGCCGGGCACCACCTCGAAGCGGGCGAGCCGCGCGGCCTTGCGCGCCGCCTCGCGGGTCGTCGCGACCACGCAGAACACCACCTGGCCCCAGAACAGCACCTCGCCGTCGGCGAGCATCGGATCGTCACCGAAGGAGGAGCTGACGTCGTTGATTCCCGGCACGTCGTCCTTGGTGAGCACGGCAACGACGCCGGGCACCGCCCGGACCTCGGTGAGGTCGAGGGCGTCGAGACGGGCCTTCGCATAGGTCCGGCACCAGCCGGGCGCCAGATGCAGCGTGCCGACCGGCTCGCGCATGTCGTCGATGTAGACCGCACCGCCGGTGACATGCTTGATCGCGCTGTCATGGCGGATCGGCTGGCGGGCCGTGGCATAGACCTTGTCGTCCACGATGCTGTCAGGCATGGGCGGCCTCTCCCTCTCCGGCCGGCGTCTCGCGGCGGCCGATCACCCGGGTGGTCGCGGTCGGCGCCCCGGCGATCTCCACCAGCGCCTTGGCAAGCAGCGCCCGCGCGGTCTCCAGACGGTAGTGAGCGCTCGCGCGCATGTCGGTCAGCGGCCTGAAATCCTGCGACAGCCCCTCCAGCGCCGGCGCCCAGCTGGCCGCCTTCACCGGTTCGGCGCCGATCAGCCGGCTTTCGGCGAGCACGGCGCGCTTCGGGGTCGCCGCCATGCCGCCGAAGGCGATGCGCGCGTCGGTGATCACGCCGTTCTCCAGCGTGAAGCGGAAGGCACCGAGCACGGCGGAGATGTCCTGGTCGAAGCGCTTGGAGATCTTGTAGGCCCGGAACTGCTGGCCCGGGCCGAGCTTCGGCACCATCAGGCCGGCGACGAACTCGCCGGGCTCGCGGTCCTGCCGGCCGTAGTCGATGAAGAAGCGCTCCAGCGGCAGCGCGCGGCTCTCGTCGCCCTTGCGCAGTTCGACGGTGGAGCCGAGCGCGATCAGCACCGGCGGCGTGTCGCCGATCGGCGAGCCGTTGGCGACATTGCCGCCGACCGTGCCGGCCGAGCGCACCTGCCGCGAGCCGATGCGGCGCATCATCTCGCCGATGTCCGGGTCGATGGCCGCCAGATGGGGCAGCGCATCCTCGAAACTCGCCGTCGCGCCGATCAGCACCGCGTCGCCGATGTCCTCGATGTGGCTCATGCCCAGCACCCGGCCGAGGTGGATCACCTTCGGCAGGTCGCGCATCTGCTTGTTGACCCACAGGCCGACATCGGTCGCGCCGGCCACCAGCGTCGCATCGGGATGCTGCATGTAGAGATCGGCGAGCGCGTCGACGGTGCGAGGGGCGGCGAAGAATCGCTCGCTGTCGCCGACGAAGATGTCCTGCCGGTCGGACAGGAACTCCAGCACGCCCGTGGTCGCGTCCGCCTCGCGGGCAAAGCGGTCGGCCGGCACCCCGCCGCAGGAGGCCTTGGCGGCGTCCGTGATCGGCCGATAGCCGGTGCAGCGGCAGAGGTTGCCGGCCAGCCAGTCGTTGATGGTGCCATGCTCGGCCGGCCGGCCCGCGTGGTAGAGCGTGAACAGGCTCATCACGATGCCGGGCGTGCAGAAGCCGCATTGCGAGCCGTGATGGTCGACCATCGCCGCCTGAACGGGATGAAGCACCCCGTTCTCCGCAAGATCCTCCACGGTCACCACCTCCTTGCCGTCGAGCATGCCGACGAACTGGATGCAGGCGTTGACCGGGCGATACACCATCCGTCCGCCGACCGCGCTGCCGACCGCAACCGTGCAGGCGCCGCAGTCGCCCTCGTTGCAGCCTTCCTTGGTGCCGACGGCCCCCTCACGCAGGCGCAGATAGTCGAGCAGGGTCTCGGTCGGCCCGAAGTCCTCGATCTCGACGATTCGGCCGTTCCTGAAGATCCGGATGGTGTCGCGCATCGCCGTCAGCTCCCGCGGTAGGTCGAATAGCTGTAGGGCGACAGCAGCAGCGGCACGTGGAAATGCTGGCCCGCGTCGGCAATCCCGAAGCGGATCGGCACGATGTCGAGGAAGGGCGGGTCGGAGAGCGGCACGCCCGCGCCCCGGAAATACGCGCCGCACAGGAAGTGCAACTCGTAGATGCCGGCGACGAAGGCCGCCTCTTCGACCAGCGGCGAGATGCGCCCGTCGGCGTCCGTGGTCGCATTCGCGACCACAACCGGACCGGCAGCGTCGATCCGGTAGAGCGTCACGGCGACGCCCGCCGCGGGCTTGCCGGCGACGGCGTCGAGAACATGCGTGGTCAGTCTGCCCAAGTCGTCCCCCTGTCAGGTTCCTGCAAAGCGGTGTCAGGCCACTGTGATGCGATGTCCGGAACGCCGAGGCGAAACCCATCCTGCTCAACATAGTGGCACGATGAACCGGGCATCAAAAGCATGAAATCACGGACGATCCGATGCCGCTTCGGCATCATAACCGGAAAGCAGGCGGGAAAGCTCGTTGACGGCGAAGGCATGAAAGGTTGTGGGCGCCAGTGTGAGCGTCCCCTCGGCCCGGGAGATCACGGCGAACTGGTCGACCGGCAGATCGGCGTCGGCGAGCGGCCGGAACACCAGCGTTCCGGCGGCAAGATCCTGCTCGAGACCGACCAGTGTCTGGAACGCGACCAGCGTGCCGCCGCGCGCCATCGCCTTCATGACGCCGAGCGTGTCGGCTTCCACCGGGGTGCGGATGTCGCCGCCGCGCATCGCCGACGTCGAATCGAGCGCATGGCGCAGCGACAGGCCCCGCGCCGGCAGTGCCAGTGGATAACGCAGGCACTCGGCGAGTCCGACCCGGCGCAGTGCCGCCAGCGGATGCCCGGGCGCCACCACCGCGCCGATTCGCAGGTTGCGCCGGAAGCCGATCGCAAGCGACGCCTCCATGCGCGGATTGAAGGTCAGGCCGACGTCCGCCTCGCCGGCGAGCACCAGCCGCTCCACCTCGTCCGACACCGCCACCGTGACATGGACGTCGATGCCCGGCCAGGCGGCCGAGAAGCGCGTGACGATGCCCGGCAGGATCGCCTCGCCGACGCTTTCCACGCTGGCGATGCGCACCCGGCCGGTGCCGAGCCCGCGCAGCGCGTCGAGGCCGGTGGCCAGCCCCTCCATCTCCCGCAGCACCGCCGCGGTATGACCGAGCAGCAGTTCGCCGGCCGGCGACAGGCGGATGCCGCGGCCGACCCGCTCGAACAGCGTCACCCCCAGCGCCTCCTCCAGCGACAGGATCTGGCGGTTGACCGCCGAGGAGGCAATGTTGAGCTCGCGCGCCGCGCCCCGGAACGAGCCATAGCGCGCCACCGCCGCGAAATAGCGCAGCGACGGGCTGAGAAGATGCCGGATTCTCTCGTCCATGGGGCGATCGGCTCCGCGGCGGTCGCGCGTCAGGGCAGAAGCAGTGTCGATCCGGTCGTCGCCCGCGATTCCAGCGCGCGGTGCGCGGCGCCGGCCTCGCCGAGCGCAAAGGTCTGGTTGACGGCGATGTCGACGATGCTCCGGTCGATCACGTCGAACAGGTCGCCGGCGGTCGCCAGGAGTTCGTCGCGTGTGTTGATGTAGGCATAGAGCGTCGGCCGCGTGGCGTAGAGCGAGCCCTTCTGCGAGAGGATGCCGAGGTTGACGCCTTCCACCGGGCCGGAGGCATTGCCGAAGGACACGAACAGGCCGCGCGGCTTCAGGCAGTCCAGCGAGGCGGGGAACGTGTCGCGGCCGATGGAATCGTAGACGACGTCGCAGCCCTTGCCGCCGGTGATCTCGCGCACGCGCTCGGCGAAATTCTCGGTCCTGTAGTCGATGACGTGATCGTAGCCGTTGCGGAGCGCCAGCGCGCATTTCTCCGGCCCGCCGGCGGTGCCGATCACGGTGGCGCCGAGATGCTGCGCCCACTGGCCGGCAATGAGGCCGACGCCGCCTGCCGCCGCGTGGATCAGGATGGTGTGCCCCTCCTCCACCCTGAAGGTCTGGCGCAGCAGATACTGCGCCGTCATGCCGTTCAGCATCGCGGCGGCGGCCGTGCGCGCATCGATCCCGTCCGGCAGCGGCACGAGCCGCGACGCGGTGACGAGGCGGGCCTCCGCATAGGCGCCGATCGGACCGGCATAGGCCACCCGGTCGCCGGGCTTCACCTCGCTCACGCCCTCGCCCACCGCCTCTACCACGCCCGCGCCCTCGCAGCCGAGCACGAAGGGCAGGCCCGTCGGCGAGGGATAGAGGCCGGTGCGGTGGTAGACGTCGATGAAGTTGACGCCGATTGCCTCGTGGCGCACGAGCGCCTGGCCGGGGCCCGGCGCGCCGACCTCGATCTCGTCGAGGCAGAGGACCTCGGGGCCGCCGTAGGCATGGACACGGATGGCTTTCATGGCAAACCCCTGCTGATTCACGCGAAACGTCGGCTTCAGGCGGTGACTTCCACCCGCGCATCCGCCCGGGCCTGCCGGGCGAGGATCACGGTGAGCAGCGCCACGGGGACGACCGCGAGGAAGGCGACTCTGAGACCGAAGGCCTCGCCGATCAGACCGATCAGGGGCGGCGCGGTCAAGAGAGCCATCATCACCACCAGCGTCAGGCCGGCGACATTCGCCGCCGGGCTGCGGCCGGGCCGCAGGGTCACCACCATCGAGGCGATCGGATAGACCATCGACACGCCGACGCCGGTCAGCATCAGGAACGGCCAGGCGACGAAGGCGCTGGGGCTGAGCGCGATGCCGGTGATGCCGATGACCGTGGCGATGCCCGATCCCAGCACGATGTGCTCGGCGGCGATCCGCGCGCGGATCATGTCGCCGCAGAGCCGCATCGTCGCCTGCGCGCCGGCAAACAGCGCATAGCCGATACCGGCAACGAGCGGCGCGGCCTCCAGATCGCGGCGCAGGAACAGCGTGCTCCAGTCGAACATCGCCCCCTCCGCCACCGTGACGCCGACCGTCATCAGGCAGACGCCGAGGATCGCCCGGCCCGGCAGGGAGAAGGTGGCATGCCCGCCCGCGTCCGCCGCCGCGGCCTCCGGCGGAACCGCAGGGCCGCCCGGAACCACGGCCACCCGGAAAAGGATCCCGGCCGCCAGAATGCCGACGACGCAGATGCCGCCGAGATGCAGCAGCGGCGACACGCCGATCTCGGCCAGAACGCCCGACACCAGCGCGCCGACCACCATGCCGATGCTCCAGAAGCCGTGGCAGCGCGACATGATGTGCACACGGTATCTCTGCTCCGCGCCGGCGGCGGCGACATTCATCGCCACCTCCATCAGCGCGTTGAACAGGCCGAGCACGAACAGCGACAGGGTGAACAGCAGCCATGTCGGCGCACCGCCGATCGCCACCAGCGCAAGAAAACCGCCGAGGGCCCCGATGAGGCTCGCGGCCCGTTCCGAAGCCCGCTCGATCACCCGGCCGACCAGCGGCAGCGCGCAGACGGTGCCGAGCGGCATGGCGAACAGCGCAAGTCCCAGCGTCGCCTTGTCGATGCCAAGGCCGGTCTGGAGATCCGGAATGCGGGTGAGCCAGCTGCTGAGGAGAAAGGCATTGAGGAGAAACGGCAGGCCGAAGCGGACGAACAGGGGCAAGACGGGACACTCGGCAGGCGGCGGGACGGGTCGAAACGTCCCGTCGAAACGGTTCGATCGACCCTGATCGGCGATCTACCACGGATTCGAGTCAAGATGGTGACTTCACCTATGGACCTCGGCGATCGGCCGGCGCGATCATTGCAGCGCACACTTCCGCACTCCGCCGATCTCGATTCGCCCCCGCTGCCCCGGTGAGGCCAGCGCCGCCGTCTCGTCCCTGCCGGCGCTGCGCCGGACGTGCGGACGGGGCGCGACAAGATCGGGGATACAGGATGGACGCCAGGGGCGGATCGGCAGGCCGGCACGGTGCCGCGGACTATGCAAACCTCTTCACGCCGAAGCTCGTCACCTGCCTGCGCGAGGGCTACACGCTGGCCACCTTCCGGGCCGACGCCGTCGCCGGGCTTACCGTGGCCATCGTCGCCCTGCCGCTGGCGATGGCGATCGCGATCGCCTCGGGCGCCACGCCCGAACAGGGGCTCTACACCTCCATCGTCGCCGGCTTCCTGATCTCCATGTTCGGCGGCAGCCGCTACCAGATCGGCGGCCCGACGGCGGCCTTCATCGTCGTCGTCTTCGACGTGATCCAGCGCCACGGCTACGGCGGCCTTGCGCTCGCCACCCTGATGGCCGGCGTGCTGCTGATCATCCTCGGCCTGCTCAGGCTCGGCACCTACATCAAGTACATCCCCTACCCGGTCGTCACCGGCTTCACCGCCGGCATCGCGGTGTCGATCCTCGGCTCGCAGTTCAAGGACATCCTCGGCCTCGAGATCGCCCTGCCCGGCGAGTTCCTGCCGAAGATGGTGGAAATCGGCGGGCATCTCGGCGAGACGATGCCCTCGGCGGTCGCCGTCACCGCCCTTGCCCTCGGGCTCATTCTCGGCCTGAAGCGCTGGAAGCCGCACTGGCCGGGCTTCCTGATCGCGATCACGGTCGCCTCGCTCGCCGCCTTCGTCCTCGACCTCGACATCGCGACGATTGCCTCGCGCTTCGGCGGCGTGCCGCGCACCCTGCCCTCGCCGTCCCTGCCGGAGATCGACTTTTCGCTGATGCGCGAACTGGTGCCGGACGCGCTCACCATCGCGCTGCTGGCCGGCATCGAGTCCCTGCTCTCGGCCGTGGTTGCCGACGGCATGACCGGCCGCCGCCATCGCTCCAACGTCGAACTCGTCGCGCAAGGCATCGCCAACTGCGCCGCGGTGTTCTTCGGTGGCATCTCGGCCACCGGCGCGATCGCCCGCACCGCCACCAACATCCGCGCAGGCGGCCGCACCCCGGTGGCCGGCATGCTGCACGCGGTGTTCCTGCTCGCTTTCATGGGGCTCGCCGCGCCGCTGCTCGGCTACATCCCGCTCGCCGCCCTTGCCGCGATCCTCGTCGTGGTGGCCTGGAACATCTCCGAAGTCCACCACATCCGCCACATCCTCGCCCACGCCACCACCGGCGACCGCTTCGTGCTGGTCGCGACCTTCCTGCTGACGGTGTTCGTCGATCTCACCGTGGCGATCGGCTTCGGCGTCGTCGCGGCGGCAATGCTCTTCGTCCATCGCATGGCCGAGGCGGTGGAGGTGGAGACCCATGCGCGTCTGCTGGAGGAGGACGAGCCCGACGACGAAGGCCTCGGCCCGGACGCCCGCCCCTCCGACGTCGTCGTCTACCGCATCAGCGGCCCGTTCTTCTTCGGCGCCACCCAACGCCTGTCCTCGATCCTCGACCGCATCGGCGACACCCCGCGCCGCTATGTCCTCGACATGACAACCGTCCCCTTCATCGACGCCACCGGCGGCACCGCGCTGGCCAGCTTCTTCGATCTGGCGGCCAAGCGGGGCGCGGAGGTGGTGATCGTCGGTGCAAGGGCGCAGGTAAGGATGGACATCGCCCGCCTGACCCATGGCAGCAGGCTGGTGCCGGGCTATGCGGAGAGCATCGAGGCG